>JAHYIT010000053.1 GCA_019429205.1 Mariniphaga sp. | reverse complement strand
TAACCTTATTAATAATCCGGACCTGCCAATGGTGTCTGTCAGCGTTTAAATGGTTTATACTCATAACTAAAATATAAAAATCGAAACAGTCTCTAAATTGCTGCCTGAAAAATTTCCTTTACATTTAACCTGTTCTTTTCATAAATTTTTATAAATATGAATAAAGTTCAGGTTAATCCCGACTTAGATGAAGTTGGCCCGAAGCTTCGGGATTACTGAATCTTAATCGGGGTTAACCTGTAAAACGTACGGTTGATTAAAAGATTATGGATCCAATTCTTATTATTTTAGCTGGAACAGTAGTGGTGCTGTTTTGTATCATTGTTTTAAAACTTCATGCTGTTATTTCGCTGCTCATTGCCGCCATGGTAACCGGTCTGCTCACCTCTCCTGAACTCATTTACAACTATGCCGTTCACAGCGGGATTCCGGAACAGCAGGCGCAATCCATGTCAAATTTGGGAATTGGAACCCGGGTGGCAACGGCTTTTGGAAACACCAGCGGAAAAATTGGTATCCTCATCGCGTTCGCTTCCATAATTGGTACCTCGCTGATGAAAAGCGGCGGCGCCGAGCGTATTGTCCGCGGATTGCTGCAACTGTTCGGGAAAAAGAATACTTCGCTGGCGCTGCTATCCGGAAGTTTTACACTGGCTATTCCGGTTTTTTTCGACACGGTTTTTTACCTTATGATTCCCATTGTAAAATCGATGGGAGTACGAAATCCGAAAAAGTTCGGACTTTATTTAATGGCGGTTATTGCGGGTGGGGTCATGGCACATTCCTTAGTGCCGCCAACGCCCGGACCTTTGTTTGTTGCCGAAGAAATGGGGATTGATATCGGCACCATGATAATCGGCGGACTGGTTATCGGGATAATTACCGTTGCCGGTGGTTATGCCTACTCGGTTTGGGTAACCCGGAAATGGAATTTACCCATGCGCGATACGCCCGATATAAGCATTGAAGATTTAAGGAAGTTTTCCGGCCAGGAAAACAAGGATTTACCGCGTTTATGGATTTCGGTTTTCCCCATTTTACTGCCCATTGTTTTAATCACCGGAAATACAATTTCAAAAATGCTGGTGAGCCGGACAAACGCCGGTTTGAGCTCATTTCAGCAAGGCGTTGCAGATGTATTTGCAACCCTGGGCGATGCAAATATTGCGCTCGCCCTTGCTTCATTCATCGCCCTGTATTTACTCTGGTCTAAAATAAAAGAAGTACCAAAATTTAAAAAATTTGTATTCGAATCGTTAACCAGCGCCGGAATTATTATTCTGATAACCGCATCGGGAGGGGCTTTCGGACAAATGATGCAGCAAACCGGAATTGGAATACGGATTGAAGGATTGGCGGCAAATTACCACATGGCGCTTTTGCCCATGGCATTTTTTATTACCGCTGCCGTGCGAACCGCGCAGGGAAGCGCAACGGTTGCCATGGTAACGGCCATAGGAATTATGAGCGGTCTTGCCGGCTCCGGGTTGCAGTTTCACCCGGTTTACCTCGCCATGGCCATTGGCTGCGGTTCAAAAATATTTGCCTGGATGAACGACAGCGGGTACTGGATTATCACAAAAATGAGCGGAATGGAAGAAAAGGAAACCATTCGTTATTTTTCGATGCTGTTACTGGTGATGGGATTTACCGGTTTAATTGCGGTTATGATTTTGTCGAAAGTTTTACCTTTGGTTTAAATGAGCGAATCGGATACACATATCGTAATTAAAACCACTGAAACCGATAACGTTGGAATAATTGTCCATTCAGGGGGATTAAAAAAAGGCGATCGAATTAAAAACGGAATTCAGCTTCGTGAAAACATCCCCATGGGGCACAAAGTGGCTTTGCAAAATATTGGTGAAGGGGAAAAAATTATCCGTTACGGGCAACCCATTGGTTTTGCAAATCAACTCATTTCTGCCGGGGAGTGGGTAAATTCATCAAAAATTACAACTCCTGAACCTCCCGATTTAAAATCAATTCCCCTGCCCGAAACCTCTGTTCCGGAATTGAATCCTTTGGAAGGATATACGTTTTTGGGTTTCCGAAATCAGGATGGCAGTGTGGGTACAAAAAACGTTTTGGGAATTACCACAAGTGTTCAGTGTGTGGCCGGGTTTACGCAATTTGTTGTAAAAAAAATAAAGCAGGAAATCCTTCCAAAATATCCGAATGTAGATGATGTTGTGGCGTTAAATCACTCGCACGGATGCGGGGTTGCCATAAATGTTCCCGCTGCAGTTATTCCGATTAGGACCATCCAAAATATTTCCACCAATCCGAATTTTGGAGGAGAAGTTTTAATTATTGGCCTGGGTTGTGAAAAATTGCGTCCCGAAAGTCTTTTGCTTGCCAACGGAACAACTGCAGATACTTCCGTCACACCCGAAATTTCAAATATTATGATGATGCAGGATGATGCATTTTCCGGGTTTAGTGCCATGGCGGAAGGAATTATTCAAATGGCCGAAACCCGGTTGAAAAAACTTAATCGGCACAAACGGGAAATTTGCCCTGCATCGGAACTGGTGGTAGGTATGCAATGTGGCGGAAGCGATGCGTTTTCGGGAATAACATCGAACCCGGCGGCCGGTTTTGCTGCCGATTTAATTGTGCGCGCCGGAGGAAGTGTGCTGTTTTCGGAAGTGACTGAAGTGCGGGATGCGGTTCATTTGCTGGTTCCCAGGGCCATAAATGCAGAAGTTGGAAATGCCCTGATCAACGAAATGAAATGGTACGACGATTATTTGATGTTGGGTCAGGCGGACAGAACCGCTAATCCGGCTCCGGGAAACAAAACCGGCGGATTAAGTAATATTGTGGAAAAAGCGCTGGGTTCGGTGGCAAAATCGGGCACCAGTCCAATTGTTGATGTGTTGGGGCCCGGGGAAAAAATTCGCCGGAAAGGATTGATATTTGCCGCCACACCGGCCAGCGATTTTATTTGCGGAACCCTGCAACTGGCTGCCGGAATGAACATGCACGTTTTTATGACCGGAAGGGGAACACCATACGGATTGCCGATGGTGCCGGTTATTAAAGTAGGCTCCAACTCAAAATTGAGCGCCCGCTGGTTCGATATCATTGATTTGGATGCCGGGCAGATTGCCACCGGTGAAAAAACAATTGAAGAAATGGGATGGGAACTTTTTAAAATGATTTTAGAGGTGGCCAGCGGTAAAAAAACTGTCGCCTGCGACAAGCTGGGATTGCACAACGATTTGGTCTTATTTAATCCCGGGCCGGTTACCTGAAACAGTTTGAACAAAGCTGTCATTTCGACGAAGAATGAGGAGAAATCTCTTTCAAACATTCAGATTTCCCATTCGTGCCTCATTCGAAATGACAGGTAATTTACAATCGGTCAATGGTAGCGTAGTTGAAGTCTGGTTTTACTGCTAAAAGACAATAGATTATAAATTTAAATTAAATAGAAAATATCATGAAAATAGGATTTGTAGGGTTAGGAATTATGGGGAAACCCATGGCAAAAAATTTACTGAAAGCAGGGCACGAATTAATCGTTCTGAACAAAAACAAGAACGCCGGTGAGTTGAAAGAGCTCGGCGCTGAATCAGCAGAAACTCCTGCTGAAATTGCATCAAAAGCAAAAACGGTCATTACGATGCTTCCCAATTCGCCTGAAGTGAAGGAAGTTGCCCTGGGGAAAAACGGTTTGATTGAAGGTGCAACCGAAGGTTCAGTGTTAATCGATATGAGTTCCATTGCTCCTTTGGCCAGCAGGGAAATTGCTGAAGCGCTCTCGAAAAAAGGCGCTGAAATGCTGGATGCTCCGGTTAGCGGTGGCGAACCAAAAGCGATTGAAGGAACCATTGCAGTAATGGTTGGCGGGAAAAAAGAGGTGTTTGATGCCAACTACGACATCATGATGGCAATGGCAGGTTCGGTGGTTTACGTTGGCGAAATTGGCGCGGGTAACATTGCCAAATTGTGCAATCAGATAGTGGTCGCTTTAAATATTGCTGCGGTTTCAGAAGCGCTGGTTCTGGCACAGAAAGCGGGAGTCAGCCCCGATTTGGTTTACAAGGCAATCCGCGGCGGATTGGCCGGAAGCACCGTTATGGATGCAAAAGCGCCCATGATGATGGACAGAAATTTTGCACCCGGATTCCGGATTGAACTTCATATTAAAGACATGAGCAATGTACTGGAAACTTCACGAAAAGTTGGCGTCCCGCTGCCGCTGGCTTCGCAGGTAATGGAAATTATGCAGGCTATTAAACAGGATGGTTGCGATGTGGAAGACCATTCGAGCATTGTAAAATTCTACGAAAAAATTGCCAATACCGAAGTTTCGCGGTAATCCGCCTGTTAAAAAAGATAAACTTTAATCCTTTTCAAATGAGTTTTCCAATTGTTACAGAAATGAAAGTTATTCCGGTTGCCGGATACGACAGTTTTCTGCTCAACTTAAGCGGCGGTCACGGCCCCGTTTTTATCCGGAATATTGTGGTTTTAAAAGACAATGCCGGAAATTCCGGAGTTGGCGAAACACCCGGTGGAGAAGCCATTCGTAAAACGCTGGAAGATTCCAAAGAATTAATTATTGGAAGTAAACTGGGAGATCTCAATTTAGTTTTGAATACCATCCGGGCCAGATTTGCCGGGTTGGATGAAGGTGGCCGGGGAAACCAGACTTTCGATCAGCGGGTGATGATTCACGTTTTGACGGCTGTTGAATCAGCATTCCTGGATCTGACCGGGAAAGTTTTGGGAGTTCCGGTTGCAGCGTTGCTCGGAGATGGAGAACAAAGAAAAAAAGTGGAAGTGCTGGGATATCTTTTTTTTGTTGGCGATGCGAAAAAAACCACACTCAATTACCCTCCACCGTCAAAAGAAGGTACGTACTGGGAGCAAATTCGCCGGAAGGAAGCTTTGGATGCAAAAGGAATTATTGAACAGGCAAAAGCGGCAAAGGAACAATTTGGATTTTCCACGTTCAAATTAAAGGGCGGAGTGCTCGACGGACCGAAAGAATGTGATTGTATGATTGCAATGTCGGAAGAATTGCCCGGCGCAGGGTTGACCATTGATCCGAATGGCGCGTGGAGTTTAAAACATGCCGTTGAATGGCTGACCCCTTTAAAATCAATTCTCACGTATGCCGAAGATCCCTGTGGAGCGGAAAATGGTTTTTCAGGTCGTGAGATTATGGCTGAATTCCGCAAGGCAACCGGCATTCCAACAGCTACCAACATGATTGCCACCAATTATAAAGAGCTGGTGCAAACCATTCAGTTGCAGGCGCTGGATATTCCGCTGGCCGACTGCCATTTCTGGACGATGCAGGGCGCAGTGCGCGTTTCCGCAATCTGTGAGCTTTGGGGATTAACCTGGGGATCGCACAGCAATAACCATTTCGATATTTCGCTGGCCATGTTGGCGCACACTGCCGCGGCAGCCAAAGGAAAAGTAACTCCGATAGACACACACTGGATTTGGCAGGTGGGTCAGCGACTAACAAAAAAACCCTATGAAATAACAAACGGAATGATGGAAATTCCGGAACTCCCCGGGTTGGGAATTGAGCTGGATCTGAAAAAAGTGGAAGAAGCAAATCAACTCTATAATAAAATGGGATCGCAAAAAAGAGACGATTCCATTGCCATGCAATTCCTGAAACCGGGATGGAAATTTCATCCGAAAAGGCCGTGTCTGGCTTTGGGTTAATTGGGAATAAAAAATTAAGACAGTCAGATGCTAAAATAAATTCAGCATGACGGGCGGTGACCATTTTATTATTTAATTAGAAATCTTTTTTGGAGAGCAATAAGGTAATAAGGTAAAACTCATATATATAACTTTTTTAATAAGGTTAATACTTTGAAAATAAGGTTTTTCTATTTACAAACAAACCTTATTTTTTTCCATCAAACCTTAGTAAAAGGCGAACAGGGAAAAACTAACTTTATTACCTTATTAATAATGAAAAAATTGCTGCCATATATAATTTAAATAATAAAGATATTTTCAAAACAATTTTCATATTAAAAAAGTGTACCATGTATAAAATCAAAAAAAAGCTCCAGAACGGAGAACTGGTGCTGGGAACCATCATTTCGGAAATTCGCAATCCCAATATTGCCTATATGCTGGCACAATGCGGTTTTGAGTTTTTCATTATCGACAATGAGCATGGAACGTATAATTACGAAACCATTTCGGTCATGATTGCCGCGGCCCGGGGAGCGAACATTTCTGTCATTGTGCGGATTCCGGAAATTAAACGGGAAAGTATTTTAAAACCACTCGATGCAGGCGCTGCCGGATTACTTGTTCCCATGGTGAATACCGCCGCCGAAGCACGGGAAGTTATTCAGCATGCCAAATATCCGCCCATGGGAAACCGGGGCGCCGCTTTGCGCAGGCCGCATAATTTATATGCAAAAGTGAATGCCCCCGACTACCTGAAACAGGCCAACGAAAATACATTTATTGCCGTGCAGGCCGAAACCACCACTTCAATCGAAAACATCAGTGAAATTGCGGCAGTTGAAGGAGTGGACTGCATATTTGTAGGCCCGTTTGATTTATCAATCAGTCTTGGCATTCCGGGGCAAATCCACCATCCGATCGAAGTGGAAGCCATTGAAAAAGTTGCATCTGCCTGCAAAAAACACAACAAAGTAGCAGGAATTTTAATGTTTGAGCAGGAAATGCTTACCCGGTGGATTAACAGGGATTTTCGTTTTGCAGTGTACAGCAGCGATATTACCATGCTGGCCGACGCTGCCTCAAATGCGGTAAAAGAATTGAAAAACGTTTTTGGTTGATAAGCATGGTTTCCGGGTAAAAGAAACAGTTTTTAATTTCGTTGGAAAGCTTCAGGGAATTTTAATGGGTAATCATGAGGTTAACCTGCCATTAAAATCCGTTTTTAACCTCAATAAAACTCCGCCTTAACCTTGTTGTAGTAAATGGTAGTGGTGGATTCAAAGCCGGAGTCGGTACCAATAATCAGCCAGAGGTTTCCGAAGTCGTCGGAAGTAACACGGAATGGTTTTTCGTTGGTAACGGGTTTCAGTTTGTAAACAAATTGGTCTGTTCCGTTGGCAAAATTACCGATTACCACCATGTCTTCGCCGTTTTGGCTCTGGTTGTTTTTATCGATGTTCATGCGGTAGAAGTTGTCTTCATTATCAATTACCTTCCTGGGTTCAGTAACCGAGGCGCCGGCTTTTACATATACCGATTCTCCGGGGCTTCCACCCGCACCCATGGTTCCGTCGGGTACGTTTGTGGCAATTTCAAGGGTAAAAGTTACGTAGTAAACCGTGTTGGGTTCCAAACCCGAAACCTTCTTTTTGGCGAACATAAACAGGTCGTCGCTGTGGTTGTTGCCCGAAAGTTTAAGCGCAAACTGACTCTGGTCGAGCGGGTGGGGAAGGGTGTCGTGCTCAAACACCAGTTCGTAAAACTCTTCTTCACCAACCGGGTAATCGGCAAAATCGCCGGTCCATCCATCGGTTCCGGTGGCAAAATCATACGAATATTCCATTAGTGGGGGCTGATCGAGGTTTTTATCGCTGCATGCAAACAATGCCAGTAAAATGGCCATTGTGGTAATTTTTTTCATATTTCCGGTATTAGTCAATCAACAACTCTGTTTTCTTTACGGGCTCATGCAACAAGAGGTTTGCAAACGCCTGCCGTCAAAATTAAAAAAATTTGCGTTCAATATTCATTATCGCTGGCAAACCATTCGGCAAACGAAGTAACGGTTTCGTACAGGCGAATGCTGAACAGCTCCACCCCGCCGGGTAGTTGTTGCTGAAGAATTCCGGCAATATGTCCGGCAATGTTTTCGGTGGTGGGCTGAAAATCAACCAGGATAATCCGATCGGTCGTTTTATGCAACAGTTCAACTTGTTCCCGCGGAACCAAGCGGTTCACCATCAGGGAGTGGTCGAACCGGCTGACAATATGCTCTTTTACAATTTTTTTGAGGTCGCCGAAATCCATCACCATACCGTCTTTGGGGTGACCGGGTTCATTGCGGGGCTCGCCGGCCAATGTTACTTCAAGGTTGTAGGAGTGCCCGTGAATATTGCGGCACAGCCCGTCGTATTCGTAAAGCGTGTGCGCCATTTCGAAATGAAACCGTTTGGTAACCCGTATTTTTGGCATGATGTAAATTTCTTAATTTTGTATCTGCATGGAAACAATTAAATTTAAATCAGCCATATCTATCAATAATGATTTGGCTTTGGGATTTAAAATATCAATTCTCAAAGTTTCCATAATTCTCAATTTTTATCAAAGATATTAATTTTATCATTTTATTGAGATTCTCTGACACCAGACAGAAAAATACCATTTGTTGCCTTTACCGGCAGTATTGCTAAAAATGCTGAATTCATCCACAATTTTTTTACTTTTGTGACCTGAAAAATTCAGATTCAAAAAAATGACAAAAAAACCGACAGTTCTCAGCGGGATAAGGCCAACCGGCTATTTGCACCTCGGAAATTATTTCGGGGCGGTTCGCAATTTTGTGCGCATGCAGGAAGATTTTAACTGCTTCTTTTTTATTGCCGACCTTCATTCACTTACCACACACCCCACGCCCGAAAACCTTCAGAACGGGGTTAAACAAGTACTTGCCGAATATCTGGCCTGCGGAATTGATCCGGAAAAGGCCACCATTTACATTCAGAGCGATGTGCCGGAAGTAACCGAGCTCTACACCATTCTGAATATGAATGCGTATTTGGGAGAACTGGAACGGACCACCTCATTCAAAGACAAAGCGCGGCAACAGCCCGACAACGTAAATGCAGGTCTCCTCACCTACCCCGTGCTGATGGCTGCCGATATTATCATCCACAAAGCCAATTTTGTGCCGGTGGGAAAAGACCAGGAACAAAACCTGGAAATGGCCCGGAAATTTGCCAAACGCTTTAACCGGATGTACAAAAAGAAAGTGTTTCCCATTCCGCAACCTTACACGTTTGACGGGAAAGACATGATAAAAGTTCCCGGTTTGGACGGCAGTGGAAAAATGGGAAAATCGGAAGGAAATGCCATTAATCTGTACGAAGATCCGAAATCCATCCGTAAAAAAGTGATGCGGGCGGTAACCGACTCGGGCCCCACCGAAATGAACCAGGAAAAACCGGAGCCCATTCAGAATCTGTTTACGCTGATGGAAATTGTTTCGGAGCCTCAAACCGTAGCGCATTTTAACGAACTGTACAACACTTGTCAAATCCGTTACGGCGACATGAAAAAACAACTGGCAGAGGATATTATAGCTTACACATCGCCAATCCGCGACAGGATTATTGACATTTTGAAAAATGATACGTATCTTGCACATGTTGCAAAAACAGGTGCTGAAAAAGCGCGCGAGTCGGCTTCAAAAACCCTGGCCGAAGTGAAAAATGTGGTTGGATTCAAAAGGTTGTTTTAATACAGCATATACCCTAATTTGCATTGATGCCGGGCTGTTGCCCGGCTTTTTAGTTTAGCTGAACCGTATCAATTCAGTCAGCTTTAAAAAATAATCTGTTGACCAGATTTCCAACTCATTGCTGTTTCTAACAAACGGACGAACATCATCTTTTACCAGATTGATTTTTGTTTGCCCGATTTTTTCTTTTAACCGGATTAAAAAATTTTCAGGTGAAATATCAGGGTTCAGATTATTCAATTGAGCCGCTCTTTGCCTGAAATGTTCAAAATTCAGCGCTGTATTATTTCTCACAAACCATTCAAAATCGTACCAGTCGCGGCCTTTTACCCTGTTTCGCCATGAACGAAAAAGCAAGGCATGCATTTTTCCTGCATATAAATCGGGCAAAGAGTAACAGCGACACATAAACGAAAACGGAAGAAGGAGCAACTTGTATTCTGTGGTAAATTCAGAAGGAGGATTAATGTCCACTTCTATTTTAATTTTTATCTGTTTTTCGGTTCTGAACCGGACATTGTAAATCGCTGTATTGTCTTTTAAAAAAGCAGATTCAATATTTGTACTGATTTTTTTTTCTTTTTTTTGAATTTCCACCTCTTTGCCAAGAGCGTTAAATTCCCTAACAATTGATTCGAAATAATTTTCAAGCCTGAAAGATTTGTTGGGTTCCAGCAACGAAAAATCCATATCTTCCGAAAAACGCGGAACTCCATAAAATATGCGAAGGCAGCTACCGCCATAAAACGCAGCTTTATTAAAAAATCCACCTCGGTACAATCCGGTCAAAACAATCTGCTGCATTACCTCATGCCGGGCATTTACCAAATCATCATTGGTTTTAATTTCATAACGGGAAAGCATTTCGTCAAACACACTCATTTTTTAAGCAATTTTAAAAGATGGATTAATTCTGATTTTTTTCTGCCAGATTCGATGCATTTTTTGATAATGCCGGATTCAAAATTTTTAATTGCAGAGAGTTCAATTCTTAAATCTTCTTCAAGATAAATTTTCATTGCTTTAACCGATTGAATTCTGAGTCGTGGAGTAGCAATAATTAAATCGCACAATGCTTTTTCAGGAGTGGCAATGAGAAAAGCATACCTTTCATCGATGATTTCCTGCCGGATTCCAACGGGGTAATAGATCGTTTCAACTGATACATATTCAAAATCGCCCAAAGGTGTCGTAAAAATTTTACTTCTCTTTTGGGTTGCAGAACGAACAGTATATACCCTTTCCGGTATTAATCCGTAAAACGAAAGTGCCGTTTCAAAAGAAATATAAGATGGCCCGTAAAGATGGTTTGCTATCAGCTCTTTGGAAATCACCTGATTGTGTATTTTAGGTGAAACCACAAAAAAACCTTTTTTCAGCCGAATAAGAATGCCTTTTTTCTCCAGCGCTGAAATTTTATCTTTTGGATATTTAAAATCTGGATAAAATGCAGCCAGTGTTCCAAAATCAATGGGGATGCTTCCCAGATTTACCAGATTCTTCATTTTATTTTTTTACAAAAATAGCAATATTTACATAGATAGTAGATAATTTTTCGATTATCTATGCAGAATTTACTTTTTTGAACGTATTTAATTAGGAGATGCACTTCTGTGCCTTGTCAAAATAAGTTTGTATATTTCAAACTTTAAACCAACGACCATGGAAAATATCAATCGGAGAAAGTTCATCGCCGGAACTGCGGCGCTTTCTGCATTTACCATTTTAAAACCTGCAACGGTTTTCGGAACATCGGCCAATTCTGCCATCCGAATGGGAATTATCGGATGTGGAAACCGCGGAACTGCCGTAATTTCAGATATGGTAAACCACACCGGAGCGCGCATTTATGCCATGGCCGATTTGCTCGGTTATCAGTTGGAAAACGCTCAACCCCGGTTCAATGAACTGAACCTGAAAAACAGCGGTACAAAAGTTGACCCGTCCAAAATATTCCAAGGCTCGCGGGCTTATCTTGAACTGGTTAACGACCCGAACGTTGATGCCGTACTGGTTTCATCGCCTGCCTACACGCACCCCGGTTTTCTTGAAGCTGCGGTTGATGCAGGCAAACATGTTTACTGTGAAAAACCGGTAGCGCCTGATGTGGCAGGGTGTAAACAGGTAATCCGTGCCGGGCAAAAAGCCGAAGGGAAAGTCAGTGTAGCCATCGGTTTTCAGATTCGCCATGCCACACCTTATATCCAAATGGCCGAACGCATTCGCCGCGGCGACATTGGCGAAGTGGTTAATGTTCAACTCTACTACATTTCTTCCGGAAGCGGCAAAAATCAACCGCAAGGTAATTCCCCCGAAGAATTTATGATTCGCAACCATTTCCATTTCCGCGAGCTTTCAGGCGGAATTCTGCTCGACCAGGGCATTCACATGCTGGATGTGTGTAACTGGGTACTAAATGAAAAACCCGGCAATGCTCTGGGAATGGGCAATCGCAAGGGCGAACCCGATTTTGGAGACACGTTCACCAATTATCAGGTGATTTACGGCTATCCGCAAGAGAGAAATGTGAGCTTGCACTCCACGCAGTTTGGTCCAAAATTTAACGATGTTTGCGCCAGGTTCATCGGCACCAAAGGAGTTGCTGAAGCCCATTACAGCCGGGGTGTTTATATTGAAGGTGACAATCCATGGGATTCGGGAGTGGTAAAAGGAGAACCCACTGAACAGCAGCGAGCTGCCGGAGCTTTCACTTCAGCGTTGTACGATTCCACATCCAATAAAGTGAAAGCGTTCATTCAAAGCATTGAATCGGGCAACCTGATAAACGAAGCATATTCCGGCGCCAACTCTACCCTTTCGGCCATTTTGGGACGAATGAGCGCCACTTCCAAAGAAGAAACCACCTGGGACGAAATGTACTATTCCAACCAAAAATATGACGTGAAACTGAACCTGGAACAGTTCGATAAATCCTAAATGGGACTTTCATACAGGAAATTCTGATGATTATAAATAGCAGGTACATATTTACAGGAATTCTTTTCAATCTCAACATTGCCTGTTTCGGCCAGTTGAAACTCCCCAAACTGGTAAGCGACGGCATGGTTTTACAACGGAACACCGAGGTAAAAATATGGGGATGGGCAACATCCGATGAAACAGTCCAGGTTCATTTTTTGGGGGAAAACTACACTGCCACAACCAGCAACAACGGCGAATGGGAAGTTAAACTTTCGGGACTGGAAGCCGGCGGTCCGCATGTGATGCAAATTATTTCAAAGAAAACCATCAAAGGTGTTATCTGGTATCAGGGCGAATCGAATGCCGAACGGCCTGGTGAAAAGGCCGAATTGTTCCCGTCTATGATACAAAACTGGAGAGAAAAATGGAATCAGGGCGATTTTCCGTTTCTGTTTGTTCAGCTACACAATTACATGGAAAGCTACGATTACCCCACCGAAAGCAACTGGGCCCGTACACGCGAAGCACAAAAGGAAGCCCTGAAAATTAACAGAAAAAAAGCTGTTCTAACTTTTTCAAATGTGGGTAGCGGCCTTGTGGTACAAGGCTCACAGAAACCCAAACAATTTGCAGTGGCAGGAAAAGACAAAAAATTTGTTTGGGCAAAAGCAAAAATCAAAGGAAATAAAATAATTGTTTGGAATTCCGAAGTTAAAAAACCTGTTGCGGTGCGTTATGCCTGGGCAGATAACCCCGAAGATGCAAATCTTTTTAATAAGGAAGGCTTACCGGCAACGCCTTTCAGAACAGACAACTGGTAATTGAATTTACCAGGAAAATTGCAAAACAGAATTGAATAAAATATTAACTGGCATACTTATGCCAATAGTTTTTCAAACATTCTTCGTGCCTGCGGATTATGGATTTAATTTCCACCGCACTGATTGAATGTGTCTTTTCAATCAATTCATACAGTGACATTTTACTGAATTTTTTTAACACGCAATCCTCATGGCAAAAACCGAAATGCCCATTAAGCACAAGTTTATAAAAAAAAGCCTTCTCTTCCATTTTACAGTTTATATTTAACGGCTTATGTGGTTCAAATATATGCAGTTTTGTTGAATCCCAGGCAGGCAAAAAGCTGAAAGTAAATTCTCAAAATGCTTATATTTCCAACTAAGAAAACTGAGGTATTGTTCTGATTTCTGATTTTTTTTGAAGACAGGCAACAACAAAACCGATCCGGTTAATAAACATCTTAAAAGGTAACTACCGAAAAAAAGGCGTTAATCAAAATTATTGTGCAGATGAAAAATTTCAAATAAGCAGCAATTGACAGCAGGCAGTTTAAAAATCCGGCTATTTTTGTAAGTGCTTGCAGGAAAAGGGAAAAATATATCTTTAATTACCGAAATTATTACATAAACCGTTTACCATGAAAAAAGTTTTTCTGACAATTATTTCAGTTTTGTTTACGACAGTTTGTTTCTCCCAAAGCAGCATTCCACGCCAGGTTATTTTGCTGGAGGACAATTGGAAATTTATCAACAAAGACGTTGAGGGTGCTGAAAAACCTGAGTCAAACACCACAAACTGGGAAACCGTTTCAGTGCCTCACGACTGGGCAATCAAAGGTCCGTTTAATAAAGAAATAGATGCACAAAAAGTGCGTGTGGAGCAGGATATGGAAAAGGAAGCCCGGCTGAGAACCGGTCGTACCGGGGCCTTACCACACATCGGTGTGGGCTGGTACCGGAAAACATTTGAAGTTCCTGAATTCAAAACCGGCAAAAAAGTGCTGCTGACTTTCGACGGCGCCATGAGCGATGCCCACGTTTGGATAAACGGCCAAAAAGTGGGGAATCATCCTTACGGATATGCCTATTTTTATTTCGATATTACTGATTATTTAAATGTAGGCGAAGAAAACCTGCTGGCAGTCCGGCTGGAAAATCTGCCTTTCTCTTCGCGCTGGTACCCGGGCGCCGGAATTTACCGCAAAGTTCAGTTAATTGTAAAAGATGAGGTCAATTTCAAACACTGGGGAACTTTTATCACCACCCCTTTTGTTTCGGATGAAGTGGCAAAAGTGAACATTAAAACAGAAATTAACGGAGAAAATATAAGTTTGGTATCCGAAATCAAAGATGCTGATGGGAAAATAGTTGCCACTGAAACGACCGAAAAAATATTCGGAAACCAGATGGAGCAAAACATCGGTGTTCCCCATCCCAAAATCTGGGATTTGGAAGAGCCCAATCTCTATTTTGCCACCATGAAATTGTATCAGAACAATGAACTGAAAGACGAGCAAACCATCCGTTTTGGCATACGGACTGTTGAATATGAACGCGGAAAAGGACTTGTACTGAACGGCGAAGTCACCAAATTTAAAGGCGTTTGCCTTCATCACGATTTGGGACCGCTGGGAGCTGCAATAAACAGGGCGGCGCTCAAACGGCAACTCACCATTATGAAAGACATGGGGGTTAATGCTGTTCGGTCAGCCCATAACATGCCATCCATCGAACAGGTGGAGCTGTGCGACGAAATGGGAATTCTGATGCTGGCCGAAAGTTTCGACGAATGGGCCCGGCCCAAAGTGGAAAACGGTTACAACCGTTGGTTTGAAGAGTGGGCCGAAAAAGATGTGGTGAACCTGGTTCGCGCCACCCGGAATCATCCCTCCGTTGTCATGTGGAGCGCCGGCAACGAAGTGCCCGACCAGTGGGGAAACGAAGGTGTTAAACGCGCCAAATGGCTGCAGGACATTTTTCATCGCGAAGATCCGACCCGCCCGGTTACGGTTGGAATGGACCAGGTGGCAAATACCATGAAAAATGGATTCGGCGCTATTTTTGACATTCCGGGCTTGAACTATCGCCTGCAATTATACCACGAAGCTTACGATGTATTTCCGCAGGGATTTATTCTGGGTTCTGAAACCGCTTCAACAGTAAGTTCGCGTGGCATTTATAAATTTCCGGTGAAAGAATACAAACACAAAACATACGACGATTTCCAAAGCTCATCATACGATCTGGAAGCCTGTCGCTGGTCGAATGTGCCTGACGAAGACTTTGTGTGGCAGGACGATTACGACTGGGTGATTGGCGAATTTGTTTGGACCGGTTTCGATTACCTGGGCGAACCTACACCTTATAACGAAGCCTGGCCGTCACGCAGTTCCTATTTTGGTATTTGCGATTTGGCAGGTTTACCAAAAGACCGGTTTTACCTCTACCGCAGCCGATGGAATACCGAAGATGAAACCCTTCATATTCTGCCTCACTGGAACTGGGAAGGACGCGAAGGAGAAACCACGCCGGTTTTTGTTTATACCAATTACAACAGTGCCGAACTGTTTGTGAATGGCAAAAGCCAGGGCATTCAAACCAAAACAAAAAATAAAACCCTTCAACACCGCAACCGGCTGATGTGGATGGACGTGAAATACGAACCCGGAACCTTAAAAGTGGTGGCTTTTGACGATGACAGGAATCCGGTGGCTGAAAAAGAAATGCACACCGCCGGGAAACCGCATCACCTGAAACTGGAAGTCGACCGCAATGTAATTTCAGCCAACGGAAAAGACCTGAGCTACATTACCGTTTCGGTAGTTGATAAAGATGGGAACCTCTGCCCGACTGCCAATAACCAGCTCAATTTTGACGTTTACGGTGCCGGAAAATTTAAAGTGGTTTGCAACGGCGACGCCACTTCGTTGGAAATGTTCCACAATCCTACGATGAAAGCATTCAGCGGCAAACTGGTGGTAACCGTTCAGTCGTTGGAGGAACCGGGTGAAATTGAATTGAAGGTAACCGGAAAAGGATTAAAATCAGAAACTATAAAAATTCAAACAATAAAAATGTAAGTTCATTTCGGTTTTTCATCTTAAAATGAAATATGTATTTTTAAGGTTTTTATCGTCATCAATTTGAAACAAAATAAAGTATTTCGTCTCATGAAAAAATCAATCATCACGTTTGCCACTGCCTTTGCAACTATTTTTACATCTTGCCAGAATCAACCCAAAGAAGAAACAAAACCCGCAAAGCCCAACATCGTTTACATTCTGGCTGACGACCTGGGCTACGGTGATTTAAGCTGCTACGGGCAGGAACTTTTTTCCACGCCCAACATCGACAAACTGGCTGAAAGCGGTATTAAATTCACCCGGCACTATTCGGGCTCCACCGTTTGTGCGCCGTCGCGTTCATCGCTCATGACCGGCCAGCACACCGGCCACACGTTTATCCGCGGAAACAAGGAATGGCAGCCCGAAGGCCAGTATCCGCTGGAAGCAGAAGCCTATACGCTGGCCGAAGCATTGCAGGATGCCGGTTATGTAACCGGAGCGTTCGGCAAGTGGGGCCTAGGTTATCCCGGTTCCGAAGGCGATCCCAACAACCAGGGATTCGACGAATTTTTTGGCTACAACTGCCAGCGCCTGGCACACCATTATTATCCTTACCATTTGTGGCACAACCAGGAAAAAATTATGCTGGAAGGCAACGAAGGCTTCAAAACAGAACAGTACGGACCGGATGTAATTCACGAGCAGGCGCTGAAATTCCTGGAAAACAACAAGGACAAACCTTTTTTTATGTTCTACCCTTCACTGATTCCGCACGCCGAAATGTTTGCTCCCGAAGAATATATGGAAAAATACCGGGGTAAATTTCTGCCTGAAAATAAATATGAAGGTGTGGACAGCGGCGAAAATTACCGTTTGGGACCTTACGGTTCACAACCCGAATCGCATGCTGCAACAGTGGCCATGATTAACGTACTCGACGACCAGGTGGGAGAAATTGTAGCCAAACTCAAGGAATTGGGTATTTATGAAAATACGCTTATTGTTTTTACTTCCGACAACGGACCGCATAGGGAAGGCGGCGCCAATCCCGATTATTTCAATTCCAACGGAATTTTTAAAGGCTACAAGCGCGACCTTTACGAAGGTGGAATCCGGGTGCCGATGATTGCCGTTTGGGAAGGAAAAATCACTTCCGGAACAGAAACCGGCCACCCTTCGGCTTTTTGGGATGTTTATCCCACATTTGCAGAAATAACCGGCGCCAAAACCCCGGACAACATCGATGGCATTTCGTTTTTACCCACATTGCTGGGAAATGAAGATGAACAGGAAGAACACGAATACCTGTACTGGGAATTTCACGAGCGTGGCGGTCGTCAGGCGGTACAAAAAGGAGACTGGAAACTGGTGAGATACAACGTACTCAACCCGGATAAAACAACAACCGAACTGTACAATCTTTCAACTGATTTGGGTGAAGAAAACAATGTAGCCGAACAGCATTCGGAAATTGTGGAAGAACTTTCAGAAATTATGAAAAACGCCCGCACTAAATCGGAAGTATTTACTTTTGATGCAACAGGATATTTGCAATAAAAAAACCATCTGCTAATATTACCGTAAGCTGAAGAAAAAATCTTTAGTCCATATTTTGTGCTGGTTAACGCTAAAAATGAAACATTATGAATAAAACAGCTTCAATCCTGACTGCCTCCATTTGCCTATTGGCTTCCTGCCAAAATATTCAAAAACAGGAGCCGAAACCCACGAAGCCCAACATCGTTTTCATCCTTGCCGACGATTTTGGTTACCACGACATGAGTGTCATGGGTAGCAATTATTACGAAACGCCCAACATTGACCGGATTGCCAGCGAGGGGATGATTTTCACCGATGGATATGCCAACTGCCAGGTTTGCAGCCCGTCGCGTGCCAGCATTATGTCGGGTAAATTTACGGCTCGGCACGGCATTACCGACTGGATTGGCGCCCGAACCGGAGAAGAGTGGCGGAAAGCCGGAAGATTTAATAAATTACTCCCTCCGGAATACGTTCATAACCTGCCGCATAAATATACTACGCTTCCGGAAGCCATGAAAGAAGCCGGCTACAAAACGTTTTTCGCCGGAAAGTGGCATTTGGGCAGCGAAGGTTCCTGGCCCGAAGACCACGGATTCGACATCAATAAAGGCGGCTGGGACAAGGGAAGTCCGATGGGTGGTTTTTACGCACCCTGGGAAAACCCACGGCTGGAAAGCGGTCCAGACGGGGAAAGTCTCACTATGCGGCTGGCACACGAAACGGCAGACTTTTTAAAAGAACATAAAGACACCTCATTTTTTGCTTTTCTCTCATTTTATGCCGTTCATGCCCCCCTGCAAACCACACAGGAAAAATGGGCCAAATACCGCGATAAAGCCGAAGAGATGGGAATTGCTGAAACCGGCTTCGAAATGGGCCACTTTTTACCCATCAGGCAAGTGCAGGACAACCCCGTTTATGCCGGGTTGGTGGAAACCATGGACGATGCAGTGGGTGTGGTTCTGAAAGCACTCGATGAACTGGGGCTGGCTGAAAACACCATCGTTATATTTACTTCCGATAACGGCGGAGTGGCCGCCGGGGATGCTTTTGCCACATCAAACAAACCGCTGCGGGCAGGAAAAGGCTACCAGTTTGAAGGCGGCATCCGCGAGCCTTTTTTTATAAAAATCCCGTGGCTGGATATTGCCGGGAAAGAATCGGGTGTGCCGGTTACCGGAACCGACTTCTACCCCACCCTGCTGGAACTTGCCGGAGCCGAACTGAAACCAAATGAACACAATGACGGTATGAGCCTGGTGCCCGTGCTCAACGGAGGAACCTTACCCCAACGCCCGCTCATCTGGCATTACCCGCATTACGGTAATCAGGGCGGCGAACCGTCGTCCATCATCCGGCTGGGCGACTGGAAACTCATTCATTATTACGAAGATGGGCGGGAAGAACTGTACAACCTGAAAACCGATTGGGAAGAAACCACCAATGTTTTGGCAGAAAATCCGGAATTGACAAACCAACTTAGCGAACAGCTTTTTGCTTACCTGAATGAAGTGGGCGCCCGTTTCCCCGAACATGACCCGGAATACAATGAAGAACTGGAAAAACAGCACCTGGAACGAGTTCGCACCGTACGAATGCCTCAACTGGAAAAACAACGACTTGAGTTTCTTTCCAAAGACTTTGACCCGGGAAACAACTGGTGGGGAAGCCAGGTGGAGTAATAAAATTTTGTGCAAAAAAATTTAAGTTTGTAAAAAGTAAAGCTATTGAAAATTTGGTTATTGAAAATAAAAAGAATCAGTTGATTCTAAAAATAAACAAAAAGGGATTTGATGAAGAATACTTAATTTCTTTAGTGAAAAAATTACAGATTGAAGAATTAGCCCAAAAATCTAAATTCAGTTCAAATATTTAAAAAAATAAAATGATTTTCAAGAAAACATTATTAACCCTTATTTTTTTCGCGATAGCCAGTTCTGTATTCTCACAGCAAACCGAAATCGTTTACCTCTCCGGAACCGATGCGGCAAACACCGTAGAATGGGATTTCTATTGCACCGATGGCCGCAACAGTGGTGAATGGACAAAAATACCCGTGCCTTCGAACTGGGAGTTGCAGGAATTTGGAACATACAACTACGGTCACGACTGGCGCGATGAAAACAAAAAGCTGGGCAAAGAACACGGTTTGTACAAACACGAATTTGAAGTTCCGCGCGACTGGAAAGGCAAAACCGTAAATATTGTTTTCGATGGTTCCATGACCGACACCGAAGTGAAAATAAACGGTAAGCTGGCCGGCGAGATTCACCAGGGCGCGTTTTACCGCTTTAAATACGACATCAGTAAACTGCTGAAATACGGCCAGACCAACCTGCTGGAGGTGGATGTGGCCAAACATTCTTCCAACGAGTCGGTGAACCGGGCCGAGCGCCAGGCCGATTTCTGGATTTTTGGCGGTATTTTCCGTCCGGTATTTTTGGAAGTTTTGCCCGAAATTCATCTTTCACATTTAGCCATAAATGCCAATGCTGACGGTTCATTTGAAACTTTGATAGTGCTAAATAAATCCAATGCTGACTACACCGTTTCCACAGAACTTTTCGACTTAAAAGGCAATAAAATTACCGGAGAAGTTCAGGCTGAACTTCCAAAAGGAACCACCGAAAAAATGATTTCCGGGAAATTTGAGAGCATACAACCATGGAATCCGGAATGGCCCAATCTGTACAACATGAAAATCAGCCTAAAAAAAGGTGACGAAGTGCTGCACCAAGTAACCGAACGCATTGGTTTCCGCACGGTGGAACTGCGAAAACACGACGGCTTTTACATCAACGGTGAAAAAGTAGTATTCAAAGGGGTGAACCGCCATTCGTTCTGGCCCGAAACCGGCCGTGCATTAAGCTGGGAACACAATCTGGAAGATGTTCTTTTGATAAAGGAAATGAACATGAATGCCGTGCGTTGCTCTCACTACGTGCCCGACAAACTTTTCCTCGAACTGTGCGATTCGCTTGGTTTGTTTGTGATGAACGAAGTAACCGGCTGGCAGGATGGGTACGATACTATTGTAGGGCCAAAACTGGTCAAAGAAACCGTTTTGCGCGACCACAACCACCCCAGCGTGGTTATCTGGAACCACGGCAACGAAGGGGGCTGGGATTTTTACAATGAAAAGAATTTTCATGTATATGACATTCAGAAACGACCGGTGCTTTACCCGTGGCTGCTGCGCAACGGCGCCGACACACACCACTATCCGGCGTTCGATTATGCCATTGCCCGTTATGGAAATGGCAACGACCCGTTTATGGCGCTTGAACTCCTTCACGGTTTATACGATGGCGGCCACGGTGCCGGTTTGGAAGAATTCTGGAGAAATTACGAAACCTCGCCACTTCATGCAGGCGGTTTCCTCTGGGTTCTGGCCGACGAAGCTGTGTTACGGACCGATTTGGACGGAACTGTTTACGATGCCGACGGCAACCATGCTCCCGACGGCATTTTGGGTCCGCATCGTGAAAAAGAGGGAAGTTTCTACACCGTAAAACAAATCTGGTCGCCGGTGCAGGTAAAACCGGTTACTATCAACCGGCATTGGGACGGCAGGCTGTTCCTCGAAAACAAATTCAGTTACACCAACCTTGCCGATTGTTCGTTCGGCTGGCAGGCGGTTAAAACCGGCCTCAACCCGGCAGACGAAGAAATTACCGGCAGCGCAACCTTTCCCGGACCGAATGCACAGCCTGGTGAAACATCGCTGGTGGAAGTCGATTTGGGCGAATCGCTCAACGATGCCGACATTTTTCTTTTTACCGCAACCGACCAACATGGAAACGAATTGTACACCTGGAGCTGGCCGGTTTTGCAAACATGGGAAAAGGCTGAAAAGATAAAAAAAATCCTTGCCGGTGAAGAACATAAAATCAATATAAAGGAAAATGCAAATGCAGTTACAGCCTCTGTAAACGGACTTGAAATTTCATTCTCAAAGTCTGACGGAACACTGATTTCAATTATAAACAAAAAAGGAGAAGTTTCACTAAACGGAGGCCCTGTTCCGGCAGGAACGGAGTCGGAAATCACCGGAACCCGTTGGGAAAAAGATGCCGAAGGAAATTTCGTTTTTGAAATTTCAACCAACAATTACCCTGAAAAAATGACCTGGATACTGCATAAAAACGGCCTGTTGAAACTGGAGGCCAGTCCGCTGCACAAATGGTTCAGAGAAGTTAATTTTATAGGCATATCTTTTAACTATCCCGAAGAAAAATGCACCGGTGTAAAATGGATGGGCCGCGGACCTTACCGGGTTTGGAAAAACCGTTTGAAAGGAAGCAATTTCGGGGTTTGGGAAAAAGCATATAACAACACGGTGACCGGTGAAACTTTTAACAACCTGATTTATCCCGAATTTAAAGGTTACCACGGCAATTTGTACTGGGCCACTCTGGAAACCACCGAATCGGATTTCACGGTGATTTCTGAAACACCCAACTTATTCTTTCAGCTCTTTAAACCTTTAAAACCGGAGCATGTAGCAGGCGGTACTCATCCACCATTCCCCGAAGGTGACCTGTCGTTTTTGTATGAAATTCCGGCTATTGGCACTAAATTCAAACAGCCCGAAGCGCTGGGTCCGCAAAGCAGCAAAGGCCACTTTGGTGGCCATGCCGGTGATGAGGGATATCCCATAAAACTGTGGTTCGATTTCAGGGGAGAATAATTGCATGGAACACTCAGTCCTTAATACAGCGAACGTTTAAACCGTTTCGTTTGGTTATGCTGTTCCTTCTTATTACGGCTTCTTCCTGATAAAGAACATAAGCATGCGCCGAATTGGAGGTAGATTCTGAATTGCTCCACCAGATGCCATTGTTGCCCAATGTGCTAAAAATGTTGGGCCGCTGACTCCCCGGGAGGCCAGAAAAACCGGATTCGGATAAACTTTTAAGTTCATTTCTCTGAATTTTAACTGCTCATTTAAACCCACCGGAATGTCGGAATTAGTGAGGTAACGCAAAGTACTCAGTTCGTATGTACTGATGTTTCTTTCATGATTCATAATCTGAAGACTTCCCTCAGAAAAACTCAATTTGCTAATTTCGGCCAGAGAGTAGGCTGTTTCAGTTTCCTCCGTTTGTTTTACACGCAGGGTTTAGGCCTGCAACCCGGTCAGCCAAATACCCAGAACCAGTGTCGCAATAATTTTAAATCGGTTTTCTTTCATTTTTTCTTCATTTTACTTTAAACGAATTTCAGCTATTTAAGTATTTAATTCAATTACAAATGAGTGAACGGTATTTTTTCGTGTTTTAATCGCTGTTTTGAGTGAGTTTATCCCGAATAATTCTTTTAGCCAGTTCGATGCATTTTTCACGGTTCACCTTTTTATCATTTATAAAAGCAATATTGAGTTTTCTTTTTACCATTTCCCTTAATTCTATCTGCGATCAAGTACCAACTTTTTTATCGTTTCAAAATCATTGGTTTCTATTCGTACCAGATACATTCCGCTAATATGCTCCGACATATCGAAAGTAATATTGTCGCCGGCCATAAATTCTTTTTGAAGAACCCGGGCGCCTGCCATGTTAAGCACGGTTACTTTCACCGGTTGAATTTTTTCACCGGAGATATCAATATGAACCATTCCTGAAGTTGGATTTGGATACAACATAAAATCGATACCGGAAATGATTTCTGTTTTGGTAATTTCTGCTGATTTTATTCCTTTCTCTTTATTATTTCCTTTAGGTTCCGAAACAGTAAGAACAATTGTAATTTCTGTCAAATTTACATTACCGCTTAGATCTGTTGCTTTAAGCTGAATCAAATAATTTCCCGGCTCACCCCATACGGTACCGAAAGCAGGAATTTGCTCATATTCTGCCATACCACAATTATCTGTTGCGTTATACTGCTCCCGGAAATCAGGAAGGATGTAAGTTTCATCCGGAGCAATAGCTACGGTAATCCTTTTGGGAGTTCTGTCAATTACAGGAGCTGTCTGGTCAACTACCGTAGCAACAAAAGAAACGGATGCTGAATATCCTTCCGAATCTGTAGCCGTAAGAACTATCTTATTTTCACCTATATCCTCACAGGTGAATAATGATTGGCTAACCGATAAATTGAGTTTGCCTTTGCATGTACTGTATGAACCATCATTCGCATCTTTTTCCTTAAGCACTGCGGTGCCGTTTTTATCCAATGCGAGGATTATATTTTTAGCTATGGCAAAAACTTCACAAGCTGTGTCCCGGTTAACGATAACATTTACAATCGCAATTGCAGTAGCCTGATTTCCGGCTTCATCGGTAACCGTAAGCACAACATAATTCTCCCCCTCATCGGCAAAAGTGAAAGTATCCTTGCTGATTGATAAGGTAACCGTTCCGCACTGATCATAAGAGCCGTTATCCAAATCTTGTGGGGAAACAGTAACCGATTGATCTTCGTTAAGTTGAATGGTGATATCCCTGGCCAGGGCTTCTGGCGTGTCATTATCAGTCACCGTAATGGTGAAGGTTTCCGAAACTGTATTACCGGCGGCATCAACCGCAGTGTAAGTTACATTAGTTGTACCTACCGGGAAGAAATCGTTCTCCGGAATATCATTGGTGAAGCTTTCCACACTGCAGTTATCTTCGGCAGTTGGAGCTACCCAGGTAACCACAGCACCACATTCTCCTTCATTGTTATTCACAACTATGTCCTCAGGCATTCCGCTTATAACCGGCGACTGGGTATCGTTAACCGTTACCGTGAAGCTGGCTTCGGCAGTATTGCCGCTGGCATCGGTGGCCATGTAGGTAATGGTGGTTGTTCCCACCGGGAAGAAATCGTTCTCCGGAATATCATTGGTGAAGCTTTCCACACTGCAGTTATCTTCGGCAGTTGGAGCCTGCCAGGTAACCACAGCACCACATTCTCCTTCATTGTTATCCACGACTATGTCCTCAGGCATTCCGCTTATAACCGGCGCCTGGGTATCGTTAACCGTTACCGTGAAGCTGGCTTCGGCAGTGTTGCCATAGGCGTCGGTAGCCGTGTAGGTAATGGTGGTTGTTCCTACAGGGAATACCGAACCGCTCTCCAGACCTGCGGTTTGCTCTATGCTGTGCCCTTGGCAGTTGTCGGCAGGAGTTGGGGCAATCCATGCTACCTCAGCGCCGCAAACACCCGGATCGTTATCTACAATGATGTTTTCAGGCATACCGGTAACCGTTACGGTAAAAGTTCCGGTTTCAACATCATTGGCAACAAAATTTGCTCTGATGGATTTATTCCCGTCCATAACCAAATTTATCTCAGCATCACACCCGGTTAAATCGCCTTCCCAGCTTTCAAACCCCCAGCCAGATGAAGGAATTGCCTTTACAACTACAACCTGACCTTCGCTGAATGCAACAGCATCAGGCAATATATGGATGGTTCCCTGTCCGCTGACTTCAGTTTGCAGACTGTAAAAACCAGATAGCCGGGCTTCCACTTCCGGTGTGGTAAAACAAACCGGTTCGTAATCACTCAGCAGGGTTCGGTTATTAACATTGTCTCTCAATACCGTTACCAGGCAATAGTTTTTACCCGGAGCACCCTGGAAGGTGAAAGTTTCACCTACTTGATTATCAGTACTAACCAAGCGGAATTCACTTCCATCTTCCGAAACCCATACCTCAAAATCCTTCATTCCGCTGCCTCCGGGATCATCCTGACCGAAAACGGTAAAGCTGATGTGTGAGTCGTATTGAATGGAAATGTCCGTCAGCTCCTGTGGAGTTGGCGCAAACGCATCGATGGTATTCACCACTTCATTCGTTGGAATGGGTGCATTGGTATCGAAGAAAATGTTTGCACTTGCACGAATTTCGTCTCCGGTAACCGTTTCCGGTGCAGCCTTAATGGAGTACGAAACGAAACCTTCGCCCACAGCGGTGGAGTCGTTTACAGGTAAAAATCCGGCCATCGCATCCATTGGCGGCAATCCGGTAGCCGGATCAACCGACTGTATCGCCCAGAAAAGTTCATTGGATGTTACATCAAGCCCGAAGGTAACATTCACATCCACACCTATTTCTGCGGCTGTGTTCACCCGTGCGGTGTAATTGGTCAAGCCGCCGGGAACATCAAACACGAAATTTCTGAATCCAAACCCGTTCAACCTGAAGGTTGCCGGGTCGAAATTTGAGTCC
>JAHYIT010000052.1 GCA_019429205.1 Mariniphaga sp. | reverse complement strand
GGGATTAATCCTCAAACGGATTGTTTTCAAATTTTGTAAAACCAAAAACTTCTTTTGAATCTTCGTTCCTATTTATTTTATACACTACTGTATATTCTTTGTAAATCAAATCGCGAATGTCATCCCTGTCAAAATAAATTGATTTCCTGTTTTTACAGGGCATTTGAGGTATTTCCTTTATCCGTTGTAAAATTTCTGTTTTGAATTTTCGCGCTGCACGAGGTTTGTCCCGGGCAATGTACTCAATTTGATGATTCAGTTTCTCTTTAAAAGATTTGAGTACTTTAATCTTCATATTTCCTGATGGTGGTTTCAAGTTCCTGGTCGAATTCATTGAAACTTACAAAATCTGCTGTTCCGTTTTCGATGTCTTCCAGTTCTTTTTTGAGGTATTCCTGAACTGAAAGGTATTCCTCATTTTCGTTGATGACTTCAATTTCATTTTTGCCAAAGCGTTTGAGAAACCACATCAACGGCTGAAAAATACTATCATTTACCCGTAACCGAATTGTTTGCATGACATTTTTTTTCAAATATAAGCATATTTACATTCATTTTAAGGCCTCTTAATAAATGCATAAGGAACAATTACACTAATCTTAAAAATCTTTTGGTTGCAAAACAAGTTACTGGTTTAAAATTTTATTGTTTAGCAGGATTATCGTCATCTGTTATAACACCGACTTAATTATTTTCAGCATGGCGCCTGTAGCTAATCTGTGCCCTTTCCCATTTATTTGATTTGTAGTGCCACAGAAATACAGATCCGTTTTTGGATTATAGAATGCAAAAGAACCTGTTTGGCCCCAAAATCCAAGAATTTCACCCGGGTGTTTAACTGGAGATACAAACCATGGTATCCATAATTTTTCCAAACCAATTCCATAAAGAAACAAACCCGGTGGCGGAAAAATCAGGTTCCATTTTTTCAGTTCACCAATCTTTTCTTTTGGAAAGAATCTTCCGCTAAAGAACTCCTTCAAAAACAGCATTACTTCATCAACAGTTGATACAATGCCGCCCTCAGGTCCTACCGATGCCATATATTTTGGCAGCCATAATTTTTTATTCTTATAGTAGAACGGAACAGGTGTTTCATCAGTGGGATCACAATAAATATAAGTGTTATTGAAATTCAGTTGCGAAAAAACAGATTCGTGAAACACGTCGCCAATAGATTTGCCTGTTACATTTTCGATAATTCTCCCAAGCAGTTGATAATTGGAATCGGAATAGGAGGCTTTCCTTTTTGCGCCGGGCTTAAATTTGGGTTTCAATTTTTTTATTAGTTCTATGGTTCTGTCAATTGCCCATGGTTCGTCCTTTCCTTCCATCAGTTCATCGGCTGCCGTCTTTCCGTTTTCCTGTTTATGAAAAAAATAATCGGGTATGCCGGAAGTATTTGTAATCAGGTGATAAACGGTAATTTCATTCGAGTAGTCAATCCCTTTAAATACATGCAATCGGTCATAAAAATGTTCAGGTAAATATTTCGAAATCTTATCATTTAATGTGATTTTATTTTCTTCTATTAATCTCATGACCAATGCAGTAATGTATAATTTTGTAACACTGGCAATAAAATATCTGCTGTTTACCTGCATATTGCCGGCTGCGCCAGACCATGAAAAACTTCCCGCGCTGTTTTCAACTTTCATTACTGCACTGAATACGCTCTTATTGTCAATCATTTTGTTCAGTAAATGATTGATTTTTTCTGTGTTAACCTTTTTATCCATATTAATGATTCAGTTTTTCAAGTCAATCAATTCGAAATTAAATGGGTTGATGTCCTCAATTTTATTCTGTTTTCTTACTTGTATTTCGACTGAAGAAAATCAATGGTTGTCCGGATCAATTTTTTAAGCGTTTCCTGGTTGATGTCAGAAAGCTTTTTTACATAAATGCAACCTTTCCCCATATTGAATTTCCCCAGTTCTTTCAGCAATTCATCCTGGCCTGAACAACCTGAATAAACATAGAGGGATATTGCTGTTTTTCGCGGTGAAAACCCTACAAGCGGCCAGTCGCCTTCCTGCCTGCTTCTTTCAGATTTGTAATGATAGCTTCCAAATCCGATGATGGAAGTTCCCCACATTTTGGGTTCATAACCAGTAAATTCCTGCATTAGTCTGAGAATTTCAAAACTATCCTTTTTCTTTTGTTCAGTATCAGCAAAAGAATTGATAAAGTCACTTACATCTGCATCATTTTGTTTTGTTTTTAATTCTGCCATAGGATATTGCCTTATTTGATTAAAGTCCTTTCTGCGAAAATCAGTAGTTAATATTTTTTCAAATTTAAAAATTATTGCCTTTATTTTTCAACCTCTGCAAAAGATGTAACAGGAATAATCTATTTTTTCTTTCCCGCCTTTCATTTCATCAGCAAAAATTAAAGAAAAAAGAATACTCATACCTGTAGCTATTGAAAACGGAAAATATTTCCCCAGCCTGGAGCTGGCCTTCCGGATTGCACATGTTTTCCGGGTGCCTCTCGATGAGGTTTTTTCGTTTGAATTTACTCCTGTTCCTGAAAAGAAAACTTCGAAATAACAGGAAACAACCGATTAATAAAACTTTGAAATAAATGGAGCATGAAAACTTTAACAAGCTTAAATGATGGCATTTCTGAAATATCCGAAGATGCATTATAGCAATGGCGAATAAGAAACTGCTCATTTTTCCTGATGATAAAAGCGAAACCACAGGAGGCAGAAAATATCAAATTTCTTTTGTTAATTCCTCTAAAAACCCAACCAACTCTTTTCGCACCAACGGTTTCAACTCCTTGCGAACCTCCTGATGGTAATTATTCAGCCAGTTGCGTTCTTTTTCCGAAAGCAGGTTAAAATCGATTAGCCGGGTATCGATGGGACACAACGTAAGCGTTTCGAAACCAAGGAAATGACCAAATGCTGTTGTTTCCTTCTCTACGCAAACTATCATATTTTCGGTGCGGATGCCGTATTCGCCTTCGCGGTACAACCCTGGTTCGTTAGACATCACCATGCCCGGTTGTATGGGCACTTCGTTAAACTCCTGCCTGATGGACATGGGCCCTTCGTGCACATTCAAAAAGTGGCCTACCCCGTGGCCTGTTCCGTGGCCATAGTTGAGTCCGTTTGTCCACAAAGCTTTGCGTGCCAGCACATCGAGGTGACAGCCTTTGGTTCCGTCCGGGAATTTTGCAATCGTAAGGGCAATCATGCCTTTCAGAACCAATGTAAAATCAGTTTTTTGCTGTTCAGTTACTTCACCCAACGCTATCGTGCGCGTAACATCAGTTGTCCCCTGCAAATACTGCCCGCCCGAATCAAAAAGTAAAATTCCGTCTGCTTTGAGTGGCAGCGCATTTTCGGGTTCCACATTCAGGTGAACAATGGCACCGTGTTCTTTGTACCCCACAATGGGAGCAAAACTTTCGCCTTTAAAACCGTTTTGCAACGAACGAAATTCGGCCAGTTTACGCCCGGCGGTAAATTCGGTTTCCGTTCCTTTTTCCACATTTTCCCTGAGCCAGAAAAGGAATTCCAGCAAGGCCACTCCATCCTTCTTCATGGCTTCGCGAAATCCTGCCAGTTCGGTATTGTTTTTCCGGGCTTTAAGCAAAGCCACCAAAGACGTACCCTCCACCAGTTTATTTTCGGACTGAAGTGTGCTGTAAACAACAAAACCTGCTGACCCGGGATCAATGAATATTTTCTTTCCGCGCACAGATTTCAACCAACCCGTGAAATTACTGTATGGCATCAGTGTAATTTTTTCCTTTTCGAAATGGGTTTTCAAATCAAGAGGCACTTTAGCGTGGTCAACGAACAAAATCCACTCATTTTTCCCAACTATGCCATAGCCGGCAAAAACCGGGTTGTATGGAATGTCGGAACCTCTCAGGTTAAAAACCCAGGCCAGTTCGTCGAGGGCAGTGATTACCTGAAAATCAGCATTGTATTTTTTCAGTTCGCCTTCAAGCAATTCTCTTTTTTCTTTTCTTGAAAGTCCGGCAAACGGATGTTTAAATTCGAAAATCGAATCGGTTGGCATTGCTGGCCGGTTCTCCCATATTTTCTCAAACAAATCGGGTGTTTCCACCATACTGATTCCGGCTTTATTCAGGCAATTGTCCAAACTTCTGAATCCTGAAACCGAAAGGGTTTGCGGATCGAATCCTACCTTGCTTCCTGGCTGCAACTTTTTTGCCAGCCAGTTTTCAGGTGGAAGGGCGTCGGGAACGCGTAGTTTATACATTTTTATTCCTGCGCCTTTCAGTTGTTCTTCAGCTTGCAAAAAGTAGCGCGAATCGGTCCAAAGTCCGGCTTCTTCCTGGGTTACCACAACTACGCCATAAGAACCGGTAAACCCCGAAATAAAAGCGCGGGTTTGCCAGCGATCAGGCAAATATTCACTGGCATGCGGATCAGTACCCGGGATGTACCATGCATCGAGGTTGTGCCTGAGCAACTCCATTCGCAGGGCTTTTATTCGTTGACGGATTTCATTCATTTTCTGAAAAATTGTTTTACAAAATAGTTTATTGAAGGAGCAGGTATCTGGCTAAAATCAATTTCATTTTCAGCATAAAACCGGAAATCAAGAATATCATCCTGAGCTTTCAATCCGGAAACAGTTTCGGGAATTACGCGAAAGGCCATATCGAGCGTAAAAACGCTGATGCCTGAAAAAATATATTCATTGGGCGCTGAAATAATGTACTCCATCTCTTTCACCTTCATGCCAAGCTCTTCCCAAAGTTCGCGTTTAACGGCTTCTTCAGCCGATTCACCCGGATCGATAAATCCGCCGGGCAAATCCAGCTTACCAAAATCAGGTTCAACAGCCCGTGTGGTCAGCAGCAATTTTCCATCCCCGTTTACCACAAGCGCCGCAACGGCAGCAGCCGAATTCACATAAAAATGAAACCCGCAATCATTGCATTTTAGCGACAAATCTTTATAAGTAATCAGGGATGACGAACCACATTTCGGGCAAAACTTCAGTACATTCAGCGGATGGGTTGATTGCATCAGTTTATTATTTTAACAGCTTTCAGCCAGTTCAAAAACAACTCGGGCCACTGGTCAACAGGCAGGTTTTTTTTACTCATGCCAAAACCGTGACCTCCTTCAGCAAAAATATGCATTTCGGAAGGCACCTTGTTTTCCTTTAAAGCCAGGTAAAATTCAACAGAATTCCTTGGAACCACGCCTTTGTCATCATCGGCTAAAACAAGAAACGTTGGCGGTGTTTTGGGCGAAACATGCAACTCGTTGGAATATTTTTCCACCAGTTTCCAGTCGTTGCCTTCTCCAATGAGATTTTTGCGCGAGCCCATGTGGCCGAACGCTTCGCGGAACGTGATTACCGGATAAAGTAACAGCATAAAATCGGGGCGGGAACTCAGTTTTTCCAGCGGGTTCTTACTTTCGGTATTGCCATAATCAAAGCGGGTTCCGACAGTGGATGCCAGATGTCCGCCCGCTGAGGAACCGGCAATGCCGATTTTTTCCGGATTTATCCCCCACTCTTCAGCGTTATTTCGTACAATTCTCATGGCCTGCCGCGCATCGCCCGATGGAATTTCGTGATGACCGTAAGGTAACCGGTATTTCAGCACAATTCCGGCCACACCTCTTTCCTGCAACCACTCGGCCATTTGATACCCTTCATGATCCATGGCTTCAATCCAGTAACCTCCGCCAGGACAAATAACCACTGCTGCGCCTGTGTTTTTTTCCTTTTCAGGAAGGTAAACATACATTTCGGCCTCGGAAACATTACGTACCCGTGCTCCTTCGAACTTTTCTTCCGGTTCGTCCATGCCATTGTGGTTGGGTGCACCGTCTGGCCAAACTTTCAACACTTTATCCTGTGCAAAAAGAGAAGATGACATAAAAAGCACAATTAATAACAGAACAGTTTGTTTCATTTTTTTATTTCGATTTTGCGCCTACAAAGTAATGTTCTTTTTCGGCAAACAACACATTAAACGTAGTAAGTGATCCGTAAATTCGTGTAATGTACTGCTGCAGGTCAACCTTTTCTTCATCGGTAAGCACTTTGTGGCTGTTAATATTTTGTTCCAGAACACGCAACCGGTCGCGAAGCATCACAATTTTGTGAAAAAACGCCTCGACGGGAATTTCCTTTGGTTTCAGTTCAGGATTGGCAGGCTGCAAAAGCAGGGTTCCGCCTTTCCATTTATCGCCCAAAGGAACCATGGCATTCAATGCACCATTCTGGTCGAGAACGTATTTTATGGCATTTTCCACTTCGGAAAGTGTAAGCCCTTTTTGAGGATGCGCATCTACATTTTTTTCCAAAACGGTTAAATCGGTATTTCGTTTGGTTATTTCTATTTTACCGCCTTTTTCAAAAAAAATTTCGTAGGCAGTGAGTTTGTTTTTACTTATAATTCCTTCGCCATAACGCGGATGTTCCACGCGGGTACCAACTGTTAATTCTTCCATGTTTCAATCTTCTCGTTAAGTTAATGAAATGACTATTTAAAAGGCGAATCGGGCTCTTTGGCAAAAATTTTATAGGACATTTTATCGATGAAGCGGGGGAAAAATTTAGAGAGAAAAACGGTGAGTTTTCCTTCGGCAAAGGTGAGTACCAATTCTCTTTTTCGTTTTCGAACGGCTTTAAAAATATGGGCGGCGCACTCTTCTGCCGACATCATATTGTTTTCGTTCCGGGGTGTTTCTCCCTGCTGCTGTCCATTTCCATTGAGTGCCGCTTTTCTGATCTCGGAAGAGGTAAATCCCGGAGCAACAACAAGTACATGCAGGCCGGTTTTTAAATTTTCAACCCTGACGGTTTCCAAAAATCCCCGGACTGCAAATTTCGATGCCGAATAGCCACTTCGGCCCGGCAGCCCAATGTAGCCCCCTACAGAAATAACCCCAACCAAAGAACCTGTAGATTTTAACAGCCAGGGCATGGCATATTTGGTGCAATAAACTGTACCCCAAAAGTTCACGTCCATTACTTTTCGAACAACCTCCAGGTCAGTTTGATCAAACAAAGCCCGCATGGAAATACCGGCATTATTGATTAACACATCAATTTGCCCGAATTTTTCTACTGCCTGCTCTATAAGGTTTTTACAATCGGGTTCGGAAGTAACATCAGTTTTAACCGTTAAAACATCTGTTTCATTCAGGGTGGTTTTAAGTTCCAGTAACCGTTCTTCCCTGCGGGCAGCCAGAACCAGATTCCAGCCTTCTGCGGCATATTTTTCGGCTAAAGCCTTTCCAATTCCGGATGATGCGCCGGTGATAATGACTACTTTTTTTTGCATAAATAAACCCGTAAAGGACGATTCCTCATTAGAAGTTTTGAATGGCGAAAGTATAAAAATTTTAACAAAAAAGACACTGCGCATTGCAGTGTCCTTTTAATAACCTGATAGCTGCTTGCTATCAAGATGGATTTGAATATATAGTTCCTTCTTTGCTCTTATTAAATTTTTAATCTCGCCACCGGTGATTTATTCGTCATCACCTCCCTGGTTATCTGTTTCTTCAGGAACCAATTCAAAATTCTGCTCTGTAATCACACCGGCTTCAACAGAAACATCAACGTTTTCAATATATTCATCGTCATTGAAATTTAAAGACAACTGTTCCTTTGCCATTGCCTAAACCATTTAAGTCTTCGGAATTCTCAAAATCAGTTTCAGGTAGTTCGCTGCATGCCATAAAGGTTCCGACAAAAAACAACATTAAAATACCTAATGTTTTAAAATTCATGAACTTTTTCATAATCATCGTTTTTTTAATTAATAAATTTCTATTCTGTATTTATCTTCAAATATGTAATTCAACTGCAACGGTTCGCAAACAATCTGCAGAACATTTTCCAAAGTACCGGTTTTAAATGAGCCCGAAAAATTCTTATCCAAGGGTGTTTTCCATTTTATATCCACTCCAAAAAATGTTTCAATTTCCTGGAAAACCAATGAAACAGGAGTGTTTGAGAAACTTTTACTAAACTCTGCAAATGCAGGGAAACCGGTTACAGTTTCAAAATTCTTTTTCTGTGCCAACCCTTGTTTCCCCGAAAACTGTGTTCCGGGCTCCAAAATCCATGACTCTTTTTCGTAACTGGTTTTTACACTGCCTTCGTAACACCTCACAACCAGGTCTTTTTCCATTCCTTCGACCAAAAATCGGGTTCCCAGAACTTCAACACTTCCATTAGAAGTTTTTACCCTGAATCCTGTTCCTTTTTCCACCTCGAAATATGCGCTGCCCGTTAATTTCACAGCTCTGTTCCAGAAATATTTACTATAAGTTATGGAACTTCCGTTATGAAGAATAACTCTTGATTCATCTGGCAAACGAAATGCGTATGTATTTCCCTGGTTCACCTCCGTAGTTTGCGAGGCAGTTAAAAACCAAAATGTTACTATTATTGCAATTACTGCAGCCACAGAAGCTGCACCAATTCTGTACCAGGAAATTTTTCTCACGGGAATTAATGTGGTCCGCTCTTTTTCTTCAATTTTTTTGAGAAGAGTGCCCAGTACTTCCTCCTTACCAGAGTTAACAACAATCTGGTAATTCCGAATCAACTGATCGGCTTTTTGAGAAATTGACTGATTATATTTTTTGTTGTCTTTCATTTGTAAAAAGGTTTCCCAGACACTAAATATTTATTACGCTATTAATATCCACAATCGGGATTTTACCCTACCATAAAATCAGAAAAAATCAGAAAAAAAATTAAAACGAATTTAAAAATCCCTGATTATGAAAACACTATACCATCAAAAATTTTAAAATTTTACATTCAGAAAAAAAACCGGAGTGAAACCGAGGGCGGAGATATCGGAGCGGACAGACATTGATCCCGAGTCGGAAGAAAAACGAAGATAGTTGACTTCCACAATATTTTTTCGGTCAAAAATATTAAGCAAAGAGGCGCCACCACTCAACGTGAAATAATTTCCACGGAATGTTTTCATAAGCGCCACATCCCATTGGGAAAAAGGTTTTGAACGCGCAAACTCCTCTGCACTGGCCGCAGAAGTAATTTGCAACACCGGCAAACCGCCGGCAAGCTGCCAGCTGCTTGTTAATGTCCAGTTTCGCCAGGTTACCATTTCAGTAAATTTTAACCGATGGGTACGGTCGTTGTACCCCGGGAACCAGGCATTATCAAACAATCCTTCAATTTGTTCCTCGGTTGAGGAGAGCGAGTAGGCGAGCATGTGGTTAAACAGTGCGTGTTTTTTCTGAACAAAAATATCCACACCTATGGTCCGTTCTTTGCTTTCGCGCGGCTCATAAATCACTGTTGTTAATTCACCGTTGGTTATCTCACGGGCAAACAGATTAATTTTTCCATCGGCATTTTTACGGTAACCTTCCACATCTGCAAACCAACCGTTTTTTTCGTACTTGATTCCCAGAATATAATGGGTTCCTTTAACTCTTCCCAAATCCTCCTCCTCCGGCAAATACCAAAGCAGGCTGTAATGTCCCTCACTATCGAAACGCCTGATGCCCGTTAAAAACTGGTAATAAACTCCGCTTAAAAAGTAAAATTTCATTTTCCGGGACGGATGAAATTCCATTCCTCCGCGCGGTTGCCAGTAAAAATTTCTTCCCGCCGCATCAAAATTGGAACGCAATCCCCAGCGAAACCGGAACTGATCGGATATATCGATAAACTGCTGGGCAAAAACATGCAGCAAATCGAGCCGGGCTTCACTGGCAATGGAATCTATTTGAATTTCAGTATCGGAACGGCTGGCAAAAAAATGATATTTGTAATTGTTGCGGGTCCAACCGGCACCGGCTTCAGTGGTAAATATTCCGGATACATTCCTTATCTTCCAGTTCGTCCGGAATTCCGCAATATGATTAACGCCGTTATCAATATCGAATATTTCCCGGGTATAAGTTATCTCCCGGGTTTTGGCCAGTCCTTTGCCTTTTCCCTGCCCCTGCCCCGGACTATCGTTAATTATTTCAGTGAATTCCTGCAGTTCGCCGGTTTCATCTACAGCATTTTTATCCCAGGTTGAAAAACCTGCCGACAAAGAATGAAACCAATTTTGGTTCACCTGCCATTTCCAGTTCAGGCTCATTCCCAGATTTTCACCAGTCATTCGTTCATTCCGGTAGTAATCTTTGGTTTGAATCAATTCAAAATCCCTGCTCTGGTTGTCTTTTCCATACAGTAAATTCAGGTCAATTTCAAAATTATCGGTAGGATGAAAACTGACTTTAGCATTTATATCCTGAAAATTTATTCGGGGTATAATTGTTGAAGTTACCGGGTTTTCATCCGAAGAAGAAACATTATCGATAAGCCTGAAATAAAGGTAATTTTGCCATTTGTCAATGAAGGACCTGCGCCATGCAGCGGTAACTGAAAACTTATCGGTAACCGGCAGATTAGCCAATACGTTTGTATTTAACAAATTGGCTGAAACATCGAGGTAAGGTCGGTTGTTTTTTCCCGATTTTCCGGTAAGTTCAATCAACCCGGCAATCCGACCACCGTAACCGGCATCAAAACCTCCCCGTGAGATAAATGCCTGTTGCACAAACCTGGCATTCAGCACACTGATGTTTCCGAGAAGATGACTTGTTTCCAACACGGGAATTCCGTCAAACAGTACCAGATTATCGGTTGGTGCCCCACCTCTGATTGAAAGCCCGGATGCACCACCCTGCAAAAAATTTACGCCCGGAATCAGCAACAGGGCATTTCCCAAATCATCATTCGAGATTCGGGGAATGGCCGAAGACTTTAAAGGATTAAAGGCAATTTTTTCCGGTTGAGCGGCCGCCTGTAAAACTTCCTTTTCATAATGAACTACATAAACAGGTTTTAACAAAATTTCCATTGGCTGCAAAAAAAGCAGCACCGGTTTGCCGCGATAAATAACCGTATCGAGCTTTCGGTACCCCAAATGGCTTACCTGTAACCTGACGGAATCTGCCGCAGGAACCTGAAAATTAAAAAAACCCAGTTCGTTGGTCATCCCACCCCGGTATTCATTCCACGAAACGTTGCAGTAAATTAGTCGTTCTCCGGTTTTTTTATCCCTAATATAACCCGACACATTTGCGAGATTTGTTTCCGAAAGAACCTTTGGTTCTGTAGTTTTCGTTTCACGAACCACCAATACCCAGGTTCCGTCTATTAATTTTGACGAAACAGCGTGTTGCTCTTCAAGAAATTCCAAAAATTCTGTGAGAGAATAACCTGATACTGAAAACTGAATTTAAATTTGTTGAAATGTATCAGCATCGTAGGCGAATTTTATTCCATTTTTTTCGGTAATATCTTCCAAAACCGCTGAAAGTGATTTCCCCTCAGAAACAACAGAAATGGAAGTTTCCTGGGCAGATACCAAAAACGTACCCAGAAAAAAAACAGGAATCAAAAGAATATATGAAAAAGATCTAGTCAAAATTTGATGCCAATAATTCATTTTATTTCAACAACTGATACGCAAAGTTGCGAATCTGGTTTATATGTTATTTCCAAGCTCTTTTCTAAGCACTTTCAGGGCTTTGCTCATTTGTTTTTCTATAGCTTTAATACTTACCCCCAGGTTTTCTGCAATTTCGCTGTAAGTCATTTCATCCAGCCTGTGCATCAAAAAAATAACGCGGCTTTTTTCAGGAAGACCGGCAATGGCTTTTTGCAATCTTGCATCAAACTCCTTCATCTCCAATATATAATCGGGCGATTCATTTTCAATTTTCACGAGATAATCAGAACGAAATTTCAAATCGTATTTCTGCCGGCGTTTATTTTTCAGAAAGCTGTTACGTGCAATGGCAAACAAAAACGAACGCAGCGTTTCCTCTTTTACATCGCTGCGTTTTTCCCAAAGCTGTAAAAACACATCCTGAACCAAATCTTCCGCCAATGCTGCATCTCCTGAAAGATAATACAGGTAATTCAGAATATACTCGTAATTCTGGTGAAATACTTCACCAAACCAACCTTTTGCTCCGGAATCCACTTTCATAAAAGCGCCTCAACTTTTTCCCCGTCCATAGAAATACGAACTCAAATTTACTAAATTTATTTTGCTGTAACAGCTTTATCATTTCTAAGGTTTGAACAGATGGAAATTAAATAAAAACAGTTCAATTTGACATCCCGAAAAAATTATGCCGGTGAAACGTCACACATTTCACCGGCATAACCTTAAACAAACTACCTTTCGTTATTGCTTAACAGAAAATTTGAAAATGGTTGTTGAAGAATAAACTTCTACCGGATTTAAAAGTGTTGAAGGAAATCCCGGCTGATTAGGGCTATCCGGGAAATGCTGGGTTTCCAGGCAAAATCCGGTTAGCTCAGTGTAAGGATTACCACTGTTACCAATCTCGGTCCCTTTCAGGTGGTTTCCTGTGTAAAGCTGAACACCGGGCTCGGTGGTGAAAACTTCCATGTAACGTCCGCTTTCGGGTTCAAAAGCACTGGCCGCAAAAGCCAGTTCGCCGGGTTCTTTGTTAATCACATAGTTAAAGTCGTAGCCCGATGCAAATTTGAGTTGAGGATGGTCGGCATCAATTCTCTCGCCAATGGCATGAGGCGCGGTAAAATCAAGTGCAGTTCCTCTGATATCCACAATTTCCCCGGTCGGAATCATGTTTTCGTCAACTGGTGTCGATTTATCTGCATTTATTACCAGCACGTGTCCCAAAATATCGCCGTTTCCCTCCCCTCTCAGATTAAAATAACCGTGATTGGTTAAGTTAATGTGAGTTGGTTTATCGGTTGTAACCTCATAATCAATTTTGAGTTCGTTATCCTCTGTAAGTGTGTAGGTTACTTTTGCTTTTTTATTTCCAGGAAATCCAAATTCGCCATCCTTACTTTCGAGCATAAATGAGCTAACATTACCGTTTTTTTCGTAATCCCAAACTTTCCGGTACCAGCTGTCGGGGCCAGAATGCAGGCAGGCTTCGCCATTGTTTACCGGCAATTGAAAGGTTTCTTCGCCAATAGTAAACTGTGCATTGGCAATGCGGTTGGCAAAAGGTCCAACCACGGCTCCGTGACTTGCACCATTTTGCTGGTATTCTGCCAGCGAATTGAACCCCAGCAGCACATCGGCGTAATTCCCGTTTTTATCAGGAGCATAAACGGAGATTATTTTAGCACCGTAATTGGTGAGGGTAACCACCATTCCATTTTCATTTTCCATGGTAAACATCCGGGTGGTTTTCCCGCCAATAACACTTTCGAAATCTGATTTTGTGTAAGGCATTTCAATACTTTTTTCAGTTGAATTTTCACAAGCTGCAATGGCAGCAATGACTAATACCAGGATTAATTTTCTCATTTGTAGTCTTTTTTCAGGTTGAAATCTTGAATTTAAACATTTTCAGGGCTAAAATACGAATTCGAGTCGAAATCGCTGTCTTTTCGGCGAAAGATTCTATCTGCTGATTTAAACTTCTTTTTTCAGGTAATCAGGAAGGTTATCAAGCAGAAATTCGATTTCAATCACATCGCCTTCTTTCCATTTTTTGGCTATAATACTGTATTGGCCCGGCTGTGCAAAATATTTTACCCCTTTTACAGTAACCGAAGTTCCTTCTGCCCAGGTTGGGATACGTATAAAAACTTCGATATACCTTTTAATTTCCATACTGAATTTCAACCTGATACTTCCACTTTCCGGGAAACCGGTTTCCTGTACAATTTTAACTGCACCTCCAAGCGTATGGTTGTAGCTGATTTCATGGGGCAAAAACAGGTTTAAATGAATATGATCCACATTTTTGGTGAAAATATAGGGCGAAACAAGGGAATCAAAATACTGATACTTACCGGAGAAACTATTCCAGGTAATTTTTTCCAGTTCTTCGGCATAACTGGCTTTGCCGGTAAGTTGAAACAAAAATCCGGTAATTCGAAACCACTGAAAAAGCTCATTCTGAACCAGTTGATTTAACGTTGTGCTATTTTTAAATTCCTGCCAGGAAGCCTGAAGTTTTTCCAAATCAAATCCCTCATCTTTCTGAAAATACATTTGCTGAAAACCAATCAATTCATCCAGTTCAGCAGATAATCCATTTTCATTCCCGTCTTGGAGTTTTTTGTGCGTTAACAACATTTCTTGCTCCGTTGAAAATGCTTTACCACTTTGGTTTACCGGGCTTGTAACCGGTTCCGGAAATTTTTCATGGTAGCTGCAGGATATAGTAAAAAAAAGTATTCCAACAAAAAAAAGCCGTTTCATTTAAATTAAAGTTGAAAATTCAGAAATAATAACATGGAACTCCGTTCAGAGTTTAGCTGCTACCAAAAATATTTAAATTCAAATAACGCCGGCCTGATTCAGCAAAATAAATCCATATATTTATCTTAAATAACTACCATAAAAAATGTCCGGCAATAAAAAAGGTAATTTTATTCCAGCCAGAATGCGTGAAATCCAGTTAAAGCTGTTGTGGAAAGACGTAAAAGAAGCCATTTCGGGTAGCGAGCGCGATTTTACGGAAACCAGCCTGGGCCATGCCATTTTTATTCTGGCCGTACCCATGGTACTAGAAATGATTATGGAATCGGTTTTTGCAGTGGTAGATATTTTTTTCGTTTCAAAATTAGGCTCCGGAGCCGTGGCAACTGTGGGTATTACTGAATCGGTTATGACCATTGTTTATGCTGTTGGGGCCGGACTGAGTATGGCCACCACCGCTCTTGTGGCGCGCCGTATTGGGGAAAAACGTAAAAAAGAAGCCGGAGAAGTGGCTTTCCAGGCCATATTGGTTGGTGTTTTTGTTTCTCTGCTCATTGGAATACCGGGGGTAATTTTTGCCAAAGAATTTCTATTGCTAATGGGGGCCACCGCTGAAATGGCAGAAGAAGGAGCCCTTTACCCAGCCATCATTTTCGGCAGCAACTCGGTTGTAATGATGCTGTTTATCATTAACGCCGTTTTTCGCAGTTCGGGCGATGCAGCCATTTCTATGCGGGTAGTCTGGTTTGCCAACCTGATTAACCTGGTGCTCGACCCGCTGTTAATTTTCGGAATCGGACCATTCCCCGAACTGGGTTTGGCAGGTGCAGCCATTGCAACAGGCATTGGGCGGGGTTTGGCTGTTATTTATCAGTTTTACCTGCTGTTCAGGGGAAATCACAGAATAAAATTATACCTGCATAGCATAAAAGTCAAAGTTGAAGTTATGCTGGAATTACTCAGCATTTCCGGTGGCGGAATCCTGCAAAACCTGATAGCCACTTCGAGCTGGATTTTTCTGGTACGAATTATTGCAGTAAGCGGACCGGAAGCCCTGGCAGGATATACCATTGCCATTCGGATAATTCTTTTCGCATTGCTTCCTGCCTGGGGAGTAAGCAATGCTGCTGCCACACTGGTTGGTCAGAATCTGGGTGCAAAACACCCCGACCGGGCCGAAAAATCTGTTTGGATAACCGGGTATGTGAACATGACTTTTATGGGAATAATCGGATTGGTGCTGGCATTGTTCCCTTGTTTTTTTATCAGACTCTTTATAAATGAGGCAGCGGTACTTGAAAACGGGGCATTGGCATTAAGAATAGTGAGTTTTGGATTTCTGTTTTATGCGTTGGGAATGGTGCTGATTCAGGGATTTAACGGCAGTGGCGACACATTTACACCTACAAAAATCAACCTGGTTTGTTTTTGGCTGGTCGAAATTCCACTGGCTTATTTACTTGCCATTGTTCTCGGTAAAGGATTGGCAGGAGCAAGTATAGCCATTGTTACGGCAGAAAGTCTTTTGGCGGTTATTGCCTTTATTCTTTTCAGAAAAGGAAAGTGGAAACTGAAAAAAGTATAATTTGCATTTTTGACCTTTTTCTGAAAAAATCTGAAAATGAACAGAATCATCACTAATATTGTATTTTACGAAAAACAAGTTTATGAAAAGGTATTTTTTTCTTATTTTATTCTCCCTCTGTTTTGGTATTTCTGCCCAAAATACATCTGAGAATCGTTTGGATTTCGATGAAGATAAAGCCATGTACCTTTACCACTTTGCATTTGATTGTATCGATCAGGAATACCCCAACAAACCGGGACAGGTTCTGGGTGATGACAGTTACCTGGCTCCGCCGCGGGAATTGCACCCGGCGTTTTATGGCTGTTTCGACTGGCACTCTTCCGTGCACGGGCACTGGACGCTGGTAACCATCCTGAGAACTTTTCCTGATTTTGAATTTCGCGATGAGACTTTGCACAAACTGAGAAAGAATATCACCAAAGAAAATATTCTAAAAGAAGTGGAATATTTCGACGATGAACACAACAAAACCTACGAAAGAACTTACGGATGGGCATGGTTACTAAAGCTTGACGAAGCTTTGCTGGAATGGGATACTTCGGAAGCAAGAGAACTACACGAAAACCTAAAACCGCTTGTTGAACTAATTTCCGAAAAATTCATCGAATTTCTCGACAAACTCATTTATCCCATTCGTGTGGGTGAGCACACAAATATTGCTTTTGGGATGTCGTTTGCCTACGATTACGATTCAACATTTCAACTACAGTTACGAAAAAATGGATTCAGGTGAATATGCAGGTGCGCACTGGCTGGCATCGTTTGCATCGTATGCACTGATGAAAAGTGAAGCTCCAAAAATCAAATAACAAAAAACAAATAAAACCCAATTTTCAATTTTATAATTTTCAAAACCAGTAAAATAAGTTTGCTTTAATTGAAATTTGAACTAATTAGTTGAAAATTGTTTGATTTATTTAGAAATTGATATTTTGAATTTAATTGGTATTTGACTTTTGTAATTTGAAATTTAAAAAATTATGGATTTACAAGTTGAAGGAAAAGTTTTTATGGTAGCCGCATCCAGCAAGGGACTGGGATTTGGCATTGCACGCGAACTGGCCAAAAACGGCGCCACGGTTTGTTTGGCCAGCCGTACCAAAAATGAAGTGGAAGCAGCAGGACAAAAATTACGGGCAGAAACAAAGGCCACGATTCATGCATCGGTATTTGATGCTGCGGATGCAAAATCCATTGAAAACTGGGTGAGCGAAGTGGCACAGGCTTTTGAACGCATCGATGGGCTTGTGGTGAATGCCGGCGGTCCGCCTCCGGGTAATTTCAGTGATTTTACCGATGAAAACTGGCAGGCTGCTTTCAATCTTACGTTAATGAGCGCCGTGCGAATGATTCGGGGTGTTTTGCCCCACATGCGTTCAGGTGGCGGGGGTTCCATTTTAACCATTACTTCGCTTTCGGTAAAGGAACCAATTAACGGGTTACTTTTGTCCAACGTTTTCCGGTCGGGAGTTGCCAGCCTGGTAAAAAGTTTAGCCAACGAACTGGCTTATGAAAATATACGGGTAAATAATCTCATCCCTGGCAGAATCGACACCGACCGCGTTAAAGCGCTGGACAAAAATCTGTCAGAGAAACAGGGCATTCCGGTGGAAAAAACAAAGCAGCAACACGAATCTGCCATTCCGCTGGGCCGTTACGGAACCATCGAAGAATTCGGAAAAGCCGGCGCCTTTTTACTTTCCGATGCTGCATCTTATATTACCGGTGCAAGTTTAGTTGTGGATGGCGGGTTGTTGAAGGGAGTGTGAATCACAAAAAAACCCGGAAGAATCTCCCGGGCTTATTGCTATTTCACCTAAAATAAATACAGTCTGTTATTTTACTTTCTCAACGATTGCTTTGAACGCTTCAGGCTGGTTCATGGCCAAATCGGCCAGCACTTTCCTGTTAATTTCAATATCGTTTTTCTTTAGCAATCCCATAAACTGCGAATACGACAACCCTTCAATCCGGGCTGCGGCGTTAATACGCATAATCCACAACGCACGGAAATTGCGTTTTTTGGTTTTCCGGTCGCGGTAGGCATACTGTTGCCCTTTTTCCCACGTATTTTTTGCGACGGTCCAAACATTTTTACGCGCTCCGAAATAACCTTTCGTCCTTTTCAGAATTTTTTTCCTCCGGGCACGTGATGCTGCATGATTTACACTTCTTGGCATACTTTTTACTTTTTTGATTACCGGCGTTTCCTCCTAATTGTTGAAGAAAAACTTTAAAGCACAATAACCTGGTTAATTACTCTTTTTTACTTTTTTAAAAGGATTTTACTTCATGGCCAGCATTTGCTTCACGTTATCTTCATTGGTCTTATCGATGATAGCCCAATAGGTGAGATTCCGTTTACGCTTCGTGCTTTTTTTTGTCAAAATATGACTTTTATAGGCGTGCTTCCTTTTAATTTTACCTGTTCCGGTTAGCCTGAAACGTTTTTTGGCGCCGGAATTTGTTTTCATTTTTGGCATAATCCTACTTTGTTAAAATGTTATCAAAGAACTGTATTATTTCTTTTTAGGTGAAATCATCATTATCATTCGTTTTCCTTCCAGTTTGGGCATTTGTTCAACAGTGCCCAAATCCTCGAGTTCGGTAGCCAGCCTGAGCAGTAATATTTCGCCCTGCTCCTTAAACAAAATCGACCTGCCTTTAAAAAACACGTAGGCTTTAACTTTTGCTCCGTCTTTCAGAAACTTTTCGGCGTGCCTCATTTTAAACTCGAAATCGTGCTCGTCGGTTTGCGGACCGAATCGAATTTCTTTTACAACTACCTTAACCGCTTTGGCTTTCATTTCCTTTTGTTTCCTTTTCTGGTGATACAGAAACTTGGAATAGTCGGTTATTTTACAAACCGGTGGATCGGCATTTGGGGAAATTTCCACCAAATCCAACTCCAACTCATCGGCCATCTTCAAGGCCTCTCTTAACGGGTAAACACCTTGATTTTCTATGTTTTCGCCAACCAAACGTACCTGCGGTGAGGTAATATTCCTGTTAATCTTGTGTTGCGGAGCTGTATCCCTTCTCATGAAAGGGCGGCCTCCTCCTCTTCTTTTAATAGCTATAGTTAAATCCTCCTATTATTTAGTTAGTTATACAATCCGGATAATTGACCTCTAACTTCTTCTTCAACAAAACCGGCAAACCCGCCGATTTGTTTCACCCCTATATCTCCTTCACCCTGGCGCCGAACTGAAACCGTTTCCGATTCCTGTTCTTTTTCGCCTACAATGAGCAAATAAGGTATTCTTTTCAGTTCGTTGTCGCGTATCTTTCTACCAATCTTTTCATTACGGTCGTCAACAACGGTGCGAATATCGGAATTATTTAGCAAACCTGAAACTTTTTGGGCGTATTCATTAAATTTTTCACTGATTGGTAAAACAACCGCCTGCTCGGGTGCAAGCCATAACGGGAATTTCCCGGCGGTGTGTTCAATCAGCACTGCCACAAACCGTTCCATTGATCCGAACGGAGCTCTATGAATCATTACCGGGCGGTGACGGTTGTCGTCTGCTCCGATATATTCCAGTTTAAACCGGTCGGGCAGGTTGTAATCCACCTGAATGGTGCCCAACTGCCAGCTTCTTCCCAGTGCGTCCTTAATCATAAAATCGAGCTTGGGACCGTAAAAGGCTGCCTCGCCAATTTCGGTAACGGTTTTTAATCCTTTTTCTTCACAAGCTTCAATTATCGCCTGTTCAGCCTTGTCCCAGTTTTCAGATGTTCCAATGTATTTTTCCGGATTAGCCGGATCGCGCAACGAAATCTGGGCGGTGTATTCATCAAAACTCAACGCTTTGAAAATGATAAAAATAATATCAATTACTTTTTTGAATTCATCTTTCAACTGGTCGGGACGGCAAAAAATGTGCGCATCGTCCTGTGTAAATCCTCGCACACGGGTCAGTCCGTGCAGTTCACCACTCTGTTCATAGCGGTAAACGGTTCCGAATTCAGCCATCCGAATGGGCAAATCTTTGTATGAATGTGGTTTTGCCTTATAAATTTCACAATGGTGCGGGCAGTTCATGGGTTTCAGCAAATACTCTTCACCTTCAGCAGGCGTTTTTATGGGTTGAAACGAATCTTTCCCGTATTTTTCGTAATGGCCTGAAATTTTATAGAGGTTTACATCACCAATATGAGGAGTAATTACCTGGTCGTAGCCATACAATTTTTGCACTTTTTTCAGGAAATCTTCCAACTGCTGGCGCAACTGGGCGCCTTTAGGCAACCAAAGCGGCAGCCCCTGTCCTACTGCCTCTGAAAAAGTAAACAATTCCATCTCTTTGCCAATTTTACGGTGATCGCGTTTTTTGGCTTCTTCCAACATTACCAGGTACTCTTCCAGCATTTTTTGTTTGGGGAAAGTGACCCCGTAAACGCGGGTGAGCATCTGGTTGTTTTCGTTGCCCCGCCAGTAGGCGCCGGCAATTGAAGTCAATTTTATGGCTTTAATATATCCCGTATTTGGCAGGTGTGGCCCACGGCACAAATCGGTAAAATTTCCCTGATTGTAAAGGGTAATCGTTCCGTCTTCCAGTTCGGCAATCAATTCCTGCTTCAACTCATCATTTTTTTCGGTGAACATTTGCATTGCATCGTTTTTGGAAATTTCTTTCCGCACGATGTCATTTTTCTGACGGGCCAGTTCCAGCATTTTCTGCTCAATTTTCTGCAAATCTTTATCGGAAAGTTGCTGGCCGTCAGGCAATGCGATATCGTAATAAAACCCAACATCAACAGTTGGCCCAATGCCGAATTTCGTACCCGGGTAAAAATGGTCAATGGCTTCGGCCATAAGATGCGCCGATGAGTGCCAGAATGCTTCCTTTCCTTGGCGGTCGTCCCAAGTGTGCAATTTTATAGCAGCGTTGTTTTCAATTTTTCGGGTCAAATCCCAAATTTCACCGTTCACCGAAACCGACAAAACATCTTTTGCCAGCCGGGGCGAAATGGACTGTGCAATTTCCAAACCGGTAACCGGCTCAGGAAACTTTTTCACACTGTTATCGGGAAGCGTAATTTTTACCATGTTATTCATTCTTTTTTAAAGAGGTGCAAAGATAATGAATCATATAGAAATACAATCGAGCCGGCAGGTTTGTTTGACAAATGTTGATATCGGTATTGCAAAGAAAACTATTTATGCAGTATTTTTATACTTATGCGTGTGCCGCAATTCAATTTTTGCCTAAAAATTTATTATTAAGGGAGTATAAGTTTTTGAAAAACTGAGCCTGTTAACTGAGACTGTTCACTTTTCACTTTTCACTTTTCACTTTTCACTTTTCACTCCCCCCTCTTCGCCTCTTCCCAAATTTCATCCATTTGAGCCAAACTCATTTCGTGCAAATTTTTTCCTTTCATTAAGGTTTGACTTTCTAAAAAATTGAACCGTTTGATAAATTTCAGGTTGGTGCGTTCCAAAGCAGCTTCAGGGTCAACTCCGTAAAGGCGGGCAGCATTAACCATGGCAAAAAACAGGTCGCCAAACTCGGCTTCTATTTTGTCTTTGTCCACCTGGTCGATTTCGTGTGCCAGTTCATTAATTTCTTCTTTCACTTTATCCCAAACCTGCTCTTTGTATTCCCAGTCGAAACCCACGCCGCTGGCTTTTTCCTGAATGCGGTTGGCTTTCACCAGTGCCGGCATGGCAACCGGAACACCTTCCAACACGCGTTTGTTTCCACCTTTTTCTTTTAATTTCAACGCTTCCCAGTTTTCCTCCACTTTTTTGGACGAACCGTCAACATCCACATCGCCAAACACATGCGGATGGCGGTAAATCAGTTTTTTATTGATTCCTTCCAAAACATCGCCCATATCAAAAGCTCCTTTTTCGGAACCGATTTTGGCATAAAAAACAATGTGCAACATCAAATCGCCCAGTTCTTTTTTTATCTCCTGCAAATTGTTTTTCAGGATTGCATCCCCCAATTCATACGTTTCCTCGATGGTCAGTTTCCTGAGTGATTCCAGCGTTTGTTCACGGTCCCACGGGCATTTTTCCCGCAGTTCGTCCATTATATCGAGTAATTCTTTAAATGCCTTTACTTTTCGTTCCATTCCGGTAAAATTTCAACGAAATTAACCATTCTGTTAAACTTCGACCCGTTTTCTCCCGTTTAATTTTCCACAATTAAAATTCGATTTATATTTTGTAATTTTGAGCGGCAATTAACAATTTAAAGAATCATATTGGAGAAACAAATTCATTTGGAAGGGATTGACCCGCTGGAGTTTTTCGGGATAAATAACGTGAAGATGAACCTCATTAAATCGTTGTTCCCAAAAATAAACCTCACCGCACGCGGTCATTTGCTTTACATTCAGGGAGAAGAAAAAGAGCTGAAAAACTTCGAAAAAAAATTCATTCAGCTTCTCGATCATTATTACCAGTTTAATGTATTAACCGAAGAAACCATTCTGCAGATTCTTTCCACCGGATTTTCCTCGCTGGATGAAAACGGGACTGTTGATAAAGACATTATTGTTTTCGGGAACAGCGGAAAACCTGTGCGGGCACGAACACCCAACCAGCGTGTTTTGGTGGAGGAAAGCTATAAAAACGACCTGATTTTTGCTATTGGTCCTGCCGGAACGGGGAAAACCTACACTGCCATTGCACTGGCAGTTCGCGCTTTAAAGAACCGGGAAATAAAAAAAATCATTCTCAGTCGGCCTGCGGTGGAAGCAGGGGAAAATCTGGGGTTTTTGCCCGGCGATCTGAAAGAAAAAATCGACCCGTATTTGCAACCGTTGTACGATGCACTTCAGGACATGATTCCGCCCAAAAAGCTGGAAGACTTTATGAAAGAAGGCATTATTGAAATTGCTCCGCTGGCTTTTATGCGCGGACGAACACTCAGCAATGCGTTTGTGATTCTTGATGAAGCGCAAAATACCACTATCCTCCAGTTGAAAATGTTTTTAACACGTATGGGTTTGAATGCCAAATTCATTGTTACCGGCGACGTTACCCAGATTGACCTGCCCCGACGCAGCAACTCGGGACTGATTTTCGCCATGAAACTGCTCCGGAACATTGAATCCATTTCTATTGTTCAGTTCAATACCAACGACATTGTGCGCCACCGGCTGGTAAGGGAAATTGTGGATGCTTACCAAAAATATTATGAAGATCAGGCAGAGGAAAAAGCAAAGTCAGAGGAAACCAGAAAAGCCGGTAAAAGAAATGAGTAGAGAGTACAAAGTATTTAAAAAAGGGATTCCAATCAGGAATATAATTTTCTGTCGGTAAAAAAGAGGAAAGTTGATTATATTTGATTCATGGAAAATTTCATAGACCATATTGCCATTTCAAATTTCAAGTCAATCCGCCATTTAACGCTGGAAGGGTTGAGTCGAATCAATTTATTGATTGGAAAACCGAATGTTGGAAAATCGAATATTCTGGAAGCCCTTGGGGTGTTTAGTTTAACCTTTTCGCAGTTTACTGACAGTAAAAAACTAAATGAATTTATTCGTGTTCTGAATGAACCTGAGTTATTTTTTGATGGAGATATTTCTAAACCTGCTATTATTAAAACAAACAAAAATCATTGTGATATAGAATTTAAAATGACCCCATTATTAACGGATAAACATGGAAATTCATATTCGCAACAAACAGATAAACTTTTAAACTTCAATTTTGATTCTATTGAACATGATTCCTATAGTTTATTTGTTGATAAAGACCTTAACATTCATTTACTGAACCAATCAGAAATAATTCCGAATTTAAAAAAATACGTTTTTATTCCAGGTAAAAATCAAACAGGCAATAAGGTTTCTTTTTTACTGCCTCCAAATGGAAACAATCTCTTTAAAATAATTGAAGAAAACAATTTCCTCAAAACTGAAATTAAACAAATTTTTAGCGAGTATAATCTAAAACTCGTTTTCGATAAAGCGAGCCGGGAATTAAAAATCACCAAACCACCTCAAAACGATGAAATATTTCTGATTCCCTATCATTCAATTGCCGAAACTCTTCAGCGTGTAATTTTTTACAAAACAGCCATTGCTTCAAACCAAAATTCGGTATTGATTTTTGAAGAACCGGAAGCACATGCTTTCCCTCCATTTATTAGTCATATTACTCAGGAAATTATTGAGTCAAAAGCCAATCAATTTATAATTTCTACACACAGCCCTTACGTTTTAAACGATTTTCTTGAAAATGCCCGAGACGAACTGTCAATTTTTATGGTTGATTATAAAAATGGCGAGACGGTTGTTAATAAACTCACCAAAGAAGATTTGGATGATATCTACGGTTATGGAGTCGATTTATTCACCAACTACGAAACATATTTAATATGAGCAACGCATTAACAAAAACTGATTTTCAATTTCCGGGACAAAGAAGTGTTTACCACGGAAAAGTACGCGATGTGTATAACATCAACAACGATTTGCTGGTGATGGTGGTTTCCGACCGCATTTCGGCCTTCGATGTGGTGTTGCCCGAGGGAATTCCTTACAAAGGGCAGGTGCTGAACCAAATTGCCGACAAGTTTCTGGATGCCACTGCCGACATTGTACCAAACTGGAAGATTGCTTCGCCCGATCCCAACGTAACAGTGGGCCACATGTGCGAACCTTACAAAGTGGAAATGGTTATTCGTGGCTACCTCACCGGCCACGCCTGGCGTGAATACAAAGCAGGAAAACGCTCAATCTGCGGAATACCTATGTCCGAAGGAATGAAGGAAAACCAGAAATTTGCAGAGCCCATTCTCACGCCAACTACAAAAGCTGAAACCGGCCACGACGAAGATATTTCGCGCGAGGAAATTATTGCACAGGGTTTGGTTAACAAGGCTGAATATGAAATGATGGAAGAATACACCCGCAAACTGTTCCGGCGTGGAACCGAAATGGCAGCCGAAAAGGGACTGATTTTGGTGGACACAAAATATGAATTCGGAAAAAAAGACGGCAAAATTTACCTCATCGACGAAATTCATACGCCTGATTCATCGCGTTATTTTTATGCCGAAGGTTATGAACAGCGACTGGCTACCAATGAACAACAAAAACAACTATCGAAGGAATTTGTACGCCAGTGGCTCATTGCCAATGGTTTTCAGGGAAAAGAAGGACAAACCGTCCCGGAAATGTCTGAAGAATTTGTAACCTCGGTTTCCGACCGCTACATCGAACTGTTTGAAAACATTACCGGTGATACATTTGAAAAGTCGGACACTTCGAAAATCAAACAGCGCATTGAAATTGCTGTTAACGAATTTTTGGTGTCACACTATTGATTTGCAAATATTTAAAATCCAACTTTTAGTCATAGTATCACTTGAAGTGATGCGATGACTTTTTTTAATGAAAATATGAAAACAAAACTTTCACTACTGATTTTAACAGTTCTTTTTAGCGTCTCTCCGCTTTTTGCACAGGACCAGTTTACACTTGCAAAAGAAGGCCAGCAGGCGCCCGATTTTTCATTCGAAAAAAATGACGGGAAAACCCAAAAACTTTCGGATTTGAAAGGCAAAGTGGTTTGGATTACCTTTTTTGCTACCTGGTGCGGCCACTGCCGGAAGGAGTTGCCGCACCTGCAAAAAGATGTTTACGAAAAATTTGGCAACCGTGATGATTTTGAATTGCTGGTAATTGGGCGCGAACATTCATTGGAAGAGCTCAACAAATTTAAAACAGAGCAAAATTTTAACCTGCCGTTTTATCCCGACCCAAAACGTGAAATTTATTCAAAATATGCCGGTCAGAACATCCCACGCAATTTTATAATCGACAAAACGGGAAAAATTGTGATTTCATCGGTTGGATTTAACGAGGAAGAATTTCAAAAATACATTGAAAAAACAGAAGAACTGCTTAAAAAGTAAGACCCGGATTTATTTTTCTATCCGAATACGTGCATCCACAGCCAGAATGTCATTTTTGTTCCCCAACAATGGATTAATGTCAAGCTCTTTTATTTCGGCAGCATTCCTCAACAGACTGGAAAGTCTTACAATAATTTCTTCGAAAAGCGGAATATTCACGCCTTCCTGCCGCCGGTAACCTTTAAGTAATTTGTATGATTTTAACTGCCGAAGCATCGATTTGGCTTCTTTTTTGGAAAGCGGAGCCAACCCTGAAGACACATCTTTTAATACTTCCACATAAATTCCTCCCAGGCC
>JAHYIT010000051.1 GCA_019429205.1 Mariniphaga sp. | reverse complement strand
AAGGAATCAGTTGGCAGATCACCGAAAATGTAACCATCCGCAACAGCGAAATTTCGGGCAGCGGCAATACTGGAATGCACCCGGGAACGGGATCGCCTTTCACTGTTATCGAAAACAACGATGTGCATCACAACGACAACGATGGTTTGTTCATTTGCTGGCGGGTTTATCAAAGTACAGTTACAAACAATCGTTTTCACAATAACGGAAGGTTTGGAATTTGCACCGGTCATAAAGATTCTGATGTCATTTTTACCGGAAACCACATTTTTGAAAACGGCAGCGACGGCGTTCACCTGAGGGGAGAACGGGAATCGAATGCACCGCACCGCAACACGTTTGTGAAAAACATTATTGAAAATAACGGCACTAAAAACGGCGGTTACGGTTTCTCCATAAACTCACCTGCCCGCGATTTGGTACTGAAAGAGAATATTTTCAGGAGCACCGGCGATAAAAAGCAAAAAGCAGCCGTTTACATTCAACACAATGGATTACCGCCTGAATTAATTGATAACCAAATGGAAGGACATCCGGAAGGAAATGTAGTTGATGAAAAATAAATTAAAAAAATTACAATGAACCAATTTCTTTTAAATTCCATTGCCCTTTTTACAGCAGGGGCCGGTGTACTGAGTTGTGCACCCCAAAAACAGGAGGCAGAACGGCCCAACATTCTGTTTATTTTCAGCGATGACCATGCAACCCATGCCATTGGCGCATACGGACCGAAACATAACAATCCGGAACTGCATAAATTTGTTCAAACGCCAAATCTTGACCGTTTGGCTCAACAGGGTATGCTTTTTAACAACGTTTTTTGCGGAAATTCCATCTGTGGGCCAAGCCGTGCAACAATTTTAACCGGCAAACACAGCCATCTGAACGGAATGCTCAACAACGACACCATTTTCAACAGCGCCCAGCAAACCTTTCCGAAATTGTTGCAGGCTGGTGGATACGAAACAGCCTGGATTGGGAAATGGCACCTGTTTTCAGACCCCACCGGTTTCGACCACTGGCAGATTCTGGATAATCCGGGTCAGCAGGGAACCTATTACAACCCCATCATCGGTTCGCCGGAAGGACAGGAAAAAATTACAGGCCATACAGCTACCATTATTACCGACCGGGCCATCGACTGGCTGAAATCGAAACGTGACCATAGCAAACCGTTCTTTCTGGCTTATTCACATAAAACACCGCACCGCGAATGGGTTCCGGGACCTGAAGAATACGATCTTTACAAAGATATTAACCTTCCACTTCCGACCAATTTTTACGACGATTACTCTACACGCAGTTCGGCATTAAAAGAACAAGAGATGGAAATTGCCAACCACATGAATGAAAACGACCTGAAACTGGTTCCGCCGGGATACCTGAACGAAGAACAACTGGAGCGGTTTATGGAATCGTACGGTCCGGAAAACGAAGCTTTTACCGCGGCAAACCTGACGGGAAATGAACTGGCGGAATGGAAGTACCAACGTTATGTAAAAGACTACCTGCGTTCAGTGACTTCCATGGATAAAGAGATTGGCCGAATGTTGGATTTTCTGCAGGAATCCGGACTGGCTGAAAATACCATTGTCATTTACAGTTCCGACCAGGGATTTTACCTGGGCGACCACGGCTGGTACGACAAACGCTGGATGTACGAGGAATCGCTGCGGATGCCGTTGATTGTGCGGTGGACGGAAAAAACCCCCGCCGCTGCACAAAACAATCATATTATTCAGAACATTGATTATGCCGCCACGTTCCTCGATATGGCCGGGCTTGAAATTCCGCATGACATTCAGGGGAAAAGCATTGTTCCGATTCTCAAAGAGGAACAGATGAACGGATGGCGCGATGTAGCTTATTACCATTATTATGCATACCCCGACTGGCACATGGTGCAGCCCCATTACGGAATCCGGAGCGAACGCTATAAACTCATCCATTTTTACACTACTGATGAATGGGAATTGTTCGACTTGAAATCCGACCCGGATGAAATGAATAATTTGTATTCAAATGCAGACTACCGCGACATTGTAAAAGCCATGACCGAACGACTGGAAAAAGAGCGGGTGACCGTTGGCGATACCCTGGAACTTACAGCAACCTCAAAATACAACAGATAAAAAAATACAAACAATAAATATTTGAGTATGAACCGATTTTTTATAAACAGCATTGCCTTTCTCACCGCCGGAGCCGGCATGATGGGTTGTTCTCTCCAAATGGAGGAAGCCCGGCGTCCGAACATTCTTTTTATTATGAGCGACGACCATGCCTACCAGACCATCAGCGCTTACGGGCACGGGTTGAATGAGACCCCCGGCATTGACCGGCTGGCAAGAGAAGGAGCCATTTTCACACGTTCTACGGTAACCAATTCCATTTGTGCGCCGAGCCGCGCCGTTCTACTTACCGGCAAACACAGCTTTTTAAACGGAAAAGTAGATAACGTGCAGCCCTTCAACTGGGATCAGGACAACTTCCCGAAACTGATGCAGGCCAACGGTTACCAAACCGCTATGATTGGAAAAATTCACCTCGACGGCATTCCGCAGGGATTCGACTTTTCCATGGTTTTGCCCGGGCAGGGACAATATTACAATCCCGATTTTCTAATCGAAGGAGAACGCGTTCGCATGGAAGGGCACTGCACCGAAATCATTACCGAAACCACCCTCGACTGGCTGAAAAACGAACGTGATCCTGAAAAACCCTTCTGTTTGTTGTACCACCAGAAAGCGCCCCACCGCAACTGGCAAACAGCCCCAAAATACCTCGATCTTTACGACGATGTAACCTTTGATCCGCCGGCTAATTTTTTCGACAATTACGAAGGACGCGGCAGGGCGGCCAAAGAGCAGGAGATGCAGATTCACGGGCATGCACAATGGGGACACGACTTTAAAATGGTTGTTGATCCGAACGGCGACAGCACAGGATTTCATCGTGAGCTCAATCGCTTTAATGACAAGCAACGCGAAGACTGGCTGGCTGCATACACCCCAAAAAATGAAGAATTCAAAGCAAAATATGCGAATCTTTCAGATGAAGAAATTGCCTTGTGGAAATTCAACCGCTACATTAAAGATTACCTGCGCACCATTAAATCAGTTGACGACGGTGTGGGCGAAGTGCTTAACTACCTTGATGAAGCCGGACTGGCAGAAAATACCATCGTGATTTACACATCCGACCAGGGTTTTTATTTGGGTGAACACGGCTGGTTCGACAAACGGTTTATGTACGAAGAATCATTCCGGACACCGCTGCTGATTCGCTATCCCAAAGAAATTAAGCCCGGAACAAAAATCGACAAGCTGGTGCAAAACCTCGACCTTGCCCCAACTTTCCTCGATTATGCGGGTATTGAAATACCGGAAGAAATGCAGGGAGAATCGTTCCGCAAACTGGTGGCCGGAGAAACCGGTGAATGGCGTGATGCAGTTTATTACACCTATTACGAATATCCGTCGGTACACATGGTTAAACGGCATTACGGCGTGGCAACCGACCGCTACAAACTGATGCACTTCTATTACGACATCGACGAATGGGAAATGTACGACCTGGAAACCGACCCCATGGAAATGCAAAACATATACAACGACCCAGCCTATGCCGATGTGCGCGAAATGTTGCATGTAAAACTGAAGGAATTGCGCGAATACTACGGTGACAGTGATGAACTGAACGACTATTATCTAAAAGCCTACCTCGATCATCGGGCAAACAGGTGATTCATTATCTGTAAACCTTCAAGGTTTAATCAGTTTAGAAAAATTAAAAAACAACCATGAATTTTTTTAATACCAACTTATTTGCAGGTGCCATAGGTCTGTTAACGATCACTTCTTGTACAAATCAGAAAGCAGAAGAAAAAGCCGAACAGCCTAATTTCATCGTTTTTATTGCCGACGATGCATCGTGGAACGACTGCGGCCCTTATGGAAACCAAAACATTAAAACACCGAATATCAATAAACTGGCCGAAGAAGGGGTGGTTTTCAACAATGCCTTTCTTACCACCAGTTCATGCAGCCCAAGCCGGTGCAGCATTTTAACCGGAAGATATCCGCACGCCACCGGTGCGCCTGAATTGCACATGCCCCTGCCAACCGAACAGGTTTTGTTTGCCGGTGAATTGCAAAAAGCAGGTTATTTTACTGCGGTGGCAGGAAAATACCACATCGGACCAAAACGGGCAGAATTCGACACCATTTACGGAGGAAAACCCAGCGGTTGCGAACACTGGGTAGAAGCCCTGCAAAACAGGCCCAAAGACAAGCCATTCTTTTTGTGGCTGGCAGCAATTGATCCACATCGCGATTATTTCCCAAATACCATTCCTGAACCACACCGTCCTGAAGATGTAATCGTTCCGCCCTATTTGCCGGATAATGATTCCACGCGTAAAGATTTGGCGCTTTATTACGACGAAATCTCCCGGATGGACAGTTACATCGGGGAAGTGATGGCCGAACTGAAAAACCAGGGAGTAGATGAGAATACGCTGGTCATTTACATGAGCGATAACGGGCGGCCGTTTCCACGGGCCAAAACCCGCATGTACGACAGTGGCATTAAAACGCCGTTAATTGTGCGCTGGCCTGCCAAACTTAAAAAAGGAACCACCGAAGCACTGGTCAGCTCTATCGACATTGCGCCTACATTTTGCGAACTGGCCGGAGCTGACATTTCCGAAACTTTTCAGGGTTTTTCCTTTGTTCCTGTTTTGGAAAACTATAAAAACGAAACCAGGGCTTATATTGCTTCCGAGCACAACTGGCACGATTATCAGGCACATGAAAGAGCGGTCAGAAATCACAAATATCTTTACATACGAAATGCATTTCCTGAACTGAATGCCTCCCCGCCAGCCGATGCGGTGCGTAGCATCACGTATCAGGAAATGATTAGAATGTACAAATCCGGAGAACTAAATGAAAACCAGTTGGACTGTTTTATTGAACCCCGACCGGCAGAAGAATTGTACGATGTGGTAAACGATCCGTACCAACTTTACAATCTGTCCGAAAATGATGAATATGCTGATGCCCTGAATGAAATGAGAATATTGCTTGATAACTGGATTGTTGAGTTTAATGATAAAACACCGGAAAACCCGACACCGGATAAATTTGACCGCTGGACCGGGGAAAAACTGAATTAAAGATTTAAAAGAATATACAATGAATTCATTCAATACCAAATCGATTGCGCTGGCCGGATTGTTATCCTTTGGCTTTGCCGGGCAACAAAATGCGGTTGCAGCAGAAACCGAAAATGAAAATGCTTCAAAACCCAACTTTATAGTCATTTTCGCCGACGACCTTGGTTACGGCGATTTAGGGATTTTTGGACATCCGACCATTAAAACGCCCCACCTGGATAAAATGGCTGCAGAAGGACAAAAATGGACCAGCTTTTATGTTGCTGCACCGGTTTGTACACCGAGCCGCGCCGGCCTGCTCACCGGCAGGTTGCCCATCCGCTCAGGTATGTGCAGCGACAAACGGCGTGTTTTGTTTCCCGATTCAAATGGCGGGCTGCCGCAAAGCGAAATCACCATTGCCAAAGCATTGAAAGGAAACGGTTACGCTACTGCCGCTGTCGGAAAATGGCATTTGGGACACAAATCGCCACACCTGCCCACCGACCACGGATTCGACAGTTATTACGGTATCCCTTACTCCAATGATATGGACAAGGTGGAGAAAACCGACCATTTCACCCTGGCAGACAACGAACGCTACCAGGCTTACAATGTGCCGCTGATGCGCGATAAGGAAATCATTGAACGACCGGCAGACCAGCGCACCATAACCAAACGATACACCGAAGAAGCGGTGTCTAAAATTAAAAGTCTGAAAGACGGGCCGTTCTTTATTTACCTGGCTCATTCCTTGCCACACATTCCGCTTTTCCGTTCCGAAGAATTTAAAGACGTTTCGCTGGCAGGCTTTTACGGCGATGTGATTGAAGAAATTGACTGGTCGGTAGGACAAATTCTGAAAACACTTAAAGAAGAAGGTCTTGACGAAAATACGCTGGTTATTTTTACATCCGACAACGGCCCGTGGCACACCTTTAAAACACATGGCGGAACAGCCGGATTGCTGCGCGGCGCCAAGGGCGGAACATTTGAAGGGGGAATGCGCGAGCCCACGGTTTTCCGTTGGCCGGGAAAATTAAAAAAAGGAGTGGTAATGGACATGGCCACAACCATGGATTTGCTCCCCACTTTCTGCAAATTATCCGGCACAGAACTCCCCGATGACCGTGTTTTTGACGGTTTCGATATTTCTCCGCTCATGTTTGGAACGGGAAAAAGCGAACGCGACTTAGTTATCTATTACCGGGGCGCACAGGTTTATGCCATTCGCAAGGGCGATTACAAAGCGCATTTTATCACCCAAAACGAATACGGGAGTCAAACGGCGCACCCGATTACCAACCCACCTACCGAAATTAAAAATGCAAGAACAGTTGAAAATCCGCCATTGCTCTATAATGTGAATATCGACCCTTCGGAAAAATTCAACATTGCCGAAGAACATCCGGAGGTAATTGCTGAAATCAGAAAAGTGCTGGAAGAACATCTGGCTGGAATTGAACCGGTGGAGAATCAGTTGGAAAAATAGCTTGGTAGTGCTTTAAAATACTTGAGAAAAAATTTTCATATATTTAGAAGAAAATACCATCATCATTTATCTTTCGGATAACGGTCCCAATAGCTGGCGTTGCAATGGCGGTATGAAAGGCAGAAAAGGATCCACCGATGAGGGAGGAGTGCGGGTACCCATATTCATAAAGTGGGATGGAGTTTTACACCCCGGAAAAAAAATTGAGGAAATTGCCGGTGTCATCGATCTTTTGCCTACCCTGGCCGATTTGACAGGTATCGAATTTCAACCCAAAAAAAAAATGGATGGAATCGTATGTAAAAGATTTCAAACCTCTGAATATGGGAACCTTCCATTTAAAAAAAGGCGAAGGAGTTTTAACGCTGAAAGCGACCGATATTCCAGGTGGGCAGGTGATGGATTTCAGGTTGCTGGTTTTAAAAAGAATTTAAACTCGCCCGAAAAATTAATATCATCTTGAATTTTAGAAATTTAATACATTAGACCTAAAATAGTATGTAATTAAGAATAGGACAAAAACTGAAATAAAAAAGGGAAGCAACTTGCCTCCCTTTTATATTTTAAATTGATTATAAATCATTATCTATCTACCCTCTGTCTTGAGGAATAGTTTATATGCAATGCAGCAGATTTACGTAACTCCTGTTTAATGTCGGTAACAATACCCATTTTGGTATTTTCATCTACTTTAATGGAAGTAATCATTTGATTCCTTTCTGCTTCACTTCTGGACTCTCTTTCAGCAATAATATAGTCTTGAATATCAGCAACATTTGCAAATTGATCGTTTAACTGGATTCGCGGTGCCATCCCGAAAGTTTTTTGATACTGGAGTTTTGGTTCTCCTACATATATATAACTAACAAGTGACTTTTTTTCCAGTTTGCTCAATTCTGTTGCGGTGGGTAACTTAATATCCACCATGTAGGTAACTTCACGCATGGTTGTACTCACCATAAAGAAGAACAGCAACATAAAAACGATATCAGGTAATGAAGCAGTTGAAATGGCTGGAAGTTCTTTATCTCCTTTTTTTCTGAATTTACTCATGTTATTTTCCTCCTACCTTTTTAGGTTCAGCTTCTGATATCCTTGAAGGATAAACTTCACGGACAGCATTTTGTTGATCCATATCCAATTCATTATAAGATTTTCCAAATTGCTGTCGCGACAATTCATTCCTCAATTCATTAATGGCAGCAACCAGTTCATTTTGAACAGCGATATAGGTGCCATACTGGGTATCCATGTCATTTCGCAAAGATATTACTCCTTTTGTAATCATCATTTCACCAAAATATGCTACCTCCTTGGGTTCTTTTTCAGGCAAAGTTTCATCATTGTATGGATTTGCCATAAATTCTTTAGCCATTTCACGTAAGTTTCCAATATTGGCATATTCGCCTTCCACCAAAAGATCGTTATTCCGGTTCACCAGCACAACAAAAACATTTCGTTCCTTGATTTGCTGATCTTCGTCAATTTGTTCCGGTGGTACCCATTGCGGAAGCCTTCTTTCCAAACCGCTGTCAACGTCCATCGTGGTTGTTACCAGGAAAAAGATGAGCAGCATAAATGCAATGTCAGCTAAAGATGCTGCCGGTACTTCAGGTGTTTTTCTAGACATAATAATTTTCCTGTTTTATTACCACAAATTAAACTACTTAAATAACCGGTTAACTGATGAGAACAAAATAGACAGAATGGCTAAAGCCAGCAGAATGTATGTAGCATACAATCCGGTATCTACCAATTTGGCTACTTGTGTTGTCAGTGTACCGTCATTAATAAATTTCTGCACTCCTGCAAACTGCGGAATTGTATCCGAAGCAAGCAGGTATGAAACCACTGCTACTACAACCAAAAATACGAGCGAGATAAGCCCTTTTTTGGCTGCATTCAGATCCGTTGCCATGTGGAACAAACCGGCCAGAATTGCGATTCCAGCGCCTATTCCCAGCAACACATAGGACCATACCAGGTTGGAATTAATCCAACTTCCCATTGTAGGGTCGGCATCATTTTCACTAATGTTTACCATCATTGAAACAATAAGAACCGCTGAAACAATGAGCAGGACCCACAATATTATGGTAACAATTTTTCCTACTTTTTCCATGAATTTCTTATTTTTTCAACTTATGTTTAACCAATAAATCTAATAATGAAATAGATGCGTCTTCCATATTATTGATGATGCTGTCGATTTTAGCAACACAATAATTGTAGAAAATCTGCAAAATGATGGCAACCAACAAACCGGAAACGGTTGTAATCAAAGCCACTTTAATACCACCGGCAACCAGTGAGGGAGAAATGTCCCCTGCAATCTCGATGGCGTCGAAAGCTCCAATCATACCAATTACAGTTCCCATAAACCCGAGCATCGGCGCCAGAGCAATAAACAGAGCAATCCAGCTTAATCCTTTTTCGAGAAGACCGGCCTGAACACCACCATACGAAATGATTGACTTTTCAACCACTTCAATTCCGTGATCGAAACGGTCAAGTCCCTGGTAAAAAATACTGGCAACCGGACCACGTGTTTTACGGCAAACATCTTTGGCAGCTTCAACACCGCCACTTTCGAGCGCCTGTTCAACATCGGTCAGCAATTTTTTCGTATTACTTGTTGCAAGATTCAGGTAAAGCACTCTTTCAATTGCAAATGCCAATCCAAGTATTAATGCAATTAATACAAATGACATAAACATTGGGCCACCTTCAATAAATTTTTGTTTCAACTGGCTGTGAAGAGATTGTCCTGCTTCAGCAGCAGCTGCCGCTTCTTCAACGGGGTCGGCTGTTAAATCAACCTGTTCCTGGGCTGGTGCAGCTGCTTCTTCCTGCGCAACTACAGCATTTGAAGCCATAAAAAACAGCATTCCTGATAATGCCATTAACGCGAATAGTTTTTTCATAATTAATTTGAATTTTTAATTAATAATCTCCTTGAATTTTTGATTTATTTAAATTTTTGTAAATTTCTTAATTTTTCACAACAAATAACACGTTTTCCCTTGAAATAATCAAATTTAATACTTAAAAAATTATAACCATCAATACTTTTAAAGAACGTTTCCTTCAAGATGTATGCAAAATAACTCATTTTCCTATTTCAGCGGAGAGAGGGGGATTCGAACCCCCGGTACCGTTTTGCGGTACACACGCTTTCCAGGCGTGCCAGTTAAGCCACTCCTGCACCTCTCCAGGTTTCTGACATGCCAGAATTAAAGTGCCGCAAAATAATAAAAAATTACGAAAACAATAGGGCTATTCGGTTATTTCACCACGCAGGTTTTTATTCAGGTAGAATTTTATCTGTTCTGATGAAAGTCCCTGACCCAGCAAAAACATAAGTTTTGTAATGGCAGCCTCTGTTGTTAAATCTTTTCCTGAAACTACTCCTGCTTTAAGCAACTCAAGACTTGTTTCGTATTGTCCCATGGAAACGCGACCTCCCTGACATTGGGTAACATTTAAAATAACTATATTGTTTTTAATGGCTTTTTTCACACAATTTATCAGCCACCGGGTTGTTGGAACATTGCCCGCACCAAAGGTTTCCAATACAATTCCTTTTAATTCGGGAAGACATAAAATGGAATTAAACACTTTTTGGTTAATGCCCGGAAAGATTTTCAGAATAACAACATGATCGTCAAAATTTGTTTTGACATTCAATATACCTTTATTTTCAGGATAATGGATAAATTCTTTTCGAAACCTGATATCTACTCCTGCAACGGCCAGCTCAGGATAATTAACCGAATGAAACGCACTAAACTGATCCGCATCGCGTTTTACAGTGCGGTTTCCACGATACAATTTAAAATCGAAATAAACACATACTTCAGGCACCAGGCTTTTCCCATTTTCTTTGGCAGCTGCAATTTCCACAGAAGTAATCAGATTTTCTTTTCCATCGGTACGCAATGTCCCAATGGGAAGTTGCGAACCAGTAAGAATTATTGGCTTATCTAAATTTTCAAACATATAACTCAGTGCAGAGGCGGTATAGGCCATGGTATCGGTCCCATGCAATACCACGAACCCATCAAACTGATTGTAATTTTTCTCGATGGTTTTGGCAATTTTAACCCAAACTGCTGGCGTAACATTGGAGGAATCAAGGGCTGGTGTAAAAGTTATAGTTTTGATGTTATAATTAAACTTGTTTAACTCAGGCACTTCTTCTTTTATTTGATCAAATTTAACTGGCGCTAAAGTTCGGGTTACCGGACGTTGGACCATGCCAATGGTGCCACCGGTATATAATATTAAAATGGAGGCTTTTTCTTCGTCAGTTTTAATCATAGGTTTTGAAAAAAAATTGATACAATTAATTAAATACCGAATAAATTTCTTGCATTATCAGTGGTAATTTCTGCAACTTGATTTACCGAAATGTCGTAAATTTTAGCCACTGTTTGAGCTACATAAACCAGGTATGCACTTTCATTGCGTTTCCCGCGTTTTGGCATTGGGGTAAGATAAGGTGCATCGGTTTCAATAACTAAATTTTTGAGGGGAACAATTTTCAGAACTTCGGGCAGGTTGCTGTTTTTAAAGGTAACCACTCCGCCAATTCCAAGCATAAAGCCCAAGTCGGTAATTTTTTGTGCTTCTTCTTCGTTTCCTGTAAAGCAATGAAAAATGCCCCTCAGATTTCCGTCCTGTTCCTCTTGAATAATAGAATAGGTTTCATCGAAAGAATCACGGTGATGAATAACTATAGGCAGTTGGTAAGATTTTGCCAGTTTTATCTGATGCCTGAAGGCATCTTGCTGTTCCTTTAAGAAAGAACGGTCCCAATACAAATCAATTCCAATTTCTCCAACACCGTAAAATTTACGTTTTTCAAGCCAGTATTCTACTGCTTCCAATTCTTCGTGATAATCAGCTGCAACAGAAGTTGGATGCAATCCCATTAACGGATAGCATAAATGAGGATAAGCATCGGCCAGGTCCAGTAAACGCTTCACCGATCCTGAATCTATATTCGGAAGAATTATTTTTTTTACATCATTATCGTATGCTCTTTGCAAAACTTCATCTACATCGGGCATAAAGTCTTCCGAATAAATATGTGCATGTGTATCAATCAGCATGTCAAAATATTCAATTTTCGACAAATGTAAAAAAGTGTTTTATTCTGAAACTATTTTCTATTTTATCAATAGATTAAATTTTCAGGATAAAACACTTGAAAAACAACTATCTGAAAAACACAATTAAACAACTCCCTGTGCCAGCATGGCCTCTGCCACTTTTACAAAACCGCCTATATTGGCACCTTTCACGTAGTTAACTTTATTTCCGGTACCCGCCATTTTACCATAATTAACACAGGTTTCATGTATATTTTCCATAATAACCTTAAGCCGGGCATCAACTTCTTCTTTTTGCCAACTTATACGCATACTGTTTTGCGACATTTCGAGACCCGAAACAGCAACCCCACCTGCATTAACAGCTTTTCCGGGACCATAGCCAATATTTTCAATAAGGTAATCCACAGCTTCTGCCGTGCATCCCATATTTGAGGCTTCGGCCAGCAGATAGCAATTATTTTTAGCCAGTTCTTTGGCATCATCCAGATTCACCTCATTTTCGGTGGCACAAGGCATGGCAACATTTACAGGAACTTCCCACGGATGTTTCCCGGGAATAAATTTGGCACCAAACTCCTGAGCATAAGGTTCAACAATATCGTTATTGGTTGCTCTTAGTTCAAGAAGATAGTCAACTTTTTCACCTGCAATTCCGTCCGGATCATAAATATAACCGTCGGGACCGGAAAGAGTGACTACTTTTCCACCCAGTTCGTTTATTTTCGTAATCGCTCCCCATGCCACATTTCCAAAACCCGAAACGCTGAACGTCAGTCCTTCTATATCCAAACCCAAACGTTTCAGCATGTGCTGTGCAAAATAAACTGCACCGAAACCGGTAGCTTCGGGCCGGATAAGACTTCCGCCCCAGGCCAGACCCTTGCCTGTTAGTACACCGGTAAACTCATTTTTCAAGCGTTTGTATTGTCCAAACAAATAGCCGATTTCACGTCCGCCCACGCCAATATCGCCGGCAGGAACATCGGTATTTGGCCCAATATGCCGGTAAAGTTCATTCATAAACGACTGGCAGAATCGCATAATTTCGCCATCAGATTTTCCTTTTGGACTGAAATCGGAACCTCCTTTTCCGCCACCCATGGGTAAAGTGGTAAGGCTGTTTTTAAAAGTTTGCTCAAATCCTAAAAATTTGAGAATACTCAGAGTTACACTGGCATGGAAACGAAGGCCTCCTTTATAAGGACCGAGTGCCGAATTGAATTCAATACGATAACCACGATTTACACGAACTTCGCCCTGGTCATCAACCCAGGGAACCCGAAACATAATAACCCGTTCGGGCTCAACCATCCTTTCGAGTATGTTGGCACGCTGGTAACGCGGATTTTGCTGATAAAAATCCCAAACTGAACCGATTACTTCCTCCACAGCCTGGTGAAACTCATTTTCTCCGGGAGTTCGTTGTTCAAGACCTGCTATAAAATCATTTATGCTTGTTTTCATTTCATTAGTTTTTTTAAATGTTTGAGTAAAGTTAGGCAACTTCCCCATATAAAATAATGTTGGCATAGAGAATCAACGAAAACATAAACAACTGACTTTAAACATATTAATCAAAAAAAAAAGATGTTAAATAACAGGGTCTGACAATCGTCAGGATTTGGGAAGGCAAAAAAAAACCTTTCCCCGCAAGGAAAGGTTTTCTTAAAATAAATTTTGAGCAGTTTTTTACATCATGCCGCCCATGCCGCCCATGCCACCGTGTCCGCCGGCAGGCATTGGTGGATTATCTTCTTTTTCTTCAACAATTACTGCTTCTGTAGTAAGCAGCATACCAGCAATGGATGCGGCATTTTCGAGGGCAATACGTGCTACTTTTGCCGGGTCAATAACTCCGGTTTCATAAAGATTTTCATATTTGTCAGTGCGGGCATTGTAACCGAAATCACCTTTACCTTCTCTGACTTTCTGTGCGACAACTGCGCCTTCTCTTCCGGCATTTACTACAATCTGCCGCAATGGTTCTTCAATGGCACGTTTTACGATTTCGATACCGGTTTGTTCGTCGTCATTGTCACCTTTCAATTCTTCCAGTGCAGGAATTGCACGCAGGTAAGCTACGCCTCCTCCCGGAACGATTCCTTCTTCAACGGCAGCACGAGTTGCACTCAATGCGTCGTCAACACGGTCTTTTTTCTCTTTCATTTCCACTTCTGAAGCAGCGCCAACATAAATTACTGCAACACCACCGGCCAGTTTAGCCAAACGTTCCTGCAGTTTTTCGCGGTCGTAGTCAGAAGTTGTGGTTTCAATTTGTTTTTTAATTTGAGAAACGCGTGCTTTAATAGTATCCGGTGCGCCTGAACCATTAACAATGGTTGTATTTTCCTTGTCAACAGTAATTTTTTCAGCTTCACCCAGCATTTCGAGGGTTGTCTGCTCCAGCTTCATGCCTTTTTCTTCGGTAATTACGGAACCACCTGTCAGAACGGCAATGTCTTCGAGCATTTCTTTTCTGCGGTCGCCAAAGCCAGGAGCTTTAACAGCGCAAACTTTCAGCGAACCACGTAAACGGTTTACAACCAAAGTGGCCAGCGCTTCACCATCCACATCTTCAGAAATAATCATCAGCGGACGACCGGCCTGTGCGGTAGCTTCCAAAACAGGAAGCAGGTCTTTCATGGTGCTGATTTTCTTGTCGTGAATAAGAATGTAAGGATTTTCCAGTTCAGCAGCCATTTTTTCGGCATCGGTTACAAAGTAGGGAGAAATGTAACCCCGGTCGAACTGCATACCTTCCACTACATCAACGTAAGTATCGGTACCCTTTGATTCTTCGATGGTAATCACACCTTCCTTGTGTACTTTCTGCATGGCTTCTGCAATTAAAGCGCCGATGGTGTCATCGTTGTTTGCAGAAACTTTGGCTACCGATTCAATTTTTTTGTAGTCGTCGCCAATGGTTTGAGCCTGTTCTGCCAGGTTGCTTACAACTTTATTAACGGCTTTGTCGATACCGCGTTTCAAATCCATTGGATTTGCACCGGCAGTAACGTTCTTAAGGCCAACAGCAATAATTGACTGCGCCAATACAGTGGCAGTGGTTGTTCCGTCACCGGCATCGTCGCCGGTTTTCGAAGCCACTTCTTTTACCATTTGAGCGCCCAGGTTTTCGTAAGCATCGGGAAGCTCAATTTCTTTTGCAACTGTTACACCATCTTTTGATATTTGAGGTGCGCCAAATTTTTTCTCAATAACTACATTACGCCCTTTTGGTCCCAATGTAACTTTAACTGCATCAGCAAGTTGGTCAACTCCTGATTTCAGCCTGTCACGGGCATCAACGTTGAATTTAATCTCTTTTGCCATTTTTATTTACTTTTTTTAAATTTTTAATTAAGCAATGTACAATACATCGGTTTGTGACATCAGCAAATAATCTACTCCGTCAATATGCAACTCGGTGCCGGAGTATCTGCCATAAGAAACTACATCACCCACTTTTACTTCCATGGGTTCGTCTTTTTTGTCTTCACCGACCAGAACTACTGTTCCTTGCTGTGGTTTTTCTTTTGCTGAATCGGGAATGATAATCCCACTTTGTGTTTTTTCTTCGGCTTCCGTGGGTTTAACCAGGATTTTTCCTGCCAGAATTTTACCTTTTAGTTCTGCCATTGTTTTTTACGTTTTATAATTAAACATTTATTTCAAAAATCGACACAGTGCCTAAGCACATTCTGTACCAAAGGCAGATGAGTTCACTTTTTCAGACAGAAAAGGACAAATTTACATTTTGAAAAATTGAATTGTCAGGAATTAAACGAATAACAAACTGAAAATCAAAAGAAAACAATCAATGCCAGGTCATCTGACAGGCTGACAGAAAAGCCAAACGGGATTTACTCGAAATGATAATCATAAACCTGCCGGAATCCGCGCAGAAAATCAGAAGTTTTCAAACGCTTTTTTCCCGAAAGCTGCAAATCGGTAATTTCGAGCCAGCCGTTGCCACAGGCTACATTTAACCAGGTTTCGTCATCTGAATCAATCGTTCCCGGTTTTGCAGTTTCAGCAGCGATAACAGGCTGGGCGAAAAATATTTTACAGGGAACAGTGCGCCCGGTTTCCTTATGCACCAGGTTTGCCCAGGCTGCCGGGTACGGCGATAATCCGCGAATCAGGTTTCGAACGGTTTCCAAATTTTTTGTCCAGTCGATTTTGCAATCTTCCTTAAAAATTTTTGGGGCGTGTCTTATTTCATTTTCCGGAATAATTTCGGTTTGAGGTATCGGATTAACTTTTTCTTCAGCCAAAGCTTCAACGGTTTTAAGTACCAAATCAGCACCAATTTCCATCAACCGATCATGCAAATCGCCAACCGCATCATTCTCTGTTATTTCAACTTCCCTGCGTAAAAGAATTTTACCGGTATCAATTTTTTGGTCGAGTAAAAAAGTGGTAACGCCGGTTTTGGTTTCTCCGTTGATGATGGCCCAGTTTAGCGGCGCAGCCCCGCGGTATTGAGGAAGGAGTGATGCATGTAGATTAAACGTTCCGAGCCGGGGCATATTCCAAACTACTTCGGGAAGCATTCTGAAAGCAACCACAACTTGCAAGTCGGCTTGCAGCGATTTTAATTCTTCCAGAAATTCCGGATTTTTTAGTTTTACGGGTTGAAAAACCTTCAACCCTTTTTCAATCGCATATTTTTTTACTTCTGATTCGGTGATTTTTTTGCCTCTTCCGGCCGGTTTATCTACCGCAGTAATTACGCCAACCACGTTATAGCCGTTTTCCACCAATGCTTTTAAACTGGCCACTGCAAAACCGGGAGTTCCCATAAAAACAATCCGAAGCTCTTTTCCTCTCATTCCCTTAAATTTGAAGCAAAAATAAACATTCACAGCAATTAACGGCGCTTTTCAGCGGTAAACCTCTTTTCAAAAAACGCAAAACAACCTTTGGCTTTTATTTTAAACGGGTATTTCCTTTTTGTGCTTTTGGCCAGTACGGACAATGCCTGCATCCGTTGGCACAACAATAACCACGCTTTGTTAAATATCCTGAAGTCAGTACCCGGTAACCATTTTCCAGATAATAATCCTTCCCTTCTTCCAGGCTGTCTTCAAAACTAATATCGTCATCAAAATAATTAAATGTATTGCTCATAAACTGAAATTCTCCAAATTAACCTTACATTTAAACACAAAACGGATTAAAAAGATGGGCATAGAACGCGATTATTTAATGCGGCAACTGATGATGCTTTTCGATGTCATTCAGAAAATATTCAATTTCAGGAAGAAAGGCCAAAAGGAAGAGGCGGAAGAGCAAATCCGTTATTTTTACAATTATCTGAAACTGGAGACAAAAATCCAGGAAAGGAATATTGAATCACTTCTCGAATATCTGGTTTTAGAAAAGAAATTTACCAACAACCACCTGGAAATGATTGCCTTTGTTTTAAAAGAACAGGGTGAACTGGAAGAGAAGATGGAACAAAAACTGGATTTTTTCAGAAAAGCATATTTCCTTTTGGAAAAAGTTGACCGCGAAAGCACCAGTTTTTCCATGGACCGCCAAATGAAACTGGCAGAGTTGCGGGATTACCTGAATTGAAGGAAATTTAATGCATGAATGCCAAAAGGCATAAATGCATAAAGGTTAAAAGAAATAGAATAATCTGGCAATCTAACCATTTAACCATTTTGCAGTTTTACAATTTGACCATTTTTCAATTTGACCATTTTACAGGAAAAATAGTGCAACACCGGCCACAGTTACAACTGCCCCCAAAATTTCCTTCCAGTTCACTTTTTCCTTGAAGATAATCACCGCAGGTAAAATGATAAGTACCGGAACAATAGCCATCAAAGTTGCCGCAATGCCGGTTTCGGTATGCTGCACAGCCAACAGCGAAAAGGAAACGCCTAAAAACGGACCGAAAAAGGCACCAAGTGTTATTCGTTTCATGGCAGAACCGTGTTTGAGTGCTGCCCAAACCCGCGGCCACCGTTTCATGAAAATGAAAAGGATGGCAAACCCGGCAATTCCGGTGAGTACCCTGATTTGCGAAGCGGAAAAGGCATCGTAACTGCCCATCCCTTTTTTACTGAGTACCAGTCCGGCTGCCTGCCCGAGGGCGCCACCCAACGCCAGCAAAATTCCTGGAACAGAATAGCTTGATGTCAATTTTCGTACGATTGAACCATTCTTCTCGGTTTTTTCCCGCTTCAAAATCACGATAACAATACCAACCATTGTAATGGCCATTCCCAGCCAGCTTTTCGGGGTAAGCACCTCGCCCAGCATCAGCCATCCCACAAATGCAGCAAACGGCGGCGCCAGCGACATCATAAGCATGGAAATACGTGCTCCAACTACCACAAATGCCTGAAAAAGCAAAAGGTCGCCTATGACAAACCCCACCAGACCAGATAAGGCCAGCCATTGCCACTGAAACAAAGTGGCATCGGTGGGGAAGAAAAACCCGCGGGCAATCCAGTTGTAAACGCCAATAAAAAAGAAAGCCATCACCAGCCGGATGAGATTTACAGCCAGCGAACCCACTTTTTTACCTGCCGACTCAAACGCCATGCTGGTAACAGTCCAGAAAACCGCCGTGAGCAATCCTGCTATTTCACCAAAGTAATTTTGCATTTTTCAGGGCGCAAATGTAACAATTCAAAAACATGAAACTGAAGCTTGTCATTTTATTTTTAGGCATGATTTGTTATTTTGCAAAAAAAAATCATGAACCGTGCAATTTTACTATTTCTGATTGTTTTATTTAGTTTCTCCTGTTCAAAAGATAAATTTGATTCACCGGGTGTGATAACAGGTTCAGCTTTTTTCACGACGAATATATCCAGTTGGCCGGCAGAAGGTTACGATAACCACAGCGGAATAAAAGTTACTCTGTGCGACCGGAATAAATTCCGAAAAACGGTTGAAACCGACAAAAATGGAGAATATGAAATAAATAATGTGAAAGAAGGAGACTACCAAATTCGTTTTGAAAAGGAAGGGTTCACCTATTATGAATTGTATGACATTCAGCACAATGGAACCGACACGCTTGAATTTTTCTACACCGGAGCAACAAAAACCGTTTACCTGATGGAAATTAAGCAAATAGACTATAAAATGGTAAAACTCCCATTTATAGCATCTTACAAAGGTTCCATTGATTCCGGTCCCAACCAGGGGAAATTCGGAGAAAATTTTGAAATTGCAGTGGAGGTTGAAAATGCCCCGCATTTCGGTTGCATCATATTTGTTAACGACAGTAAACCAGTTGACGATTTAAACTATAAACTGGCAGTTCAAACAAACACTTTTAGCAGATCGGGCATTCCCAATCCAATAATCAGATTCAAATTTTCACTTTTGGACAGGGAAATTTTTCGCCCAGGATCAACCATCTATTTGCGTTATTATCCATGTGCATCAGGATTATTCAAATACGATCCCTGGTTGGAAATCGATAAATATTTTATGATTTACCCCAACCAAAGCACATATAAGGAATTTACCCTGCCCACCGATTTATTTTATTACGAGGGGAGATTGCTTTAATCGAGCAATTCTGAAACTGCTTCGCGCAATGCTTCGTCGCGTTTATTTTTGGCGATGATTTTTCCGGTTTTGTCCACAATTAAACTGGACGGAATGGAATTCACAGCATACATCTGAGCTGCTTCATTGTTCCAGTAAGCCAAATCGGAAACATGTTCCCAGGTGAGTTTATCATCGTCGATGGCTTTCAGCCAGGCGTCGCGGTCGCGGTCGAGCGAAACGCCAAACACGCTGAAACCTTTGTCTTTATAATCGTTGTAAACGGCTACAATGTTCGGGTTTTCCTGGCGGCAAGGTCCGCACCAGGCAGCCCAAAAATCGAGCAATGTGTATTCGTTTTGTTTGTAAATGTCTGAAAATTTCACCGGGTTTCCGTCTTGATCATTCATGGTAAAATCGGGAGCTATCTGACCCACTGCAACAGTTTTCAGTTTTTCAATTCGTTCTGCTAAAGCTACAATAGAAGGCACTTCTTTTAATTTTGGATCAAGTGCGCTCACCAGGTTGTCCAGTTCGTCCACCTCCATTCCGTATTGCACCCTCGAAATGAAATAAGGCGCTGCATACGAACCGGGATTATTTCGCACAAAATCGGCCTGCATGGTGTTGGTGCTTTCATACATTTCCTCTACCTGCTGCATCAGTTCCGAAGCCTTTGTTTCATCCCCTGCGGCTGCAGCTTCGCGCGCTTCCTGGTAAAGGGCCATGTATTCCTCACCTATTTCCTGAATCCGGCTGTTAACCTGGTTGTATTCATCGTGGGTTTGTGAACCGGTAACTGTAATCTGCTCCAGGTTTTCCACATTTCCCGAAACTGTCATTTCGGTGTTTTCAACAAACAGGATGGTTTTGGCACGCTGCCCCATTACCGATAAATAATGATCTTCCGGATTAACGACTTCGCCTGTCAAAACGGCTTTTCCATCCACAATGTCAGCCGTATCAACCGGAATCCATTGTGAAGCCCCTCTTTTTTCCAGTAATATCTGACCATCAGCACCTTCGAGGTTCACGGTAATTTCAAAACCTTTTTTCTGCTGACTGCATGCAAAAAATGCAACTGCTGCTATAAAAACCAATACTTTCTTCATTTTCTTCAAATTAAACAGTTTGTGAATTTTGGCCGAAAGATAGAAAATCATTCTGAATAATGCACAACGATTCCATTTCGATCCCTCCGGATTTCGAACTGCTGGCCACCTCAAAAACCTGCCACAACCAGATTATGAAACACCGTAACAAACCGCTTTACACCTGCCAGTTCCATCCGGAATACCACAAACACAAACTGATTCAGAATTTTTTAAACATAGTAATTCACGAATCTTTAGGCATGGATTGAAATAATAATATTGCTGCAAGTTAAATTGCAACTACCGGTTGCGCCTGACTTCTTTTAATATCCTCAAAAACAGCCCCTTTTTCATGTACAGAGTTTACAGCTCTTCCCGAAGGATCGGCATTGCCCTGAAACGAAGCATCCCAGGCCAGTGCCTCGCCGGTGCTGCATGCAATGGAGGGCACCGAAGGAACACACGCTGCCGCCTGATCCGATGGGAAATGCTCGCTGTAAATAGTCCTGTACATGTATTCTTCCTTGTTCATGGGAGTATTTACCGGGAAACGAAATTGTGCATTTTCCATCATTTCGTCGGTAACCTGTTCACGGGCAATTTGTTTCAGGGTGTCAATCCAGCCGTAGCCTACGCCATCAGAAAACTGCTCTTTTTGTCGCCACGCCACGCTTTCGGGCAGGTATTTCTCAAAACCTTTGCGCAGGCACCACTTCTCCATTTTCCCGTCTTTGGCCATTTTGGCTTCCGGGTTAAAACGCATGGCAACGTCTATGAACTCCTTGTCGAGGAACGGAACCCGTCCTTCCAAACCCCACGAAGCCAGCGACTTGTTGGCGCGCAGACAATCGTACAAATGCAACCGGCTCACTTTGCGCACACTTTCCTTATGAAACTCTTCGGCATTAGGCGCTTTGTGGAAATAGAGGTAACCGCCAAAAATCTCGTCGGCGCCTTCGCCGGTCAGCACCATTTTTATTCCCATCGATTTTATAACCCGCGCAATCATGTACATAGGTGTTGATGCACGCACAGTTGTTACATCATACGTTTCAATGTGGTAAATTACATCGCGGATGGCATCCAGTCCTTCCTGAATGGTGTAATGAATTTCGTGGTGAATGGTGCCGATGTGGTCGGCCACTTTTCTGGCCGCAGCCAAATCGGGCGAACCGTCCAAACCAATAACAAACGAATGTAACTGCGGCCACCATGCATCTTTCTGGTCATTCTCCTCAATGCGTTTAGGCGCAAATTTTTTGGCCAGCGCCGATGTAATGGAAGAATCGAGACCACCCGAAAGCAGCACACCATAAGGAACGTCCGACATCAACTGTCGATGAACGGCATCTTCCAATGCTTGCGATAATTCTTCAATATCGGCAGGGTTGTCTTTCACATTTTCGAATTCTGTCCATTCCCGTTCATACCAGCGTTTTATTTCGCCATCTTTACTATATAAATAATGTCCGGGAGGAAATTCCTGAATTCTTTTGCAGTAGCCTTCCAGCGCTTTCAGTTCAGATGCCACATAGTAGTTGCCAAACTCATCCCAACCCTGGTAAAGCGGAATAATTCCAATATGGTCGCGGGCAATCAGATACGCATCTTCCTCCTCGTCGTAAAGCCCGAAAGCAAAAATGCCATTCATATCGTCGAGAAACTTCTCTTTCTTTTCGCGGTAAAGCGCAAGAATTACTTCGCAATCGGAACCGGTCAAAAACTCATATTTCCCTTCAAACTGTTTTCTGATTTCGCGATGGTTATAAATTTCGCCATTAACGCCCAGAATCAACTTCCTGTCTTCACTGTACAACGGTTGGCCACCTGATTCGGGGTCAACAATGGAAAGTCGCTCGTGCGCTATAAGCGCTTTTTCGCCACAATAAATACCTGACCAGTCGGGTCCGCGGTGCCGCAATTTTTTCGACATCTCCAAAACCTGAGGCCGCAATTGCTGACTAACGGTTTTTAAATCGAATGCACATACAATTCCACACATATTTTTGCAATTTTAGTTTTTACTGTCTATAGAGGCCAAAAATATACATTCAGACAATAAAACCAAATTATTTTTGACATTTTTCCAATTAAAATGATTTTTATTTTACAAATAGAAATTAAAAGCTCTTTTAAAAATCATAATACTATTCAACCTCTAAAAATGCACTTTTATAAAAATCGGCAAACATTCTGGCACTAACCTCCTGAAATCTGTTCATTTATCCCGCAAAAAATGTTATAAATCAATGGTTGCTCTGCATAAAAATTCTGAAAAAAGAAAACCTGTTTTTCATTTTTTCGTTAACTGATTTGAACGAAATACCACTATATTTGTTAGAGTTCTCAAAATAATTCTTTAACAAAAAAAAACAAAATGATATGAGCTATTATTTCAGTACCGTATTGAAAAACAAAAGTTTTGAACAAGTAATTGAGAGTGTAAAGGCTGAACTGGCAAAAGAGGGTTTTGGTGTTCCATCTGAAGTGGATATGCAAAAAACCTTTAAAATGAAATTGGGTGTTGATTTCAGAAAATACCACATTTTGGGAGCCTGCAATCCTGAATATGCAAAAAAGGCAGTTGAGAGCGAAAAAAACATTGGTGTATTACTGCCTTGTAGCGTAATAGTTCAGGAAAACGATAACGGGGAAGTGGAAGTTGCTGCAGTGGATCCCCTGGCATCGATGATGATGGTTACCAATCCAACAGTTCAGGAGGTAGCTACAGAAATCACACGAAGACTTGAAAGAGTCATTGAAAATCTGTAGTAATTTTCCGGTTAATCCCCAAACAATTTGTTTGCTGTAATTATTATTGCAGATTTTTAACCAATTGGAAAAACTCGTCCAATGAAAATAATAAGAGCCATTTTTCTGACCTGGATGTTTTTTATTTTGTCTGTTTCCTCTGCAATTGCGCAAATAGAAAAGCCGGCGAATTTATTGTGATTGGCCTTATAGACGAACATTGCGTGCAAAGAGCGCTCCTTGAAGGAAAAAACAAGGGATATTTGATGTTTTATATTCCAAAAGCCATTGCAGGCAGATCAAAAAAAAGCACTGAAAAAGTTTTTGCTGAACTAAAAAATGAAGGAATCCATGCAATTCATTTTCATTCAATCAAATACAAATTCTTCTCTGTCCTTAGCACCATTTTTCCGCGCACGAAAACCGGAACAGCCTTTACCGTTTCGCCGATGCTGTTTTCGGCCACTTTTTGAAATGTGTCTCCGGGTTGGGTAATCGTGCAGTCGCCTCTTACATTGAAAAAGTAAATATGCCCGGCTGCATACACGGGCGATGAGTTGAAGTTGCCCCTCAGTTGCTCTTTCCAGATGGGTTCACCGGTCATGGCATCGAGGCAGGTTACCATGCCACGATCGTGCACCATGAACATTTTGCCATCCACAATAACCGGTGTGGGAATTTGCGGCACTTCATCCTCGTACATCCATTTCACATGCGTTTCTGTCACGTCTCCTTTTCCGGTGGGGTCAATGGCATATTGCCGGGTGAAAAAGGGAATATTATCCAGGAAAATCCAGCCTGAATTGACAAACACCAAACCGTTCCAGTAGAGCGGCTGGCTCACTGTGGAATCGTATCCGTATTCGATGGTCCAAACCACCTCGCCTGTGTTTACATCGTGGGCAAAACACAAATAGGCTGAATTGCTAATCAGTAGTTCCCGGCCATCAGCTTCAATTACAATGGGCGTTTGATACGATTTCCTGAAAACCGGCTGTAACGGGTCGTAAATTTCTTTGGGCCGAACGCTTTTCCAAATGGTTTCGCCGGTGGTTTTATCGAGCGCAACCACATACGGATCTTGGGTTCCTTCAAGATGCACAATCAGCATATTTTTATGAAGTATCGGCGAGGAAGCCGGGCCCTGCATGTGTTCAGCCTTTAAATCCTCGCGCTGCCAAATCACTTCAAAAGTTTTTGTATTGATGCAGGCCGTGCCAAAAGTTCCATAATGCACATAAACAAAATCCTTTTCAATGCACGGTGTTGGTGTTGCATAGGAATTTGTGCTGTGAATTCGCTGTGGGTCATCACTGGTAAAAATTGTTTTTTCATCAAGAAGCTGCCCTGTTTCAAAGTCGTAACAAAGTGTATAAAATTCTTTGCCATCATCGGTAGCTGATGTAATCCAGATTTGGTCGCCAAAAACAACAGGCGAAGAATATCCTTTCCCCTTCACCTCCTTTTTCCAGACAATATTGGAATTTTCGCTCCATTCCAGCGGTGCGGTTTCTGTTTGGGCATGTCCATCCATCTGCGAACCCCGAAAATGGGTCCAGTTTTCTGCTTTATCTGAACCTGCACAACCGGTAAAAAGAAAAATCACACTTAAAATAAAAACAACTTTGGTTGTCATAATGGTCAATTTTTGGTTTAAAAATCCGTTAAATTCTTGCCATGCTAAAAATAAGGTTTATTTTTAAACCAAAATAAGAAGATTTGAAAAACCGAAAATATACATACTCATTTGGCTTCCTGATCATATTTTATCTGGTTGGAATTGCCGGATTTATAAATCCTTCAACCCGTGAGTTTTTCAGCAGGTTAACCCCACTTGCCTTATTGCTGAGCGCTGGATTTCTGATTTGGTTTCACCGTCCAAAATTCACTTTAAAAATGGGGGGAATTTTTGCTTTCATTTTTATTTTCTCTTTTTTGGTTGAAGCCATCGGCGTAAAAACCGGACTGATTTTCGGAGAATACATTTACGGAAAAGGGCTTGGAATAAAGGTTCTCGAAACCCCTCTAATGATTGGCCTCAATTGGCTGATGCTGGTGTATTGCACCAAAATTATTGCAGAAAAAATTTCCGAAAACAATACAGTTAAGTTGTTTTTTGCTCCGTTTTTAATGGTTATTTACGATTTTATTTTGGAACAGGCAGCCCCGCTTTTGGGTATGTGGAGCTGGGCCGGGGGAAAAATCCCGCTGCAAAATTACATTTCCTGGTATTTGCTGGCCTTTCTTTTTCATTGGTTGCTGCAAAAAACGAAAACCGAATTTTCAAACCAACTGGCTGCACCGGTTTTCGTTATTCAGTTTATGTTTTTTGTGGTTTTGGTGATTTACTTTTTAATTTTCGAAATATGATTAAAGGCCGCCATCACTGGTTTTTATACCCGTTTTTTGTGTGGTACGGCTGGATGCGGATGAAACAGCATTTCAAAAAAATCCACATGCCAGGAACGGTCCCAGAAACCAGGCTTCCTATCTTGTTAATTTCCAACCATTTCAGCTGGTGGGACGGCTTTTTTATTGCTTCGTTGAACCAAAAAAAGTTTCATAAAAAATTTCACGTAATGATGCTGGAAGACCAATTGAAAAAGAACTGGTTTTTTCAGCACACCGGCGCATTTTCGGTTCGAAAAAATTCCAAAAGTAGTATTGAATCGCTGACCTACGCCACTGAACTGCTCCAAAATCCCGGCAACCTAATCACCTATTTTCCGCAAGGTCAGTTTGAGTCGATCAATCAGGGAAAACTGCATTTTGAGAAAGGAGTGGAATGGCTGCTGAAAAACCTGAAAAATGAGATTCAGCTGATTTTTGTGGCCAACCAGGTTGATTATTTTGAATCGGCCAAACCACATTTGTTCATGCATTTTGAAACCTACGATTACCGTGGAAAAAATCTCCGGGAAATGGAAGATGACTATAATACTTTTTACCATTCTAATGCTTTAAAAAACATTTGGTTAAAAGACACTTAATGCTGATAATTTTTGCCTATATCACCCTTGTATTTTTC
>JAHYIT010000050.1 GCA_019429205.1 Mariniphaga sp. | reverse complement strand
CCGCATTTACCTGGTAAACAAAGCCCGGAAACCAGCCTTTGCCATAAAAACCTGCCCCACCCGGGAAAAGGCCCAAAACAGCCTCGACGAGTTTTCCATTTGGCTGAAAGTGCCGGTTTTTTCGGTGAAAAGATAAAAAAAGCTGTTGTTCTAAAACAAATAATTTTTAGCGAACACTTTTATTCTTTCCCAAATTCAATCTCCAAATATTTGTCAAACATATTTTGCATTGGCAGGTTATTAAATTCTTTTTCAATATCACTCCACTTAACTGCTTTTTGCATATCGAATTCTTCTAACAATAAATCATATTGTTCCGGATAAAATGTTTTGAAGAGGTCTTGAAAAATATACTTCAATCTTGAGTCTTTGCCTTTAAAAAGATTGTCAGCAATAAAAAGGAGTGATTTTCGCTTAGCCTCAGGAGATACTTCATGAACAAGCCCACCAGTACAATATATACAACTACGGTAAGAAAGATTACTTACCATCAAATCGACCTCCCTTTTTACCGTATCTGACATTTTTTTTTCTATTGTGCCCATATAGTGTGAGACAATCGGTTTGTAATGCATGTATTCTTTCAGGTAAGTTTCTGTTTCATTATCTTCTTTCTGGCATGAGGATAAGGAAATACTGAAGGTAAGCAAAATTGATAAGAGTAATAAATTTTTCATGGTGAAGTATTTTATAATTCACAAAGTAGCTTAAATATACGCTATAATACCAATGATTTAATGAATAATTAATTTTCAAATTGCTAAAACTAAATAGGCCGAGAACACCTTAACAAATATTTCTTCATATTTACTAAGAATACATTAACTCTTGGTTTACAGGTTTTGATTGTAATGCTTTTTTGCATTACATTTTAATTGTCTGGCGGTATGTTCATGATGTTAAGATTTGAGTTTGACATTATTTTATCTTAGCAATATTAATAATGATGTCAACAGATAAAAAAAGGTTGCGTGTTATTTCAGATTTTTCAGATTTTTTTAAAAATTGGTGCTCAATTTCTTATTTTTAGATTCTACGGTTTGTTTTTAAACACTTTCTTGCCTTAGATATGAAAGTTCCACAGGACTTTTTTTAATCAAATGTATGGTAACGGTGCAATAATCCGGGGAATTCTGGTAGTGCTTTTTGCGGCACTCGTTGTTTTTATGTTTTCAGGCATTGAAATCGACACTGAAAAATACGAAGTGAGGCAATACAACAAATGGTTCGGGTTGTTCAAAACCGGGAAGTGGAAATCGCTTCGGGCATATATTGGCGTTACTCTGGTGCCCATCACTACCCGCGAATCGATGGCAAGCTGGTCGAACCGGGTAACCTCGAATAAAAAAACCGATTACCGTATTTATCTGGTAAACAAAGCCAGAAAACCTGCCTTTGCCATAAAAACCTGCCCCACCCACGAAAAAGGGCAAAACAGCCTCGACGAGTTTTCAATATGGTTAAAGGTGCCGGTTTTTTCGGTGAAAAGATAAAGAATTGCCCATTCTCTCCATTTCACTATTTTTGAGCAAATTTTGAAAAACTGTTTTCATGCAAAAAATACTCATTGGATTTTTAGGAGCCGGCGGAATTGCCCGCGCCCATGCCTATGCACTTCAGTCGTTAAAGTTTTACTACAACGAAGTGCCCGAACTGGTTTTTGAATCGGTGGCTTCGGCACGAGAAGAGAGCCGTGAAAACTTTGCTGCAAAGTTTGGTTTTGCTTCAGCGCAATCGGTAGAGGAGTTTTCGCAAAATAAAAAGATTGAGGCTGTTTTTATTTTAGGTCCGAATAACGTTCATTTTGAGCATCTGAAACTGGCGTTGCAAATGCCCAATGTAAAATACATTTACCTCGAAAAACCGGTTTGTGCTTCAATTCAGGAAGAAGAGGAGATGAAAAAACTGGCAGAAAATATTAGTGCCAAAGTAAATATTCAAATTGGATTTCAATACCTTCAAACTTCATCGGTGCGCGAGGCCCTGGAATTTTGGAAATCGGGGAAACTGGGCAAACCCATTCATTTCGATTTGAAATACTACCACGGCGATTACCTGCAATCGTCCTACCGTGAAAAACGGGTTACACGGCTAACTCCTGCACCCGACGGCGGCGCTATGGCCGATTTGGGTTCGCACGGAATCAGTCTGTTGATGGCATTTCTGGGAGAAGATTTGCAGATAACCGGTGCTTTGCAGGGAGGCGGTTTTTCCGATGTGCCTGCCGGCTCCGATTTGTTCAGTTCGCTTTCGTTGGTGGAACCAGAAACCGGCGCAGTTGGCAACTTGTCGGCCAGCCGAATCAGTTCGGGCACGGGCGATTTGGTGCATCTGGAATTGTATGCCGAAAACGGTGCGTTGCGCTATTCTTCAAAAAATTCTGAATATTTCGAATATTACCTTGAAGGCTCTGACCAGTGGATAAAACAAATGGTTGGAAGCAACTACAAACCGGTTACCAGTTTCCCGTCGGGACATGTGCCGCCGGGATGGCTGCGCTCGATGGTTCATGCACATTACTTGTTTCTGACAGGCGACGATTCCAAAGCATTCATTCCTGATTTGAAACACGGTTTGGCCGTTCAGCGCATCGTGCGAGAAACTGCGGAACACCTTTCCGTTTTTCGAAAAAAGTACGCGAATGGTTGAACGAAACAGCGGGATAATCCTGCACATTACATCGCTTCCGGGACTGGAGGGGATTGGTACGCTGGGAAAAGAAGCATTCCGGTTCGTGAATTTTTTAAACGAAACCGGACAAAAGTTATGGCAGATTTTGCCCCTGGGTCCTGTTGGTTACGGAAACTCGCCTTACCAGTGCTATTCAGCCTTTGCGGGAAATCCGTTGTTTATTGATTTGCAGTTGTTGGTTGAAGATGGTCTGTTTGCAGAAAATGATTTAAAACGGCGCCCGAAATTTCCAGCCAGATATGTGGATTTCGAAAAAGTGGAAGCGTGGAAATATCCATTACTGCGAAGAGCTTTCGAAAATTTTCAACGGGAAAAGTTAGACAACCTTGAAGGTGAATACCATCATTTTTTGAAAGAACATGGTTGGTGGCTGCAGGATTATGCCCTCTTTATGGCGGCTAAAAAACATTTTCAGGATGCCCACTGGAGCGATTGGGAACACGATTTAAAGTTCAGAAAAAAGAAAGCGTTTCAGAAATATTCCGAAATCCTTTCCGAAGAAATTGAATTTCAGAAATTTGTGCAGTTTCTGTTTTTCAGGCAGTGGTTTCTGTTAAAAAATTATGCCCGCTCGAAAAAAGTGCAAATTTTTGGCGACATGCCGCTGTACGTTTCGGGTAATAGCGCTGACGTATGGACGAACACCGACGTTTTTTTGCTTGATGAAAACCTGAAGCCAACACAAGTGGGAGGCGTTCCGCCAGACTATTTCAGTGAAACAGGACAGCTTTGGGGAAATCTGGTTTTTAACTGGGATCGGCTCGAACAGCGTGACTTTGACTGGTGGCTGGCCCGGCTGCATTTTAACGCGCACCTGTTCGATAAAGTGAGGATTGACCATTTTCGTGGGTTGGAATCTTTCTGGTCGGTGCCGGCAGGTGAAAAAACGGCAATAAACGGGCAGTGGCTCCCCGCAAAAGGTTTTCAAGTTCTGAAAAAGTTTAAGGAACAGGTGGATTACCTGCCGCTAATTGCCGAAGATTTGGGCGTAATCACACCTGAAGTGGAACAACTGCGCGACGACTTTAAGTTGCCCGGAATGAAAGTACTGCAGTTTGCTTTTGGTTCAAACCCGGGCAACGAACATTTGCCCCACAATTACCAGCCGAAATTTTTAGCCTATACCGGCACCCACGATAACGACACCACTTTGGGCTGGTTGCGTTCGCTGAAAGGCAAAGAGCGAAAACGTGTTCGCCGGTATTTGGGAAGACCCGGGAAACGTGCATTGCAAAAAGGAATTGAATGGATTTGGGCATCGTCGGCACAAAGCGCTTTAATGCCCATGCAGGATTTGCTGCAACTGGGAACCAAAGCCCGGCTCAACACACCAGGCACTTCCAGCGGAAACTGGGAATGGCGGTATAACTGGCGGCAGTTAAAGGGAAAGCATCAAAAGTTTTTGAAGGAGATAACAGAGAAATACAACAGGTAAATTTTCTTAACAACACCTCATCACCGCTTCCATAAATTCATCGGGTTTTTCAGCGTGGAGCCAGTGTCCGGCGCCAGGAATGTCCACAATGCTGGCATCGGGATAAATTTCCCTGATTAAAGGAATGTCTTCATCCATAATGTAGTTGGATTTTAACCCACGAATAAAAATGACCGGATAATTGTTGATGGGGATACGATCGTCAAACCACTGCCTGTTAACTCCGCCCACAATTTCGTCGAGATAATCGTATAAAACCTCCACGTTTAACCGCCATTTGTATTTTTTTGTTTTTTTGTTTTTGGTCACGTTTTTCAGCAAAAACTGTCTGATCCGACTGTCTTCTATCCGTTCCGAAAGCAGGTCGTCAACCTGTTTGCGTTTTTTTATTTTGCTGAAATCCAGTTCTTTCATTGCAAGTAAAATATTTCGGTGAAGATGGTACTGGCTGCTGTCTTTTAGTTGCAGGTAATCTTTGGGAGCGATATCGGCAATCACCAGTTTTTCAACTTTTTCTGGATAGTCGGCGGCAAACCACATGGCCGTTTTTCCGCCCATACTGTGACCCAGAATAGTTGCTTTTTCAATCTGGTTCTGTATAAAGAATTCTGTCAAATCATCGCGCATGGCATCGAATGTATGCTCATCGGCAAATGGCGATCGCCCGTGGTTTCGCTGGTCAATCATGTAAACGGTGTGGTTTTCAGCCAGTCTTTTGCCCATATTCATCCAATTGTCCGACGAACCGTACAGCCCGTGAATCACAACCACTATCGGACCTTTCCCTTCCTTTCGGTAATATAATTCCATATTATTTGAGGCAATCAAGGTATTTTTGAATGGTAGTCTCCAATCCAAAATAGAGGGCATCGGCAATAAGGGCATGTCCAATGGAAACTTCCTTCAATTCCGGAATATTCTTATAAAAATAGTTGAGGTTTTCCAGACTCAGGTCATGGCCGGCATTTACCTCTATGCCTATTTTATCTGCAAATTTTGCCGCTTCAATAAAAGGCTCAATAGCTTTGTTACGACCCAATGGATAAAGGCTTGCGTAAGGTTCGGTGTAAAGCTCAATGCGGTTTGTTCCGGTTTCGGCAGCTCCCTCAATAGCTTCTTTGTCTGGATCCACAAAAATGGATGTACGTATTCCGTGTTCCTGCAACCTCGAAATCACTTCCTTCAGAAATGTCAGGTTTTTCCAGGTGTCCCACCCATGATCGCTTGTAAGCTGGTTGTGCGTATCTGGCACAAGTGTAACCTGGTGGGCCTGCACTTCGGTAACCATTTTTAAAAAATCTTCGCCCGGATAACCTTCAATATTAAATTCAGTGGTAATTAAAGGTTTAATTTCATAAATATCTTTTCGGGTAATGTGGCGTTCATCGGGGCGCGGATGCACTGTAATGCCTTGTGCTCCAAATTTCTGACAGTTAACAGCTGCATCTTTCACACTGGGAATATTCCCTCCCCGCGAATTTCGCAGTGTTGCTATTTTGTTTATATTTACACTTAGTCTTGTCATTGTTGTATTTTTGTGGCGCAAGTTACAATTTTCAGTTTGAAACGGTTAAACAAAATTAAAGAATTGCTGGCAAATAGTTTAATATCAGATGTAGTTCCTTCCGTGAGCAGCACCGAAAAAGGACAGAAAGTGTTAAATTCGATGGATGTTTTCAGGGTTTCGCATCTTCCGGTGGTTGATGAAGGCCATTTTCGTGGGATTGTGTCAGATAAGTTTATTTATGATTTGAATTTGTTGGAAGACTCCATTGGCAAAGAGGTTGAAAAATTTGATACAACACATGTGCATGAAAACCAGCATATTTTTGAAGTGGCTATGCTGATGTATAAGCTGAAATTAAGTGTGATTGCGGTTTTGAATTCTGCTCATGAATATATGGGGGCAATTACGCTTTATGATCTTGCCCGACGTTTTGCCCGGTATTTTTCCTTGCAGGAAATGGGTGGAATTATAGTTTTGGAGGTGAATGAAATAGATTATTCTCTCGCTCAAATCAGTCAGATTGTTGAAAGTAATGAAACCAAAATACTTAGTTTTTTTATGAATCGTTTGCCTGGCACACATACCCTTGAATTAGTACTTAAACTGGATCGTGTTGACCTTTCTTCTGTTATTCAGTCGTTTATGCGATACGACTATGCCGTGAAAGGCGTTTACCTTGATCATTCCATGCTGAGTGATTTATACCAGGACAGGTACGACCAATTCATGAAATTTATGAATATTTAAAAATACAACCAAGTGAAAGTAGCTGTTTTCGGAACCTCTGTTTCTGAGAGTTTTATACCTGTTTTAGAGGAGTTTTTTAATTATTTGAAAACAAAAAAAATCAATGTCCAACTTTTTAAACCTTTTCATAATTATTTAACTGCAAATTTGAAAATTGAACCTTATTATTCTTCCTTTTTCAGCTCTCCGGACGACTTCGACAAATCCAATAACTTTATTTTCAGTGTTGGCGGCGATGGTACATTTTTGCACTCTGTTGTCAATATTCGAAACTTTGAAATTCCTGTTGTTGGGGTAAACAGTGGCAGGCTTGGCTTTTTGGCTGATATTTCACAAGACCAGATTAACGATGCGCTCAACAACATATTTAACAGCAATTACTCGATTATTGAAAGATCGTTGCTCGAAGTAGAATTTTGCGGAGGTGAAAAAATCGATTTCAGTTTTGCTTTAAATGAGTTGGCCGTTCTGAAAACGGATTCTTCCTCGATGATAAATATTAATGCCTGGTGCGATAAACAACTGTTGAATAATTACTGGGCAGACGGACTGATTGTTGCTACTCCAACCGGCTCAACCGCATACTCATTGAGTGTTGGCGGCCCCATACTCACCCCCGATTCCGAAAATTTTGTAATTACCCCACTGGCGCCGCATAATCTTACTATAAGACCCGTGGTTGTGCCAGACAAATATGAAATAGAACTGAAAGTTGGGGGAAGAGGTTCCCATTTTTTAACTTCTCTCGACTACCGTGCCATTCCTGTTGAGTTTTCAACCACACTAAAAATAAGAAAAGCAAATGCCACCTTAAAAACCCTTCAATTACCCGATCAGGATTTTTATAATACCCTGAGAAACAAGTTGATGTGGGGGTTTGATAAACGCAATTAAATATTCTGACAAGCTTAACAATTTTTAATCTTTCTTTGGGTTTTATAATAGCGTTCAGGTATGTTATATTTAGAATTATATTACTTTTGTACCTCTTGAAAGCTGAACAATACAGAGGCAAACAAGATAAGTTCGTTGATAACCAGAGGATTGCAGATGGAAATTATAATGTTTAATAAATTAAGAATTAAAAACAAGGGTTTTTGTAACTTCATTGTAAGTTCCTTCCAGTCAGTTTTTTGTGTATAAACGAGCCGGTAATATGCCTGAAGCTATTGTTGAATAAACGAGTTAGGATACCAAATGAGAAAAATTGTATTGGTGTTTATAGCAGTTATTTTTACTGTTTCAGGTTTTGCCCAAAAATCAGCAGACATAGGCATTTGGGGAGGTTCTTCAGCGTATTTGGGAGATATTAAGGAAGCCTCTCCTGTGCAAACGTTCAATTTAAATTTTGGAGCTTTTTTCAGGTATAATTTTAACGCCCGGGTGGCGATGCGGGCACAGTTTTTATCCGGTAATTTTGCTGCCAGCGGGATGGTGGAGGATATTCCTTTTGATTTCAATAAAAATGCCCAGGATATTTCGTTTATGATGGAGATAAATTACCTGAAATATATTTTGGGAGAAAGGAAAACGCCTTTTACACCTTATATTTTGGGAGGATTGGGAGTGATGTATTTTCCGTATAATCTCGATCCAGTAAGAATGGCTCAGATTAATCCAGCTTATCCGGTTTGGAATACAGTTGAGGAATCGGTTATTGCTGTAACCATACCATTTGGTTTTGGAATAAAGGTGACAATTGGTGAAAGATTGGGAGTTGGAGCCGAGTTTCAAATGCGTAAACTACTCAACGATAAATTTGATAATCTGGATGATCCGTTATCATTTGAAACAATAAATAATGCAGGAGATATTGAAACAATTAAATATACAGACTTTTTGCACAATAACGACTGGCCGGGCTATCTGGGAATTCATGTAACCTACAAAATTAATCTGGATCCCAAAGCTTGTCCGGCTTACGACAGGAAACACTGGTGATGAAATCGGTAAAAGAAAAACTAAATATCAACAAAATTCCGCGACATGTTGCCATAATAATGGATGGAAATGGCAGATGGGCTGCAAAACATGGCAGTGAACGTATTTTTGGCCATGAACATGGTGTGGAATCCGTACGCTCAACCGTTGAAGGCGCCGGCGACATTGGTATAAAATATCTTACTTTATATGCTTTTTCAACTGAAAACTGGGAACGTCCGAAAAATGAAGTGGATGCTTTAATGGGATTATTGGTTCAGGCAATAGAAAACGAAACCGGTGAATTGATGAAAAACAATGTGAGGCTGGGAACAATTGGCGATATTAAAAAATTACCGCCGGATGTGGCTGCAAAATTAAACGAATGCATCAGGCTTTTGGAAAAAAACACCGGACTAAATCTTATTTTAGCTTTGAGTTACAGCTCAAAATGGGAAATTACCGAAGCCATAAGAAATATTGTAAATGATGTTAAAAATGGAAAAATTCAATCAAAAGATATCGATGAAAAACTGTTCGAAGGTTACCTGTCAACTGCACAAATTCCAGATCCGGAATTGTTGATTAGAACTAGTGGAGAGTTCAGAATCAGCAATTTTTTACTTTGGCAAATTGCCTATTCGGAGTTATATTTTACCGAAAAATTGTGGCCCGATTTTAGAAAAGAAGATTTATTTGAAGCGGTTTACGATTTTCAAAACAGAGAGAGACGATTTGGAAAAATCAGTGAACAGTTATTTAGTTAATTTATTATGGTCAGAATGCGAAAGCCAGTTATATTCCTTTTATTTTTAATCGTTGTGTTTACACCTGCCGCCATTGGCCAGATTACCGACGATACAAATTTCTCGATTTACTATTCCAGCCCGAAGAAATACACGGTGAAGGATATTCAGATTTCAGGAATTAAATATCTCGATCAAACAGTGCTTATTCAACTGTCAGGATTAAGTGTTGGTCAGATAATTGAAGTTCCGGGAGAGGCAATTACTAATGCCATTAAAAAATTGTGGCAGCAAGGGCTTTTTTCCGATGTTAAAATTACAGCCAGCAAGGTAGATGGCGACGATATCTGGCTCGATATTTACCTTCAGGAACGACCCCGGTTATCCGATGTTAATTTTTTTGGGGTAAGTAAATCGGAACAAGATGATATTAAAGAAAAAGTTCTTTTGCTTAAAGGAAGTCAGATTACTGATAACCAGGTGAATAATGCCGAACGGACTATTAAAAACATTTTTCTGGCCAAAGGTTTTCTCAATACCGATGTAAATATTGTACAGCGTGACGATACAACACAAAACAACAGTGTTATCCTCGATATTAACGTAGATAAAAAGGAAAAAGTAAAGGTAAACGATATTGTTCTTCACGGAAATGAAGCCATAACCGATGTTGTTTTGGAGCGGGCTATGAAAAAAACCAATGCCCGGAAACTCCGTAATTTTTTCCGAACCAAAAAGTTTCTTGAAGAAGAATATCAAAAAGATAAGGTGAACCTTGTGAATAAATACAATGAAAAAGGTTACCGCGATGCAATTATTGAAATCGATACCCTTTATCAGGTTGAAGTGGGAAAAAAGAATAAACCAAGGGTAAATGTTGAACTTTGGGTCGATGAGGGTGACAAATATTATTTTGGCGATATCAGGTGGGTTGGAAATACGGTGTATCCGGCTGATTACCTTAACAACTATCTTGGAATTGAAAAAGGCGATGTGTTCAATCAGTCTATCCTTGAAAAACGTTTGTTCGATAACGACGAAGGCCTGAATAATCTCTACCTGAACCAGGGATACTTGTTTTTCGATTTACAGCCCATAGAGGTAAACATAAATAACGATACCATTAATTATGAAATGCGTATTCGTGAAGGAAAACAGGCAACCATCGATAAGGTAATGATTTCAGGAAACACCAAAACACACGAGCATGTTGCCCGCCGTGAAATAAGAACTTACCCCGGCGATTTATTCAGCAAAGAAGCCATCATTCGTTCGGTAAGGGAATTGGCCCAGTTGGGTCATTTCGATCCGGAAGCCATAAATCCTGATGTAGTGCCGAAACCCGAGGACGGAACTGTTGACCTGGAATATCAACTTCAGGAAAAAGCCAACGACCAGATTGAACTTTCCGGAGGTTGGGGGGCCGGTATGTTTGTTGGTTCGGTGGGTCTGAAATTTGCCAACTTCTCGGTTCGGAATATTCTGAACAAGGAAGCCTGGCGGCCTCTTCCAACTGGCGACGGGCAAACACTCAGCCTGCGCTACCAAACCAGCGGGCGTTATTACCGTACTGTAAGTCTGTCGTTTATCGAACCCTGGCTGGGTGGGAAAAAACCCAATTCTTTCTCGCTTTCATTGTCTCATTCACGAATAAACTACAGCGCTAACAAATATTACAACAATTACAATTCGTATGGTGGTTATGGTGGATATAATCCCTATGGTGGCTACGGCGGTTCTCCGTATGGCGGCGGTTATGGTTTAGGAGGATACGGTGGTGGTTATGGTTTGGGAGGTTATGGCGGTGGCTATGGGTATGATCCTTATGGCAGTTATTATGGCGGTTATCCTCAATACAGCTATAATTATGCATCTGAAGATGATAATACAGAAGACGACCAGATATGGGAAACTACTGCCCTTGGATTAGGATATGGCTACCGTCTTTCGTTTCCGGATGACTATTTTACTGTTTATCACCAATTATCATTTGAACGCTACCGGCTTCAGAATATGGGTGGATCTTTTTTATCGGTTGGCGATAGCGGCGATCCGAACGAAATATTCAACAACTTTAATCTGCAGACTGTATTCGGGCGTAGTTCAGTGGATAATCCGCTTTATTCACGCAGAGGTTCCCAGTTTTCGCTGGCATTGAAAGCCACACCTCCTTACTCATGGTTTACCGGCAAAGATTACAGTGCAACGGATGTTACAAACGAAGATAAATATAAATGGATAGAATACCACCGTTGGCTCTTTAAAGGGCAGGTTTTCAATCCACTTTCAAGAAACTCAAATCTGGTGTTGAGAACAGCAGTTGAAATGGGATTTTTAGGGCATTTTGATCCCTATCGTAAATCTCCGTTCGAAGGATTTATTGTTGGTGGTTCAGGTATGTCTGGCTACAACCTTTACGGTACCGACTATGTAGCCCTGCGCGGGTATAAAGATTTTAGTCTGAGCCGGGAACGTAGCGGTTCAAAAATGTACAATAAATTTACCATGGAATTGCGCTACCCGGTTACTTTAAAGCCCAGCGCAACCATTTATGCACTTACCTTTTTGGAAGCAGGGAATGCCGATATGAACTTTCAGGAATACAATCCCTTTAAACTACACCGTTCTGCAGGTGTAGGTGTGCGCATTTTCCTGCCCATGTTTGGGTTAATGGGAATTGACTGGGGATATGGTTTCGACAAAATTCCCTGGGCGCCAGATGCAAATAAAAGCCAATTTCATTTTGTTATTGGTCAGCAATTCTGATAGTTACAGATTTGGCATAAAATATGATAATAGGAAGAATAATTTTAACGAAAAATATTTAGCCATGAAGAAATTAATATTAACGCTAACAACCCTGATACTGTTCAGTGGAATTACTTTTGCCCAGAAGTTCGGTTTTATTGATTCCGGTTATATTTTGGAAAACATTCCGGCCTTTCGGGCTGCTCAGGAACAATTGAACCAACTCTCTGCACAATACCAGAAAGAATTGGAATCGATGCATGCCGAAATTGAACAAATGTACCAGGACTTTCAGGCAGAAAGTGTATTGCTTTCAGAAGATATGAAGCGCAAACGCGAAGACGTTATTATTTCCAAAGAAAAAGATTACAAACAATTACAGCGGAAATATTTTGGACCTGAAGGCGATTTGTTTCAAAAACGTCAGAGCCTGATAAAACCGGTTCAGGATGATATTTTTGCAGCGGTTCAGGAATTAGCCAACGAAGGGAGTTATGCTGTAATATTTGACAAAGCTGACGGAACTACACTATTTTTTACCAACCCGCGATTCGATTTAAGTGATCAGATTCTTCAAAAACTCGGATATAAATAATTTATAATTATATTTGTGACCAAAAATTTTAATACTACGTTGATTATGAGAAATTTAAAGAAATTATTCGTATTGATTTTGTTCGCAGCTGCAACCATTTCGGCTGGTGCGCAAAACCAGAAGTTCGGACATATAGATTTACAGGCTCTGGTACAGGTTATGCCTGAAAGGGCAAATGCCGAAACAGCATTCAATGCTTTTCAGTCTGACCTGGAAGATGTACTTGGGGAAATGCAACAAAATTATCAGCAGAAACTCACAGAACTTGAGAATTTGGGCGCCGAAGCCTCAGAAGTAAGAAGAAATGCAAAAATTACCGAATTGCAGGAACTTCAACAGCGTATTCAAAATTACCAGATGACCGCACAGCAACAACTTCAGCAAAAACAAGCCGAATTGCTTTCACCGGTTTTCGATAAAGCCGAAGCTGCTATTGAAGAAGTTGCTAAAGAACAGGGTTTACTTTATGTTTTTGACATTGGTTCCAGAGTTGTTCTTTACAAATCGAACCAAAGTGTTGATTTGCTTCCTATGGTAAAACAGAAGCTCGGTATTCAATAAAAACAAGTGAATAAAAACATTCGAAGGCCATCTGTCAACTGACTGGTGGCTTTTTTTATGCTTTTAAACTTCTTTTGTTGGAAAGAAATGGATTTCCCGCTATATTTATTGGAAAAAATTTTTATTCAAATTGAAATTTATGAAAACAGTAACACCAGAGGAAATTCAGGAAGACGTTAAAATTCCTTCCAACTCCAAGTTATTTGAAATTGCATGGGAAGTGTGTAACCAGGTTGGTGGCATTTACACGGTAATACGTTCCAAAGTACCTTCAGTTATCGAAAAGTGGGGAGCAGAAAACTATTTTTTAATCGGGCCCTATTTTGCCGATCAGGCTGCCGCACATTTCGATCCGGCCACTGATTATTCAACTCCGGTGGGCAAGGCAGTTCTGAAAATGCAGGAACGTGGTTTCGATGTTCATTACGGACAGTGGATTGTTTCCGGTCGCCCAAACGTGGTGCTTTTTAATCCTTTTTCGGTTTACGATAAATTAGCCGAAATAAAACACTTTGTTTGGCAGGATTACCATATTGCATTGCCCGGGCAGGATGATTTGCTCGATAAAGTAGCTGCATTTGGATTTCAGGTAAAAGAATTCCTGCGGTATTTGTGTTCTTCGGGTTTTTGCTCCGGACGGGTAATTGCCCATTTTCATGAATGGATGGCGGGGCTCCCAATCCCGGGTCTTCGCAAAGAAAACCTGAATATAAAAATTGTTTTTACAACACATGCTACGCTGCTCGGCAGATATCTGGCCATGAACGATAATCAGTTTTACGATCATTTGCCATTTTACAATTGGGAGCAGGAGGCTGTTAATTTTAACGTAAAGCCAATTGTGGAAATTGAACGCGCTTCTGCACACGGAGCTCATGTTTTTACCACAGTGAGTGAGTTAACCGGTCGCGAATGTACTCATCTTCTTGGACGAACACCGGACATGATTCTGCCCAACGGGCTTAACATTCATCGGTTTGAAGTCCTTCATCAGGTGCAAAACCAACATCTGGAATTCAAAGAGAAAATCCATGATTTTGTGATGGGACATTTTTTTCAGAGTTATTCATTCGATTTGGATAATACGCTTTATTTTTTTACATCAGGCCGTTACGAATACCATAACAAAGGTTATGACCTGACACTGGAAGCCCTGGCAAGGTTGAATTACCGCATGCAACAGCAAAATTCAAAAATGACGGTGGTTGCATTTTTTATAACGAAAAAACCTTTTTATACTTTCAATCCCGATGTTTTACATTCAAAAGCCATGATTGAGGATATTCACAGGGCTTGTGAAGAAATAAAAGAACAGGTGGGACGTAGGTTATATACAAGGATTACGTCTGACAACGGGCAATATGTTTTTCCAAACTTGAGTGAAATGGTTGACGATTACCAGCGACTGAAACTCAGAAGAAACGTGCAAAGCTGGAAAACCAAAAAATTGCCAAAAATTGTCACACATACTTTGGTTGATGATGATAAAGATGAAATTTTGAATTTTTTACGAACGGCAAATCTGGTAAACAACCGGCACGATAAGGTGAAAATGGTTTATCATCCCGATTTTATTTCTACCTCAAATCCTTTATTTAAAATGGATTACAATCAGTTTGTTCGGGGATGCCATCTGGGAATTTTCCCAAGCATGTATGAACCGTGGGGATATACTCCGTTGGAGTGCCTTGCCAGTGGATTGCCATCTATTACAAGTAATCTGGCAGGTTTCGGCGATTATGTTTCCAGGAACATCATGGATAATGAAAAACTGGGAATGTATATCATCGACAGAAAAAGCAGGGATTTTAACCAGACGGCTGATGAATTGGCCGATATAATGCTGCGCTTTGTACAAATGAACCGCCGCGAAAGAATTGCACTCAGGTATAAGTGCGAAGAGGCATCGCTGCATTTTGACTGGTCAAACCTGGGACGGTTTTACGATATGTCCTACAATATGGTTGTTGAACGATAACCAGATAAAAAGCTTGTTATGATTGATTCTCCCATTGGTGTTTTCGATTCAGGATATGGTGGATTAACGGTATTAAAAGAACTGGTAAAAAAACTTCCGCAATACGACTTTCTGTACCTGGGCGATAACGCGCGAACTCCTTATGGAACAAGGTCGTTCAGGGTGGTTTATGATTATACCTGGCAGGCTGTGAAATATTTGTTCAGCCAGAATTGCCCGCTGGTAATAATTGCCTGTAACACCGCTTCGGCAAAAGCGCTTCGAAATATCCAACAACTCGATTTGCCAAAAATTGCACCTGGCAGGCGGGTATTAGGCGTTATCAGACCAAGTGTTGAAAAGGTTGCTGAAATTACCCGAAACGGGCACGTTGGAGTGCTCGGAACTCCGGGAACCGTACTTTCCGAATCGTATCCCATTGAATTGGAAAAATGGTCGGAAGGAAAAGTGAAGTCAACTGTTCAGGAAGCTTGTCCCCTTTGGGTTCCACTGGTTGAAAACAATGAAATTGATTCCGAAGGGACTGAATATTTTGTAAGAAAAAATATCAATAATATCCTTAAGAAAGATAAAAAGCTGGATACGCTGATTTTGGGATGTACACATTATCCGTTACTCATTCACCAAATCAGAAAATTTGTGCCGAAAAAAATTCAAATTTTGGAGCAGGGGCAAATCGTAGCTGAGAAACTGGTGGATTATTTAAAACGGCATCCTGAAATGGAACAGAAATTATCGAAAACGGGCAAAATTGAATTTCAAACCACCGAATCGGCTGATAATTTTAACGAAAAGGCAGCGCTTTTTTTAGGCCAAAAGGTGGAGGCCGAAACCATCCACCTTTAGTGTTTTTTTTAGGAAGTCAGTTCCTTTACCACTTTTTTCATGGCATCATATTGTTCTTCAATGCTGGTTAACAGTTTATACTGTGCCCGCGTACGCACCAGATTGTGGTCTTCCGATTTGGTTTTGTAATAATTGTCGCCATCAATATAATCCATTAAAAACCGGAGCACTTGCTCGTAGGTAATGTATTTGGCAGAAAATGCCAGGTATTCAATTTCTTTTTCTGTTAAAAAGGATCCCGCTTCCTCCAGGTAACCTTTGGCAAATGCTGTGAATATTTCCATATTCATCGAAACATTGTCAAGATTGGTATCGTCTTCTTTGCCGGTGTTGGTATAAAAACGAATGGCGTCTCCGAAATCGTTTAAAACCGTGCTGTTTAAAACAGTGTCGAGATCAATAACACAAAGCACTTCGCCTTTTTTATCGAAAAGAATGTTGTTGATTTTTGTGTCGTTGTGGCTTACCCTGGTCGGAATAGTTCCGTTTTCAACCAGTTGCCAGAAATTCATCATCTCTTCGCGTCGGCTTTCAATCCAGCTTATCTCGTCAGCCACTTTTGCCTTTCTGCCAACCGGATCTTTTTTTAGCACCGCATCCCATTGTTCGTAGCGGATGCGGATGTTGTGAAATCCGGGTAAAATATCGGTAAGTGGTTCTTTCAGGTCAGAAACCAACGACTGGAATTTTCCGATTCCCCTGCCACCGGAGTATGCCAGCTCTGGTGTTTCGGCTGCCTCGTAAGCAATCGTATCTTCAATAAACAAACACACAGCCCAGTATTCTTCCACTTCATCCAAAAAATATAATTTTCCGTCGTTTGCCGGAATAATGGTCATAGCCTCGCGCATCGGGTCGCCACCAGCTGTTTTTACCTTCACTTTAATGTGATCACATACTTTTTGTATGTTTTCCATCATTGCCGGAACAGGAGAAAACACCTTTTTATTCTTACGTTGAAGAATGTATTTGGGTGAGTTTCCTTCGGTTTTTATAATGAATGTGTCATTTATAAATCCTTCTCCCAAAGGAGTAACCGATTTAACTTTTCCGGCTAATTGAAACTGGTTGGCAATTTTTATCAAATTAATATTCATAGTAAGTGGTTTAATAAAGTTTTTTGGGATATTCTCTTTGTTCAATCAGTTTATCGATTTTGGCTACAACGCGAGGTTTGTCTTCTTTGTAAGTAACTCCAAACCAGGGCGAATCAGCTTTTAGTACTTTTACTGTCGCTTTTTCCTCCTGAATCATGTCGAAAACCACAGAAGGGATGTAAATTTCCGATTTGGGTTCGTTAATATGGTTTTTCAGAAATTCGGTAAATTTTTCTTCGAGAATAGGGAAAACAGAGGGTTTGAAGCCCCAAATATTCATGGAAGCACTTTCATTTCCGGTTAGTTTCTTTTCACTGCCGTCTGGTTCAATTGAAATAATTTTCCCGTCTTTTTTCAGAATTTTTGTTGTTTCCACAATTTTTCGGAGCAAATCATTTTCGTCCACATCGCAAATACCACGCGACACCGAGCCGTAATCTGACAAGGTGTGAGAAAGTTTATATCCAACCATGGAATATTCGGTTGGAACAGCTGATTGAGTTAAAAATTCAGCCATTACTTTGTAGGCATTGTACCCATAGAAATCGTCGGCATTTAGCGCACAAAACGGTTCGTTTATCACATTTTTTGTAACCAGAATGGCGTGTGCCGTACCCCATGGTTTTTCACGACCTTGGGGTAAAGAGAATCCTTCGGGCAGGTTTTCCAGTTCCTGAAAAACATATTCAACATCAATTTTGCCTTTCAGAATCGGATCGAATTTTTCTTTAAAAGCATCGGCAAAACTTTCGCGGATAACAAATACCACTTTACCAAATCCGGCTTTTATGGCATCGTAAATTGAATAATCGATTATCGCTTCTCCGTTGGGCCCCACGGGTTCAACCTGTTTCAGCCCGCCAAAACGGCTTCCCATGCCGGCTGCAAGTATTAAAAGTGTTGGTTTCATTTAACTCTGATTTTATTATTTGTACCAATTCGCATAGGTGCTGTAAGAACTGGCAATTCGGTTAATTTCATTCTCCAGAAGCTCGGGGCTGATTGCCTTAATTTTTTTTGCCGGAATACCTGCGTAAACACAGCCACTTTCAACAACAGTTCCTTTTGTTACCACCGATCCGGCTGCAATAATTGAATTGCTTTCTACGATGGCATCGTCCAAAACCACGGCATTCATTCCAACCATAACATTATCATGTAATGTACACCCATGAACAATGGCTCCGTGGGCAATGGTTACATTGTTCCCAATATTTGTGGGCGATTTCTGATAGGTGGCATGAATAACGGCGTTATCCTGAATATTGGTATTATTCCCAATTTTAATGTAGTGTACATCGCCGCGCAAAACAGCATTGAACCAAACACTGCAATTGTCACCCAGCTCTAAATCGCCAATAAGTGTGGCAGTTTCAGCCAGAAAACAGTTTTTCCCTAAAACAGGTGTTTTATTATTAAGTGTTTTTATTAGTGCCAATTTTGTTCATATTTAAATTGATTCCAAATATATTAAAACCTTTAAATATTTGGATATGTCATTAGTAACTTGTTAAATAATGGTTATTTTTGTTTTTTGAAAAAATGAGTAAAAAAGTTATGTCGATTCTAAAATTACAGTTTATTGGTTTTAGGGTCGTTTTTATTTTGGATTGATAATATTGAAATCAAAAATCTTATATAATGAAGGATGCAAAAGTAATTGAGTTGGAAGAAGTGGCCATTCGGTTTTCCGGTGATTCAGGAGATGGGATGCAACTTACCGGGACTTTGTTTTCGGATGCAGCAGCACTTATTGGCAATGATATTTCAACTTTCCCCGATTACCCGTCCGAAATCAGAGCTCCGCAAGGAACAGTTGGAGGAGTTTCAGGATTTCAGGTACAGTTTGGAAAAAAAGAAGTTACCACACCTGGTGATTATGCACATGTGCTGGTCGCCATGAATCCGGCAGCCATTAAAGCCAATGCCCGGTTTATGGATCCTGGCGGTACTATTATTTACGATTCCGATTCGTTTACAGAAAAAAACCTGCAAAAGGCCGGATATGAAACCGATGATCCTTTTACAGAAAGCAACTTGCTTGATTTTCGAAAAATTGCAGTTCCGGTTTCGACCCTTACCCGCGAAAGCCTGAAAGATTTTGGTCTCGATAACAAGAGTGTTTTACGCAGCAAAAACATGTTTGCCCTGGGGTTAGTGTGCTGGATGTTTAATCGTCCGCTCGATTACATCGAAGAATTTATAAAGAACAAGTTTGCCAAAAAACCGGTGGTAGCAGATTCCAATATTAAAGTATTACACGATGGCTATAATTACGGAATGAATCTGCAACATCAAACACCCACCTATATTGTTCATTCTGCCGATATTGAAAACGGTACCTACCGGAATATTAGCGGGAATCAGGCAACTGCATGGGGATTTATTGCGGCTGCTGAAAAAGCCGGGCTGGAATTGTTTTTAGGTTCATACCCTATTACTCCGGCCACCGAAATTCTTTCTTATTTATCAGAAAGAAAAGACCTGGGTGTGAAAACTTTTCAGGCTGAAGATGAAATTGCCGGAATTTCCGCGGCCATTGGAGCCGCCTTTGCCGGTGATTTGGCCATTACATCAACATCGGGACCGGGGCTGGCATTAAAATCTGAAGCCATTGGCCTTGCGGTTATGGCCGAGTTGCCTCTGGTTGTTGTAAATGTTCAGCGCGGAGGACCATCAACAGGTTTGCCAACCAAAACCGAACAGTCAGATTTGTTTCAGGCTCTTTATGGTCGAAGCGGTGAAAGCCCTGTTGTGGTGCTGGCAGCCAGCACTCCGTCTGATTGTTTTTTCTATGCTTACAAAGCAGCTAAAATTGCATTGGAAAGAATGGTGCCGGTAATTCTCCTTACCGATGGATTTTTAGGAAATGGTACCGAACCCTGGAGAATCCCAAAAATGGCTGAATTACCTCCAATTACACCCCGAATTGCAAAAGATGCAGATACTTTTAAAGCCTATCAGCGCGACGAAAACCTGCTGGCCCGCGAATGGGCTTTCCCCGGCATGAAAGGATTCGAACATCGTATTGGTGGATTGGAAAAAAATATTTCGGGTACAGTTAGCCACGATCCTGAAAACCACCAGAAAAATACCGAAATAAGGGAAGCTAAGGTTCAGCGGGTGGTCGATTTGATCCCCGATTTGGAGGTTTGTGGCGATCCTGATGGCGATGTGCTGGTTGTTGGATGGGGAGGAACTTTTGGTCACCTTATCAGTACCGTCAGGGCACTGAGAAAAGAAGGGAAAAATGTAAGCCTTGCGCATTTTAATTATATTAAACCACTGCCTCAAAATACCATGGAGGTATTTAAAAATTTCAAGAAAATTGTGGTTTGCGAACTTAATCTTGGACAATTTGCAGGCTACCTTCGCGATAAAATGCCGGGTTATCAATATTATCAGATTAATAAAGTAAAAGGATTGCCTTTTACTGTTAATGAATTGAAAGAAGGAATTAATAAATTACTGGAGGACTAAAAATGACAGATCTGAGTTATACCATTAAAGATTTCAAAAGTGAGAACGAAGTGCGTTGGTGCCCGGGTTGTGGCGACTATGCCATAATGAATGCCATTCAGCGCACCATGTCCGGTTTAGGAATTTCCAAAGAAAAATTTGCCGTTATTTCAGGTATTGGTTGCTCTTCCAGGTTTCCTTACTACATGAGTACTTTTGGTTTTCATACCATACATGGGAGAGCTGCAGCGATAGCTTCCGGAGTAAAAATTGCCAATCCCGACCTGAGTGTTTGGGTAATTACTGGCGACGGAGATGCCATGGCCATTGGTGGAAATCATTTTATTCATACCATCAGGCGAAATATAGATATGAATATCATTCTTTTTAACAACCGGGTTTATGGTCTTACAAAAGGTCAGTATTCACCAACATCAGACCGCGGTTTTAAAAGTAAAACATCGCCTTACGGAACTATTGAAGATCCATTTGTTCCGGGTCAGCTTGTAATTGGTGCAAGGGGTACTTTCTTTGCCCGCTCAATTGATAGCAATATTAAATTAGGTGAAGCAGTTTACAAGGCTGCGGCTAAACATAAAGGAACTTCGGTAGTGGAAGTATTACAAAACTGTGTCATTTATAACAGTGGAGTGCACAATGCCATAACTAATCCGGAATTCCGGGCCGACCGGCAATTAGTTCTTGAACACGGAAAACCGATGCTTTTTGGTGCAGAAAATGAAAAGGGCATTATTATGGAAAAAGGACGGCTGAAAGTGGCGACGATTGGAGAAAACGGTGTGACGATGGAGGATATTTTGATACATGATGCATACGAAGCAGATCCCACACTTCACATGGCTATAATTAATATGGCGTTACCAGATTTTCCCGTTGCCTTTGGAGTAATTCGCAATGTTGCTTCCCCGGTTTATAATGAAGAAATGGATAAACAAATTCGTTTGGTAAAACAAACCCGCAAAATAAATTGTGCAGATGATTTATTAAGTTCAGGAAATACCTGGGAAGTTACCGGAAGAGGGAATGGAAAAGGGAAGCTTAAGGATTGTCGGGGCAAGAAATTAGAATAAAATTTTAAAAAATGGATCAGTAAACTGGTCCATTTTTTTTAATAATTTCTTTTGTAAATCACTAGTACGTTAATAATTTCTAATATTTGCTATTTGTAGTTTTTGCCGTATATTTTAAAGTATCTTTGCGCAATTTCGGATGTAAATTTTATAAAATGAAAGCATTTAGTATCGGAGACTTACAAATTAACGTTCCAGTTATCCAGGGTGGTATGGGAATTGGAATTTCCATGTCAGGGCTCGCTTCAGCAGTTGCCAACCAAGGTGGAGTAGGAGTGATTTCAGCAGTTGGCATAGGAATGTTTGAAAAAGACTTTGCACGTAATTTTCTTGATGCTAATATAAGGGCACTAAAAAGAGAGATAAATACGGCTCGCGAAAAAACCAGTGGGGTAATTGGGGTAAATATTATGGTTGCCCTCACCAATTTTTCAGATTTGGTAAAAACTTCAATTGCCGAAAAAGCAGACATTATTTTTTCAGGCGCCGGACTTCCGCTGAATTTGCCGTCTTTTCTCACGAAAGATTCAAAAACCAAACTGGTACCTATTGTGTCATCAGGCAGGGCAGCGGCACTCATTTGTAAAAAATGGAAAGAAGTTTATAATTACCTTCCCGATGCGGTTGTGGTTGAAGGCCCGAAAGCGGGCGGCCACCTGGGCTTTAAACGCGAGCATCTGGATAATCCAGATTTCGCACTTGAAAAGCTTGTACCTGAAGTGGTCTCTGAAGTAAAAGATTTCGAAGAAAAGTACCATACTTCAATTCCGGTAATTGCTGCAGGCGGTATTTATTCCGGTTCTGATATAAAAGAAATAATGGATTTAGGTGCAACAGGAGTTCAATTGGGCACTCGTTTTGTGACCACGCACGAATGCGATGCCTCCAATGAATTCAAACAAACCTACATCAATTCCGTTGAAAGTGATATTGAAATTATCCAGAGCCCGGTAGGTATGCCAGGCAGGGCAATCAGAAATGAATTTATTGAGAAAATAAACCGGGGTGAAAAGCGGCCGGTAAAATGTCCATATAAGTGTCTGAAAACATGTAATATTGAAAAAACTCCCTATTGCATTTTTGCCGCACTTATGAGCGCCATGAAAGGTAATTTTTTCAATGGATATGCTTTTGCTGGTTCTAACGCCTGGAGAACTTCAAAAATAATTTCTGTAAAAGAAACATTTGATGCACTGAAACTGGAATTTAAAGAGGCTGTGGCTCAAAGGTTTTGAAAAAAAGAAGGTTGCGTCCCGAAAGAACGCAACCTTCTTTTAGTATTCGTTATTAAAAATTTAAGAGCTATTCCAATATTAAGGTAAGCAATACCGTAACCTAATTCTATCATTCCGGCTAAATTGTCGGTAAAATAATATCTCCCACCTATATAAAAGGCCTTTGCAATTCCGCTACCGGCTATTGGGCCGTAATCAAAACTACCCGAACTTGATTCCCTTTTCATAAGCACAGGTTCATAACTTTATCTCCTTCATAATGGGAAAAACGATTCAATGACCGCTTTGTGAATGGAAAATTTTAGGTATTAAATTTTACCTTTCAATAGAAAATTTTACTTTCGGACTGATATAATACTTAGTTGATATTTTATGGAAGTAGTTGTGGTTTCCGGGAAAAAAACTGTTGACGATTTTCACAATTTACCCGTCAACATTTATAAGAACGACCCAAATTATACGCCTTATTTGAGGATGATGATTGAACACACGTTCGACCCAAAAAAAAATGCAAAATTTCAGGAAGGCAATGCATGTCGCTGGATTGTGAAAAAGAATGGAAAATGCCTGGGGCGTATTGCAGCTTTTTACGACTCGGGTTATGCTTCGGGTTATGAACAGCCAACCGGTTGTTTTGGATTTTTTGAATGTGTTGATGATCAGGAGGTGGCGAATTTTTTATTCGAAACAGCTAAAAACTGGTTACAGCAAAATGGTATGGAAGCCATGGATGGCCCGGTGAATTTTGGCGAAAACTTTTTTTACTGGGGCCTGCTTTCCGATGGATTTCAGCCGCAAACATTCGGAATGCAGTACCATAAACCTTATTACCGCAAACTCTTTGAAAATTATGGCCTGAAAGTTTTTTACGAACAGTATAGTTATTCGCTGGATATTACCCACCCTGATCTTCCTGACCGGTTTTGGAAAATTGCTGCATGGGTGGCCAAAAAACCGGGGTACAGTTACGAACACTTTACATTCAAAAATCAGAATAAATTCATCAAGGACTTTATTGAAATTCACGAAAAAGCCTGGGCAAGTCACAGCAATTACAAACCGGCCAGTTTTATAGAATTAAAGGAAATGATTACCCAGGCCCGTGTTATTCTTGACGAGGAATTTATCTGGTTTGTTTATCACGAAGGAAAACCCGTAGCATTTTTTATGATGATTCCTGACCTGAACGAGATTTTAAGAAAACTTAAATCGGGGAAACTGAATTTTTGGAATATTTTAAGACTGATTTATTACAAAAAAACAAAGACCATTTCGCGTTGCCGTGTTATTGTATTGGGTGTAATTCCGCAGTTTCAGCGATTGGGCATTGAGTCGGGAATTTTTTATCAACTGAAAAAAGTGATGCTGGGCAAGCCCTGGTACAACGATATGGAAATGAGTTGGGTAGGGGATTTTAATCCGAAAATGAACGCCCTTTTTAAATCATTTGGAGCTAAACATACGCTTACCCACCTGACCATGCGTTATATCTTCGACCCTGAAAAAGAATTTAAAAGGGCCGCAATTATTCAGTGACGATAATGTACATTTGCAAAAGACAGCCGAAAACCGGAGTAAAGAAATGAGAAATGCAACTGATTGAAGTAACCGATAAAAAAACAAAGAAACTTTTCCATAAAGTTCCTTATCCGATTTACAAAAATGATCCAAACTGGGCTTGTCCGCTGCAGGGGATGGTTGAAAATACGTTCGACCCCCAAAAAAATCCTTCATTTAAAAAGGGAGAAGCCATTCGCTGGGTACTTATGAATGAAAAAAATAAACCAATTGGTCGCATTGCTGCATTTTATAATCTCGACAAAGCCAAAACATTTGAGCAACCTACCGGTGGTTGTGGTTTTTTCGAGTGTGTTGATAATCAGGAATCTGCCAATAAACTTTTTGATGCAGCCAGTCAGTGGCTCAAATCCAAAGGAATGGAAGCCATGGACGGACCGGTGAATTTTGGCGAAAACTATATGAATTGGGGACTTCTTGCTGATGGCTTTATTCCGCAGGGGTTCGGAATGCCATACAATCCCCCGTATTATGTAAATCTTTATGAAAACTACGGGTTCCAAATTTATTTCAAACAATTTAGCTACCATTTAGATACCACTTTACCCGAACTGCCTGACCGTTTCTGGAAAGTAGCCGAATGGGTTGCCAAAAAACCGCAATTCAGTTTCAGGCATTTTTCGTGGAAAGAAAAAGAAAAGTTTATTGATGATTTTGCACAAATTTACGATAATGCCTGGCGGTTCCACGAACATTTCAAACCCATTGATAAAGATGATTTGAAGGATTTTATAAACAATGCAAAATTTTTAATTGAAGAAGATTTAATCTGGTTTGCTTATCACGAAGGTGAACCCATTGCACTTTTTGTTGCATTACCCGATTTTAACCAGATTCTGGCCAAATTAAATGGCCGGATTACAATATGGAATTTTCCAAAAGTGATTTGGTTGAAGTGGCGGAAAACCATGACGCGCACACGCAGTCTCATTATTGGAATTGTTCCAAAATTTCAGCGCTCCGGAATCGATGCCGCTATTTTCTGGCACTTGCGCCCGGTAATGTACCGCAAACCCTGGTTTACCGAAATGGAACTCTCATGGGCAGGCGATTTCAATCCGAAAATTGTGGCGCTTTACGAATCGGTGGGTGGCAAAAAAATGAAAACACACTACACCATGCGCTTCCTGTTTGACCGGAACAAGACATTTACAAGGGCACCCATTATTTCTGCCGAACCGGGAAAGAAAAATTAAAATAGGAACATTAAAATTATTTTGCTTTTGGTTTCTTAAAAACAATATTTATCTTTGCAGGCCTTAAAAAATTAAAAATGAATGTGGAATGGATTGTAGTTTGAAAATGCAACCATTCAAAATAAAAACTAGATAAAATGAAAAAAGGAATACACCCGGAAGAATTCAGAATGGTAGCTTTCAAAGATATGTCGAACGGACATACTTTTCTGACCCGCTCTACCGTTGAAACAAAAGAAAATATTGAAGTTGACGGAGTAGAATACCCGCTGTACAAACTTGAAATTTCCAATACATCGCATCCGTTTTACACCGGAAAAGTTAAACTGGTGGATACCGCCGGCCGTGTGGACAAGTTCATGAGCCGTTACGGGAAACACATGGAAAACAGGAAAAAGTAAGATATTTGACGAATAAATTAAAGAATACAGATTTCGGGAATATGTTTATGAGTGGAATGATTCAGGATGAATCAGACTTTATTCCGATTATTGCCGATGGAGACGATGCAGATTTAAAAAACACAGAAATCCCCGATGTTTTACCAATTCTTCCTCTGCGTAACACCGTACTTTTTCCGGGGGTGGTGCTTCCAATAAATGTTGGGCGAAAAAAATCATTGAAACTGATTCAGGACGTTTATCGTGGAAGCAGGCTGCTTGGCACCGTTGCGCAAAAAGATTATACCATTGACGACCCTGAAACTAAGGACTTGTTTTCTGTTGGAACGATGGCCGAAATACTGAAAATTCTGGAAATGCCCGACGGTTCAACTTCAGTTATTATTCAGGGAAAAAG
>JAHYIT010000250.1 GCA_019429205.1 Mariniphaga sp. | reverse complement strand
AAAAATGCGGTCAATAATTTCTTTGAAAACAAAGTTTGGTTGGAAAAAGAGTTTGAAAATATTTTAACAGACAATTTTCAAATCATTAAACCCAATTTTTCGGGTTCCTATTTGAAATGAGTATATCTTGATGCTGAAATGACAAAAGAAGTTTTAAAAAGGACTGAACAATCGGCTAAAAAAGGATCGGAAATAGAGATAATAAGAATGAAGAAGGTCGCCTGATTAATTCAATAGGACTGTTGTTAAGGTTTATTTAATTATGAACATAAAAAAATCTTGCCTGGTTCTTATGAATTTTTCTTTACCCCAACCTCTCTCCACCGTTAAATTCATTCCAAATTAATCAAGACCAAAACTTCATTGCTAATTCTTTCGTACTTTCAACCAATCAAAACTGAAAAGCTCAAAAAATGAAAAAATTGGATACCAGCCTGATGCACCCCCGCGATCAGATTACTATGATTATTGATAAAATTTACCGCAGTGGACTCACTACCACCTCGGGCGGAAATGTTTCCATTATTGACGAAAGCGGCGATATCTGGGTAACTCCTTCGGCCATCGATAAAGGTTCTCTTCGGCCTTCTGATATTGTTGTTGTTCGAAAAGACGGCAAAATTGAGGGGAGACACAAACCTTCATCGGAATATCCGTTCCATCGTGCGATTTACGAGGCACGACCCGATATTAAAGCCATTGTGCATGCCCATCCGCCGGCATTGGTGTCCTTCAGCATCGTAAGGCAAATTCCGGATACCAACATCATTCCACAGGCCAAATACATTTGTGGCGACATTGGCTATGCACCTTATGAGCTTCCGGGAAGTGAACAGCTGGGTGCAATAATTGCCCGCGAGTTTGACAAGGGTTTCAATGCGGTGATTATGGAAAACCACGGAACTGTGGTTGGTGGCACCGATTTGAGAGACGCTTTTCAGCGGTTCGAAACCCTGGAGTTCTGCGCACGCACCATCATTTACGGAAATACCATTGGCACACCACATTACCTTTCCGATGAACAGATTGAGGAGTTTGAAAACCAGATTCCGAGACTGCAGCCTGAAATGGAAAAGGTGGAACATCCGTCGGATGAACGGGCTATCCGGCAGGAAATCAAACGCATTGTTCACCGCGCTTGTCAACAGGGCCTGATGATTAGTTCCTACGGAACGGTTTCGGTGCGCTGGCGGGGAAACGATTTTTTAATTACCCCAACCGATGTGGCCCGCTGGAATATTCAGAATAACGATATTGTGCAGATTAAAGACGGCAAACGCGAACCGGGGAAACTTCCCAGCCGGGCGACCTGGCTGCATCAGGAGATTTACAAACGTAACCCGGAGGTGAATTCAATCATTCTTACCCAAACCCCTTATCTGATGGCTTACAGCGTTACACATGAAAAGCTCGATGTGCGCACCATACCCGAAAGCTGGATTTTCCTGCAGGATGTTCCCAACGTGCCTTTCGGGTCGCATTTTGCCGGTGAGGAAACCATTCTGAATCTGCTTTCAAAAGATACCCCCGCTGTAATCATCAACAACGATTCGGTGCTGGTAACCGGCGATAAATTACTGGGTACTTTCGACCGGTTGGAAGTGGCTGAGTTCAGCGCCCAATCGCTTACCATGGGGACTTCGCTGGGCAGCCTCATTCCCATAAACGACAAACAGGTGGAAGCGCTGCGAAAGAAATTTTTGGGATAGATGAACACTAATTTTCAGCCACGGATGCCACGAATTTTCACGAATGTATTCGTGTTCATCCGTGCCATTCGTGGCTAATCTCTAATACACAATCCGTTGATAATTTAATTTGGGTTCGCCAAAGTTAACCAGCAACGCAAGTTTATTTCCGGAGACTTTCAGGTAATTGATGCAACGGGCAACAAAGTCATCTGTAATTCCTGAAACAGCTTTTACTTCCAGAATGATGGAGTCAAATACCACAAAATCAGCATAATATTTTCGTCGAAGGAGAATGCCTTTGTAAACAATGGTATATTCTTTTTCCCTTTCATAAGGTATTCCTGCTTGCTGAAATTCAAGTTCCAGAGCGTCTTTATAAACCACTTCCAAAAAGCCCGGACCAAGTTGATTATGCACCTCAAAACATTTTCCAATAATCTGGTAGCTTTCGTTTTTTTGGATAAGATCTGTCATAGGATTAATTTTTTAAGCCACGGATTACACGAATTTTCACGAATGTATTCGTGTTCATTTGTGCCATTCGTGGCAAGTTTTATTTATATATATTTTTTGTGTAATCTCTTTTTGAAAGAGGGTTTTCGGGTCAGACGGAATCGGTTGGTTTGTGCATGCCGCAAGAGTCGCAACGAGGAAAGAAAGAAGAATAACGTTTTTCATGGTTTTCATTTTTTTGCAAATCAGGAATTCAACTCCAAATTTACATGAATTTATCTGTTTGTAATTTTTTGAAGTTCATTGATTTCCAGATTCACTTTTGGATTGAAACCTGCGCTGCTCATATAATTTACCAAGCTGTTTTTTAATTGCCGGGCTTCCGTCCGGGTTTCCAGGTTATTCACCAAATCTGTTCCGCTAACCAAAATGCTCCCCTCTCCCACTTTGGCTTCGAAAATCAGTGCCAGCCGGCGGTTGGTCACCCAGTCGTCGATGATGCGTACGATGGGTTTCAGCTCCACCGAAAATGAATCGAGCTGAATGGCATCGGCGTGGCTCATGGCATCCCACCACTGCCAGTTGCTGTGGTATTCTGTCGGGAATTCAGCCAGTGCCGGATGATTGGGGTTACACAGAATTCCCAGTGTGTGTGGTTTTTGGTTGTCTGTCCAGGCCGTGTTCCAGAAAATGCTGGAAAATCCAACACCCACATTTCCACCCATTTCGGGCGCCACCTTTCCTCTTCCAAGGCTAAGCAGCACATTTCCGCCGTTTTCCAGATACCCGATGGTTTCAGCGTCAAGGGATTCAACCACTTTAATATCTCCTGTTTTAGCTGTCTCATTTTCAGGATAAACCCAAATGTCCCAGGAATTGGAGAACTCGCCAACAGCAACTTCCAGCGTCATTTTGCGCGGGCGGTTTTCTTTTTTAAACTGATGTTTAATTTCACCCAATTTGAAACTTTTTCCTAGGGGAATTTTATTCCACACAAAATTTCCATTTGCAACAGTATTTTTATTTTCAGTAATTTTCCATGGTATTGTACTAACACCAAATGGTTTTTCGCCAAAATGAGCCACCTCAATATTTGCATTCATGGTTTCGCCTTCAGTAAAAATGCGTTTTTCGAGGCGGGCCAGTGGAACGGTGGTGTTGCAAAACTGCCGGTATTCTTCGGGCGAAATGTACCCTTTTTCTTCCCAGAACGGATCGAGTACACCAACCAACGCAGTTCCCTGTCCCGGAAAATCGTGTAAATCGAGCAGTTGGAAACCGGCAAAACCGGGGGTGCGCAATGCTGCTTCAATATCGGCTTTGTAACACAGTGCCTGCAGTTTTCCCGAAGCCAGCAAAAAACTGTCGGCCAGGTGCCCCATGTGGTGGGCATTCAGACTTTCGCGGAAAAGTTCGAAGT
>JAHYIT010000249.1 GCA_019429205.1 Mariniphaga sp. | reverse complement strand
CTTTTGCATTTCGGGATTCGCCCGCTGCACGGCGTTTAGTTCAATGGCATTCTCGAATTCACCGGTTGCCACTGAGGAAACCGCGCCACCGCCCATACCAATGCGGTAATTGTCGCCTCCCAGCAACACAACTTTGTCCCCTTTGTCCGGGTTGTCCTTCAAACTGTATTTTTTATTGGCAAAACCGATTCCGCCTGCCAGCATAATTACTTTATCGTACCCGTATTTTTTATAATTCTCAAAATGCTCAAATGTTAAAACCGAACCAGCAATCAATGGCTGCCCGAATTTGTTTCCAAAATCGCTGGCACCGTTGGAAGCTTTAATCAGAATCTCTTCGGGAGTCTGGTACAACCACTCCCGTTCTTCGGTGGCCTGTTCCCACGGACGTTCGGCTTCGGTGCGCGGATAGGAAGTCATGTAAACCGCAGTTCCGGCAACGGGAAAACTGCCTTTCCCTCCACCCATCCGATCGCGGATTTCGCCACCCGTTCCGGTGGAGGCTCCGTTAAACGGCTCAACGGTTGTAGGGAAATTGTGGGTTTCAGCTTTAAGTGAAAGTACGGTTTCAATATCTTTTACTTCGAAAAAATCAGGTTTATCCTGGGTTTTGGGCGCAAATTGTTCGGCTACCGGTCCCTGCACAAACGAGCAGTTGTCTTTGTATGCCGAAACAATTTTATTTTGATTTACCTTCGACGTTTTTTTAATCATCTGGAAAAGCGACGATTCCATCTCTATTCCGTCAATCACAAACGTTCCGTTAAAAATTTTGTGGCGGCAGTGCTCCGAATTAACCTGGGCAAAACCATACACTTCGCTGTCGGTGAGCGGGCGGCCCATGGCCGTAGAAACTGAATTTAAATAATCAATTTCATCATCACTCAGGGCAAGTCCTTCTTGTTTATTATAAGCTGCAATGTCTTCAATATTCAAAATAGGGTCGGGAAGTTTTTCAATTACAAAAATACGCTGGTTCAATCCGTTGTACTTCCGCTGCAACATGTGGTCAAAATCTGCGTTTTCGGTTTCCACCTGAAAAAACTCCTCGATGCGGGCAATACCTCTAATTCCCATATTCTGGGTAATTTCCATGGCATTGGTACTCCACGGGGTCAGCATTTCGCGGCGTGGCCCGATAAACCAGCCGTCAAGGTTTTCGTGTTTCAGGAATTGGGCATCCGAAAACAACCACACTAACTTTTCTATGTCGCTTTGACTCAGCGGCAGGATGGAATCAACCGCGATTACGGAATGGTTTTGAGTTCTGAAAAATTGAATCATGTTGCAGTTTAATTTTGATAATGAACATGTTGTAAAACACTTTGCAAAGATAGAAAATAATCACAGGCCGCTATACGCTGTTTATTCAGAATAGCCATTGAGTTTTCAACAACATAAAAGTTAAAAACTGTTGTTATCACACCTTTTTCAAAATTTTGAAGTTACTTTGACAAAAATGATTAAGATGTTTAAAACGATATTTATATTTCTGGTTTTCATTGGATTGGTTTCCTGCGGAACGCAACAGCAATTGAAAAAATCATTCACTGGCAAGCCGGCATCCGTTCTTGAACCACGGTTCGGCAAACCGGTTAGCATTATTGAAACGGCTGGAGATTCGGTGTATATTTTCGAAAATACCGGGAAACTTCACAGCGCTGAAATCAGCCAGGGCAGGCTAACACTCGACCCGATTGTAACGCCAAAAGTGAATAAAACAGAACGGTTTTATTTTACCGTTAAAAATGGACTGATTATAAAAACACGGTTTGAAGAGGAATATGAACGTTAAATACCAAACAATTTTTTACAATGCTATTTTGTTTTAAAGAAATTTTATAGTTTTGCACCGCGATTTTTGAAATACAAATTGCCCAGATGGTGGAATTGGTAGACACGCCAGGTTGAGGGCCTGGTGGCCGTTTTTGGCTGTGCAAGTTCGAGTCTTGTTCTGGGCACAAATACAAAATGCAATTGGCAGTTGGCAAGTCCTTTTGCCAACTGCACTGTTGCCAACTGCAAACTAAATTCAGTTGGCATATTTTATCCCGTGCGAAGTATAAAGTCAAAACAAACCTGAATAGCATACTATCTAATTCATAAATTTCAGTAAATTTGTGAAGTAAACTTCATAAATTTAACATGATTTTTAAAAGAACAATTCAAAATATCATAGAGAAAAATCTCTTTAAGGGAAAAGTAATTGTGATTTACGGTGCGCGAAGGGTAGGAAAAACTACACTTGTCAAACAAATTCTGGAAAATTACCCCGATGGAAAATACATTAACTGCGTTTTGGATTATACCCCGAAGTTTTTGGCCGGACGGAAGAAGAAGCAACAGAGGAGTTGCATAATATCGCTTCAACCTATCTTTTTAAAGATGTACTTCAACTGGACAACCTGAAGCGATCCGACCTCATTTTTAAACTACTGAAAGCACTTGCACTCCAGGCAGGAAATGAAATTTCCTATAATGAGCTGGCACGATTGCTGGGCGAAAATGTACACACCATAAAAAGGTATACTGAAATACTGGAGCAGGCTTTTATCATTTTCAGGCTTCCGTCTTTCAGTCAAAACCTGCGAAAAGAACTGGGGAAACGAAATAAAATCTATTTTTTCGATGTGGGGATTCGCAATGCCATTATTAATAATTTTTCCCCGATTGATTTACGGAACGATGTGGGGGCACTTTGGGAAAACTTTTGTATTGTTGAACGAATTAAAAATAATCATTTTCACCGCGTATTTAAAAATTATTATTTCTGGAGAACCTACAATCAGAAAGAGATTGATTTAGTTGAGGAATACAATGGGAAACTGGAGGCATTTGAGTTTAAGTGGAATCCAAAAAATACGGTAAAACCGCCCAAAGATTTTTTAACGGCATATCCTGATGCCGGATTTACCGTAATCAACAATAAAAATTATCTCGGTTTCATTTCAGAAATAATGAATGAGTGATTTTTTCCCGTGAAATTTAAATTCAACCTCAAAAAAAATGCACAGAGAACTATCCGGCCATAACTTTCGTTTCCAACAGTTGTCGTTCTGTCTCCGGAAACTTTAACCGGGATAAATATATCAGGAGTTTCTTTGTTCTCCTCAACCGAAAGCCCTTTTCCCTTCTTGTACTTTCTATACCAGTAGCTGAATGTTTTTACCGACAGGTTCTCACGGGAACAAAACTTACTCTGGTATAAACCGCTTTCCTGCCAAAACTCTATGGCCAGGTACACCCGCCTGCCAGGCGGGCAGGTCTCCTCTTTGCTGTATCCGTCAGGTGCCGGACAGGCTTTCTGATTTTTCGCATGGCGCGAGGTTAAGGGCCAGCGGGTCACCTGGCAAGACGAGGTTGGTAGAAGGGATACTGTGGTTCGACCCAAAACCTAACGTGGTTTCGATTAAAACCACGTGTGAACCCTACCAAAACCACGTGTGGTTTTCACCGGAATCAAGCGTGGTTTAAAAAAGAGGCTTTTGTTTTTGTGGAATATCTATAGTTTTTTATTGCAAAGCAATTTTTCATTTTTCTATCGGGTTTTTGTCAAATAAGGTATTTTAGGATAAAACACATTCCTAACGAACACTCCTTTTGCGCCAACGGC
>JAHYIT010000248.1 GCA_019429205.1 Mariniphaga sp. | reverse complement strand
TCCAACAGCCAATAGCTAACAGCAGAGGGCAGAGAGCGCAGGGAAAAGCCGCGTAGCGGTGGCAGTATGGTAGATTGGTAGATTGGTAGATTGGTTAATTGGTAGATTAGTTAATTGGTATTAGCCGCATAGCGTCGGTATTTCGGATATTACCTTGTAGCCTGCCTGCCCTCCAAAGGCGGGCAGGCAGGGTTGTAAGGGTATTTATGCCTGGTTTTCAGGTACCATATCTTCAAGTGCGAGGGCCAAATAACTTGGTTTATAACCAGGGTAGGCAATCAGCAAATTTTCGGCTTTTTTTTCAAGGCCTTGCAGGTCGATGCGTTTTTTGTTTCTTTTTACCTCGGCCAGGGTTATCTTGCGGTTTAACTCGTCGATGGCTGCAATGTCTATTTCGTTTTGGTTTCCGCGTTCCCAATACCTGCCAATCATGGCATATTGATTGGTAGCTGCCAGCATTTCCCTGAAGTATTTTTCAAGAAACTGCCCGCTATACGTTTCGAAGTCGCGTTGCACAATTTGTTTTACGTAAGAAAAATTTCCAATTTCAATGGCACTGCGATATTTATATACAAAGCGAAACCAGAACGAGAGAAAGTTATCTTCGATCAGGTATTTTTGGTTTCGGCTTCCTGGTTTGGCGTTAATGGGCCTGATGGCTTTAATGATTTGATATTCGTTTTCGAGCCTGTCGAGGTAGCCGCCTATGTTTTTTCCGAGAATGGATTCAATGTCTGATCTGGATGTTTTTGATGAGGCAATCAGCGAAAGAATAGAGAAATAGGTGGTATAGTCTTTTCCGAACTCTTCAATGAGAAGGTTCTTGCCTTCGTCGATCAGCAGTGAGTTTTCCCTGAAAATCTCTCCCAGCATACGCTGAAGAGTAAATGCTTTTTTGTCGGCAAACAGCTCTGTGTATTTGGCCACGCCCCCCGTAATGGTAAAAAAGGCCAGCAGGTCGTCATTCCTGTAGCCAGGGTGCATATCGCTTAAAATCTGCTGCAGTACTTCAACCGAAAATGGCTTCAGGTGTATCCGTTCATTAGCCCTTCCAAAAAGTGGTTCGCGTGCGTTTTCAAATATTTTTTTCATTAGCGAAAAAACAGAGCCACTAAGCACGAGATTCATTTTTGAACTGGCTTTATTTTGATCCCATAGCCGCTGCATGTCGCTGAATACAGAGGGGTTAACATGATAAAACTCCTGGAATTCGTCAATAATAAGCGTAAATGGTTTCAGGCTGGCTTCTGAAAGAAGGTATTCGAACAAGGCAGAAAAACTGCTGAATTCTCCAAAAACTTTTTTTTGCAGGGTGTTTTCAATGATGGCCGTAAACTCTTTACAGAGCAGTGCTTCATTTTTGCGGGCCACAAAAAGGTAGATGAAATTTGTTTTCTCAAAGGCTTTTAGCACCAGGCTGGTTTTCCCGATTCTTCTTCTCCCCACAATAAAGGTCATTCGTGCCGACTGCTCTGAAAGTAATCGGGTTTGTTGCAAAAGCGCAAGTTCATTTTCGCGATTATAAAATTTCATGGCAGGGAAATTTTAAAGAAATTCCTGGTAAAGATAATAAAATTATTGTAATGATGGTTACTGTAATGGCGGTTACGATAAAATGTTTTCCACATCCGGGGCAAAGAGCAGAGCCCCGTAACGGTGGCAGAACCAGTGATTAGGGTTAAGTGATTAGGGATAAAATAGTGGTGAGGGTTAAGGGATTAGGGTTTATTTTGTGTTGTGGGCGTGTCCGCTCACCAGCGGATTGTCTGGGCTTGTCCGCTCACCAGCGGATTGTCATTGTTTAATAATCTGTGTGAATCAAATTAATTTGATAAAATCTGTGTTCCAAAAAAGAAATTTCTCGCAAAGAATGCAAAGAAGAAAAACGCAAAGAACGCTGGCATCCTCAACTTTCGACTTTCAGACCTGCCTGCCGGCAGGCATGCTTTTGACTTTCGACTAATCTGATAACTGACGACTGATAACTGATGACTTTTTTTTCTGTGTTCCAAAAAAAATCACGCAAAGCGCGCCACGAAAAGGTTCACGCGGCGGGCGCAGCGCAATACTTGGCGAGCGTGGCGTGAAACAATTTCCCGCCAAGGGCGCAGGGAAAAGCCGCGTAGCGGAGGCATTATGGAAGAAAGGTCGCAAATCAATAGCCCGGGGTTTTAACCCTGTTGTAAAGGGCCGAAAAAATCACATATCATCCAATGACAAATACCGTTTCTCGATATGGTACCTGGGAAGCAACTTCTGTTTAAGATGTTCAACTTTTTCAGCAAATAATTCGGGCTTAAAATTCTTCTTCTGTCGCTTTACTTCAGCGGCTACTGCTTGATTTTTCTCCAATTTCAATGCAACAATGTCAATTTCATTTTGATGGCCTTTTAGCTCCCACCATGAGCCAATGGCGCGATATTGAAAACTTTCGGTCAGTTGCTGTTTAAAATACCGTTCGAGCATAATGCCCGAATAAGTGGGATAATCAGATTTTACAATGGCCTCTAACGCGCTGAAGTTTTTTATTTCTATGAGCGAACGGTGACGGTCGAAGTAGTTGAACCAAAACCGCAGGAAGTGATCCTGTATTTCGTAGCGAACGGCCTGACTCCCTTCTTTTGCCAAAATGGGGCGCTGACGAAAAATAATGTGGTAATCCTCTATCAGCCGTTTGATTTGTCCTCCGATATTCTTGTCGCCCAGTGCCGCTTCAATTGCGGGTTGCGTGTTGATGCCGCCCGAAATGGCACTCAAAATGGAAAAATAGGTGGCATAATTTTTCCCAAATTCCTCAATGAGCAGGTTTTTGCCTTCATCAGTAAACGGGGAGTTCTCCCGAACCATGAACGATATCATTTTATCCACACTTAACATTTTGTTATCGCAGAACAATTCAACATATTTTGGCACACCTCCCGTAATAGAATACAAGGCAAGCAGATCGTCATGGGTATATTCTGGCCTGTGATCATGCATGATTTCTTTTAGCGTGGACAAATCAAATGGGGTTAGTTTAATGATGTTATCCGCCCGTCCGAACAAAGGCTCTTTTTTATCCTGGAAAATTTTCTGCATCAAAGAATAAACAGAACCGGAAACAATCAGATTCATTTTGGATTTCTTTCGGTAAGCATCCCAAATATGCTGCATATCGCTGTAGACCGATGGGTTTATGTTGTGGAACTCCTGGAACTCGTCAATGACAAGATTGAAAGCCCTGCCGGAAGCCAGCTCCATCAAATACTGAAACAGGGAGCGGAAGGTGCGTATCTCAGCCGGAACAAATGCATTAAGCGATTTGGCAATCACCGGGATAAATTCAGAACAAAGCGTTGCTTCATTTTTGCGGCCGACAAAAAAATACACCGTCGGCAATCCTTCAACCGATTTCATGATCAGGCTTGTTTTTCCGATACGTCTTCGGCCCGTTACCACGGTCAGGCGCGAATGGTCATTGAACGATAAGTCCTGTATTCGCTTCAGTTCGGCCAATTCAGCTACCCTGTTATAAAATTTCATGTCTTTGTACTTTAGTTACAACAGTAACAGTTACGGTCGTAACAAAGATATTAATTTTTTTTGAAATTGAAGGGTTGTCAAGGTTGAAATTGTTGTCAGCTTCGCGTAAGCCAACAGCCAAAAGCAGAGTGCATGGAGCATGGAGCATA
>JAHYIT010000247.1 GCA_019429205.1 Mariniphaga sp. | reverse complement strand
CGATTTGAAATGGAGCGGCACCCGCGTTGACCTTCTGTTTGGTTCCAACTCCGAACTGCGCGCCCTGGCCGAAGTTTACGCCTCAGCCGACGGACAGGAGAAATTTGTTCACGATTTTGTGGCCGTTTGGAACAAAGTGATGAACCTCGATCGATTCGACCTGGCATAACACCGGTTCATGAAATATTCATAACGTTATTTACTCATGAAGGCGGTTCGGCAACGGGCCGCCTTTTTTTGGTGGGGAAATTTTGTTGGTGAGTTTTGCAGGCATTTATTCACCTTTCTAATCAGACCATTTGTAAATCAAAATCTCTTTTTGTTAATTTTATTTTGTTATGGGATATTGATTCTAAAATCTTTTTAATATGAAAAGCTCTGTCTTGTTAATCAGGATTTAATCAATTTTTTTCTTTTTTGATAGAATTCATTCTCTGCCTGAACCAGGGCTTCTGCCAAATCATTTTCTTTAACTTGTTGGTCTGTAACAGAATTCTCATCTGCCCAATTCTTTTGTTCATAATCCTTTATCAGGTTGCGCAAATGATATCGAATCGGCTTATACGATTCATCCTGTTTTTCAAGTACCCGTAGTTTTAAAAACAGCGAGGCTGCTTTTTCATAGTCCAGTTCACTTTTGAGTGAAGTCAATTTCTGTATGTTTTGTATCGAAAATTTTCCCATTTTTAAATCATTACCTCCCACTTTAACCTTTTCCGTAAACCAACTTCACCATTATTAAAAATTTTCCCTGTTATTGTAAAAACATAAACCTATCAGCCCACTAAGCAATTGATTAATTGTTACGTTGTCCAAATTTAGCATCATCAGTACAATAATTTTTGCCGTATGTGTGCAAATGTTGCTTTTACACTTCTATCATATTTTTTCTGGTATTCATCAAACTTGCATTTCGGAAATGTTTGTTTACCGCATGTTTCAATTTATACGGTCTGTTAAAAGCCTCCTGAGATAGTTTAAAATAATCAGAAAGTTTTCTTATTGTGTCCTTTGAAAGTCCTTTATGATAATTTAAAATCTTAGAGATTGTTCCTTTTGACAAATCTAAAATATTTGCTAAATCCTTTGCTTTTAAATCATGTTCTTCCATTAAAGCTTTAAGTATAACAATCGGGTCAGAATCATTGAATGTACTGTGTTCATTGTCCCATTTCTCAATCAAAAGTGTAAGCAATTCAATCTCATCATCAGTTGCTTTGTTTGCATTAAGAATCAATTCTTCCAGGATGTCGCAGTATTTTTTGTATTGTTCTGCATCCTTAATTACTGTATATTTTAATGTTTCCATTTTTTACCCAAAATGATGCCCTGCTTCTGGCATTTTTTAGGACATAATCCTCAATCGACTGTTTTTTAATTAAATGTATTTTCATTCACTTATCCGCAAATATATGAAATAAGTTTCACTAAAGGAAACATTAAAAACGGTCGTTTTACTTATTCCAAACACCGTCCTAAACAAGTTGTGCAAAAAAAGAAATTTTACACAGTGGCTTAAGACCGGTGCATAAAAACCACACAATCAAGTTACGGCTTGAGCCGTTAAACCTCTAAAACTAAAGGTTCAAAGCCGGTTTTTATTCTTCATTAGATCACTTTTGATGCTTAAACTTTGGGCAGAAATATGCACCTCTTCAACCTTTCGCGTTGAGTTGTTCTTCCAGTCGTTTAATCTTTTTCTTTAATCTGAATGTATCGAAAGAATTGATCAAAGAACCTGCAATAAATCCGGCCAGCAAAATCCGCAGTCCGTATGGATGGTGCTGAAGCATAAGAAATGCTCCGGTAATAACCAATCCTGTTGCAACAGTGTACAATATGCCAACCGTTCTGTTTACCTGTTTGTCATTCATAGTCAATTGAATTAAGTTCATTTTATCATATTCTTAAACGCTGATCCAAAAATCAGATAACTGGTATTGCCGCCAATGGTGCCTTCGTTTTGTCCCCACAGGAACGGCCAGTCGTCGTAGTTTTCAAAATGGTCGGGTTTCCGGAATAATATGCCTGGCGCCACATTACCCGGGATAAAGGAAAAATCGGCCCGGTTGTTCCCGTAAAAAACTTCTTTGGGACGGGCGGCGCCCAGCGTTGCCACCAGCGAATAGTTGTGGTACGGATGGCAGCCATACAGCCAGTTGGTGGTTTTAAACGCATGGCTGGCATCGATAATGTCTGGGAAATGTTTGTGTGCAAAGCAAATGGTGGTGCCAAAGTTCACAATGGCGCCGCTTCCGGCCCAGTTGCCCAAACCGATGGGCACTCCGTACGGATTATCTTTTTCAAGATCTTCAATGTATTCTTTGTACTGCCCAACATAAGGCCGGAGCTTTTCTTTGTAGGAGGCGTCCATGTGCGGAATACCGTGCAATGCCGTCAAAATTGCGTAACTGAGGTTCCGATCGAGTGCGGGCCATAAAAGTTCAAGGAATTTACCGGCATATTGTTGTTCGCCGGTTGAGATGTACAACTGAAGATGGGTCCCTACATCTGCTGCTCCGAATCGCCTGCTGCGATTGTCCTGCGGCTGGCTGGCCAGCAGTTCCGTGGCCTCTTTCAGCAATCGTTTCGACTGGTTCAATGCGCGTTCCGCAAGATCGTCGTTGTATCCTTTCAATGCGCGGCTGACAGCGGCAAACATGGTGGCTGCCCTGAGGTCGAGGCCGGGATTGCGGCTTGTAAAAGCCCACATGTCATCCTTTACCCCGCTCGAGAGGCCGTCAGCGGCAACTTCATACGGGCCGAGGTCGGAATTGTACGGAAGCCCGTCGGTGATGGAGGCGGCATCGCCCAGGTGATGGTAATTGTACAACACCGAGTTGGAAAGCGTTTGCGCCATGTGGCCGATAATCTCAGCCTGGGCGACCAGGTTCATGGCTCCGTGTTCGATAAACTGCAAAATATCCGGCGTTCCGTCCGGGCGGTGCAAATCCACATAGCGCTGCTCCTGACTGACAAAAGTCTGGTCGCGCTGGGGTTTGAAATACTCCCAGGTCTGCACAAAGTTTTGCACCACGCCAATGTTCGAGCCGGTTTCTATATCAAAATCTCCGGCATCGAAAAAGCCGCCGGTGTTTAACCCGGGAATCAGTTCCAGCCCTTCATATTGGGTATCGGTTGTGGAACCCTGTCTGTGGAGGTCGAAATGATCGGTGTTTGGCGGCGCCTGCCGGTACCCTTCCTTAAACGGTTCGCCGTGCCATACCCGGTAACCCTCGCGCACAAACATGTGGTTCATATGAATGGGAATCCAGATATCGCTGGTGGCGTCGGTAATCTTGTCGTAAACGGTTTCGCCGATGATGAAGTTGTTGGTTTTCTGGTCGCCATACTGAATGTAATAGATACCGGGAGTGCTCACGGAAGAGAAATCGAATTTCACATAGTGGTATTTGTAATAGTCGCCCCAGGATTGGATTGGCCCGCTGAATACTTCGGCAGCCTGGCCGTGTTCGTCGATTTTATGCAGCGACGCTGTGGCAGGCGATGTGTCTTTTTTGTCGAGCTCAATGACCGAAACTTTGGGTTGCGACGGGAGGTAGCCCACCTGCGAGAACCCAATGTTGGGCTCCCGTATCCAGCCGCCGATGACATGGGGTTCCACGGTCCAGCTCAGCACCTTGCCTGTTTTTCCTGCCGGAAGCAGACTGCGCACCACAAACCAGCCGTTTTGTGCCAGCAC
>JAHYIT010000049.1 GCA_019429205.1 Mariniphaga sp. | reverse complement strand
TGTTATTTGCATGGAATCCCGAAACCAAAAGGAAATACAAAAAACTTACGGGCACAAATTCAATTCAAAAATTGAAATTGCCAACATTAAAGATGAATTTGAGTTTTTGGATATTCAGTTAATTTTTGAAATCATGGATAAAATTGAAATACAATGAAAAAAATTTGGGGCGTTAAAGAAGCCGAAAACTGGCGGGAAATTCAACGCGACCTACCGGCAGTAATTAAATTATCGAACCTGCCGGTGAATGAACTTTGCCGCAAAGCTGGTATTTCAACCACGCACTACCGCCACATTCTGAAAAACCCGGAAAGGTTGAAGCCAAAGCACCTTGTTTGTATTCTCCGGGTTTTAGTCGAATCTGACAATTTTAACAGACTTAAAAACAAAAGCAATGGTTAACGAACAGGCAAATGTAAAGGTTACACTGAACAGCCAGGATGCGCAAAGGGAACTGGAAGGACTCCAGGCTGAAATGAAAAGGCTGATTGCACTAAAAAAGAAAGCAGAAGAAGCCGGAGACGTGCAGGGTTGGAAAAAAATTGACGGGGAACTGAAAAAAGTAAACCGCGAAGCCAGCAAACTGCAAAAAGAGTATTCTAACATCGAGAAAACTTTGAATAACCTTAACGGGGCCAGCCTTAACGATTTGCTGAAAGCCAAACGGCAATTAACCAGTGAAGTAAACAAGCTAAACCGCAACACCGATGAATACGCAAAAAAATCGCAGCAGCTTAAATCGGTTAAAGAAGAAATTAGCGGGATTTACAAAGAAACATCTGCAACTACCGGAATAACCGGCAAATTAAAAAATCTGGCCGGGCAACTTTTACCGGCGTTTGGCATTGGTGCTTTGGTGGCCGGAATTGCCCGGTTTGGCAAAGAACTGTTTAACCTCACCAAAACGATACAAGGTGAAACTATTCGTTCAGTTACGGTTTTGGGTAACGAATTACAGTTTGTGGAAGAGCAGGCCGGAAAAATGGCGGCAAAAATGGGAGTTACAAATCGCGAATTTGTTTCAATGGTGGCCGGAACCGCTGATTTATTGGTACCACTTGATTTTGCCCGCGAAAAAGCCGCGCAAATGGCAACCGAAGTACAGAGTTTGGCCGGCGCCCTGGATGAATGGACCGCCGGCAAATATGGAGTTGCAGAAGTTTCAAACATCCTGACAAAAGCTATGCTGGGAGAAATGGAGCAATTGAAAGGTTTGGGAATTGCGATTAGGAAAGACAGCGAAGAATACCGGGAACTGGTTAAACAAAAATTGGAAACAGAGAACGTTACCAAAGCCCAGGCCGAAGCAATGACCACGTTGGAACTCCTTTACAAAAAATCAGCAGACGCCCAGGCTGCCTATCAGCAGGAAGGTAATAAGTTGTTAAGGCTGCAAAAAAGTATTTCCGTTTGGTGGAAAAACATGAAAGAAGGAGTTGTTAACTACTTTATGGAAAACCAGGCTGATAAACTCCGAAAAGAGCAGGATGAAGTTAACGGTTTAGTGGTGGAACTCCGAAGCGCAAATATTGAGCAGGAGCGAAGGGAGCAAATAATGAACCGGCTGAAACAAATTGCTCCTGAGTTATTGAAATCAATAACCGATGAGAAAACCAATATTGAGTACCTTACCGCAGCGGTAGCCGAATACAATAAAGAAATGGCTTTAAAAATCCTGATTGCCGAAGGTGAACAGGATATTGCTAAACAAAAAAACAAGGTAGATGCATTCAGGAACCTCACAGCAAAGGCAGAAGCAGATTTAGCCAGGCAAATGAAAAAATCCCTGGATTGGTTTGAAAAGAAAGCGCCGGGAGTTAAGCAAACAGCCGAAGAAATTCTTTTCGACACCCAAAAAACCCTGCTTCAAAAGGGACAGGAATTAAACGCTTTGGCACTAAAAAATACTTCGCTGGGTAATGCAGCCTTATTTCATTCCCTGGATAGTTACCGGACATTCAGAAGTAACTATTCGCAGGAATTAAACGCACTCGACATACTTGTTTCCCGGACCAATGATTCCAAAGAAGAATGGCAACAAATATTTGGCGGCCAAAGTGCGACGGATAGCCAAACAGAACCAGTACCACTAAACAAAGAAAGTACCAAAACAGAGAAAGGAACACCTTCATCCAATGGCAAGAATAATTTTTCAAACACTAAAGAAGCTCTTGAATCAGCTTTTGCGCAAGAACAAAATATTCTTAAACAACAACTTCTTGAAAAAAGGCTAACCAAAGAACAATTCAATAATGAAGAATATGCACTTGAGTTGGCGCATCTCACAGCCATGAGGGAGCTGTATAAAAATTATGGTGAAAATTTCATCCAAATTGAAGGCCAAATAATTGATAAAAAAATAGCATGGCAACAGCAGTTTGATGAGATGATGGCTTTATCCTCTGAATTAACAAATAAAATTACTGCAGATGAACGAAAAATGTTTGCTGACATTGATTCGGAAATGAGCGAACATTTGGATAGTTACATTCAGAATCTTGATAAAGAAACTCAGGCCACAATAGAAGCCGCAATCAAAAAAACAGAAGCCCGCGAAGCTGAAAAAGAAGGAGCTTTGTTATCCTCATTTGAAACAGGAATGGCCGCGGTTGAAAATGCAAAAACGATTGGAGAAGCAGGACGGGCAATTCTCAATGTTATAAGGGATAAAATTAAAGCTTATCTGGCTGAGGCAGTTGCTGCACAGGTTTCAAAAATTTTAAGTAAGGTGCCGCCTCCTTTAAGTATCATACTTGCTGCCGCAGCAGCAGCCGCTGTAACCATTGCTTTTAATAAAATAGTTCCTAAATTTCATGATGGTGGTTATACCGGTACCGGAGGTAAATACCAACCGGCCGGGATAGTACACGCGGGAGAATATGTCATTCCACAAGAAGGAGTTGAGAACCCAGCTTTGCGCCCGGTTATTGATTGGATTGAGCTTGCACGCCGCAATGGAGATTTGAGGAGATTGGATTTAGGTCCGATTGTCCAGGCAATTCAACCACGGCAATATGCATCCGGGGGATATACTGCTTCACGTATGTCAACTCCATCAACTCCATCCATTTCAGTAAGTACATCAAATACCACAACCGCAAATAATTCAAATGAAGTTGTAGCAGCAATCAAGCAGCTTTCGTCTGACATTCAAAACTTAAAGATTTACGCAGCTATTGAAACCATTGAACGCGAAAGAAAAAAATTCATGACAATACAACAAACAAGAGGATTGTAAGCCAGCATATAACGCAAATTTTTAAATCCGTAATTACCAAAACGCCACAGGGCGATGCGGGGTATTTAAAAAGAGTTTGGCAAAGTTTCCAACCTTTTGAGAGGCTAAACCACTGAAAAACAGCGAGAGTTCAGTTTTTCCATGTCATGAGCTAAATTTATTTAGAATCAATCTAAACAAAAAACGTAAAATCCGTAATTTTTAAACTTCATTTATTACTTTTTACCCGCCTGTTACCACCTGGTAATGGGTGGGTTTTTTGCTTCTAATATGTGATTTGGTCTTTTATATGGTAATAAATAAGGCCTAATTAATTGATAATTAAGCCTTATCCGTACCCGGGGCGGGAATCGAACCCGCACTCTGTTGCCAGAACTGGATTTTGAATCCAGCGCGTCTACCAATTCCGCCACCCGGGCATTTCCTGTTGTGGAAAAATGGTGTGCAAAACTAATTATTTCAGCGGAATTGACAAAATCTAATTTTCCAAATTTATTTCAGGTTATTCTTATTCCGTAAATCACCTCGTTTTTATTACATTAGTCAACTGTTAGAATGAAACAAATTAATGAACAGGCAGAAAGACCATATACTTTTTGACAAAATCAAATCGGGCGATGAAAAAGCGTTTGAAGTGCTTTTCAGGCGCTATTACCCACATTTGTGCCTTTATGCCACTCAAATACTAAAAAACCCCTCAGCCGCCGAAGAAATCGTTCAGGAACTGTTCGTTCATATTTGGGAACGAAGGACAGAAACTGAAATTGAAACTTCATTAAAAAACTATCTGTTCAGGGCAGTAAAAAATCATTGCCTGAATTACATCAAGCACAATCAAATAAAAAGGGAATATTCTCAAAAAATTTTAGCTGAAAACGAACATTTTTCAACAGAATATGATTTTGAATCTCAAACCGAACTTTTCAGAAAAATAGAAGAAAGCATTTCTGCATTACCTGAAAAACGACAGGAAATTTTCAGGTTAAGCCGGCAGAAAGGTTTAAAATACCGTGAAATTGCCGAAAGAATGAATATCTCCATAAAAACCGTAGAAACCCAAATGGGACTGGCAATTAAAACGTTACGTGAAAAGTTGCGTGATTTTCTGGTTATTTTCTAAATATTTTTCACTACTGTTTCAGGGTATATTCCAATTCATCTGTCTTGTTTACAGATGAAAGCAAAACATTCCATAGAAAAACCCGAATGGGATTTGGTAACAAAATTCCTGGCCAGCGAAGCAAAAACTGCAGAAAAGGAAGCAGTTGAAAAATGGGCTTCCCAATCGGACCAAAACAAACATGTACTGGAACAAGCAAAGGTTCTGTACCAAAAAACCGGAGAATATTACCAGGTTAAAAGATTTGATTCTGATGCTGCCTGGGAAAAAACCCAACAGCGAATAAGTTCAGAAACCATTTCCAATGCTCCACGTGAAAAACCACGAAATGTGTATATTTCAACTTTTTACAAATACGCGGCTATTTTTATTTTGGCATTACTGGTTGGAACTGCCGGGTACTATTTCGGTTTAAAAAATCAGTTACAAAATGTTTACAGCGAAGTTATCTCTGCAGAAAAGCAGGTGGTAAACGAATACATTCTTCCCGACGGGTCGGTAGTGGCATTAAACAGCAATTCAAAATTGCAATTCCCAAAAAAATTTAAAAACAGTATGCGTGAAGTAACCATAACCGGGGAAGCATTTTTTGATGTTCTGCCTGATGCTGAAAAACCCTTCATAATTAACGCCGGAAACGCTCAGGTAAAGGTACTGGGCACATCGTTTAATATAAATGCCTATCCCGAGAACGAAACAGTGGAAGTGGTTGTGAAAACAGGAACCGTTCAGGTGATTAGCACCGAAAAGCGGAATACTTCGGAAACCGCTGAAATTGTATTAAATTCCGGAGAAAAGGGAACCTTTATAAATTCGCTCGGAAAACTGGAAAAAGGATTTAATTCCGACCCAAACTACCTGGCCTGGAAAACACATAACCTGGTATTTGAAAATACACCACTCCGGGAAGTGGTTCAATATCTGAACAAAACATATCATACTGATATTCAACTAAAAGAAGAAAACCTGAACAAATTGGTTCTGACTGCACAATTTGAAAAAAAACCTGTTGATTTCATTCTGAATGTAATTCAACTAACCTTCGATTTGCAATTGGAACAGGCGAAAAACATTTACATTTTATCTGAAAACGAAACATTGAATAAGTAAAACTCAAAGTCATGAAAACAATTGGAACAAAAATCGGAATGGTACTGGCATTTGCACTGTCTGTTTTGCTGATGACTCCGCAGACCGGATTTGCACAACAGCCCAATCAACAAGTGCTCGACCAAAACATCAGCATTTATGCTGAAGATGAACCGCTCTCCGACGTTATCGAAAAAATCTGCAACTATTTAAATCTTGATTATTCGTACAACGCGAGCATTGTAGCAGGTAAAAAAGTAAACCTCAACATTTCGAACAGGCCTATAAAATTTGTTCTGGACAAACTGATGAAGGACTTCTACCTGTTATTTGAAATTGAAGATAACATATTGGTTGTTAGGGATTACGTATCTCTGGATGAAAGCATGAGTTATGAAAATGCCCAGCAATTTCAAAGTGCAAACCGCGGCTTTTTGTTTGATGATCCGCGGGATAAATCTATTACCATCGAATTTAAATCGGCCAGTAACCTCATTATCATTCCGGTAACCATTAACGAATCAGACACACTAAATTTCATTCTGGATACCGGAGTACGCTTCCCGATAATTACGGAGTTGCCCTTTGTTAATAAATTGAATTTGAACTATTTGATGCCGGTTCAGATTAAGGGTTTAGGTGAAGGACACGAATTAACCGCCTATCGTTCGGCCAACAACAGCATCAAACTCGATGGGCTTACAGCCTGGAATCAGGAAGTACAAATGATTATCGATGAAAACTTTCAGATTTCGCACATGCTCGGACTACCAGTTCACGGCCTCATTGGATTCAATTTATTTAAAGATTATATTGTTAAAATTGATTATTCAAGTGAAAAACTGACTTTATACAGGCCAGAACATTACAAATACCGCGATCGCAAAAAAGACATTATTATGCCGCTGCATTTCGATGGCAACAAACCATTTGTTCGCACCAGTATTGTAACCGAAGACCTTCAGGAAGTTCCGGTTAAATTATTGGTTGACACCGGTGCAAGTGATGCATTGTGGCTCTCAGAAAAATCGGATGAACGAATTGGAATACCGCAGAACCACATTGAAACATTTTTGGGAAGAGGGTTAAGCGGCGATTTGTATGGAACCAAAGGTCGCATTGACGGTTTATGGGTTGGACCACTGGTTCTTCCCAAACCCATTGTAGCTTTCCCCAGCTCAGATCTTATTGACCAGTTGATCTCTTCAAATGACAGAAACGGAACTATTGGAGCAGAAATTCTGAGACGGTTTCTGGTTACTATCGACTACCGCAACAGCCGAATGACACTGAGGCCTACTTATCGTGTGAAAGAAGATTTTAATTATAACATGAGCGGAATGGAAGTGATAAATCCGATGCCAGGATTGCCCATTTTTACAATTACCGATATCCGTGAAAATTCACCAGCATATTTTGCCGGCCTGCAGGTAAACGACCAGATTCTTTCACTGAACAACAGCAACCACCAGTCGCTGGAATTGAACGATATTAACCTGTTGCTGCAAAGCAAGGAAAACAAAAAAATTAAAATTACCGTATTACGCGAAGGGGAGCAATATAAAACCTCGTTTGAGTTGAAAAAAATATTTTAATGCCATTTAAATTTTATTGGATATTTTTTGCCATCCTGTTGTTAAATTTCCGCTCAGTCGGACAGCAACAGGATGGTTCTGTTTTTGAACGGCGGATTTCAATTCAAGCCGAAAATCAGCCACTGAACACCATTTTAGACCAGATTAGCTGGCAGGCAAGGGTTTATTTTTCGTACGATGCTTCTTTGGTTAAAGCAGGGAAAACACACACTGTTCAGGTAATTGAAAAATCGCTTTATTCAGTGTTGAATCAGCTTTTTAATCCGGAAGAATTTCAGTTTACCGAGCTTGAAAACCAAATCATTATTACAAAACGCGAAGAATCAGGAATGAAGGAATCCATCATTCCAGATAGCATCCAGGTAAAATATTTTTTCCTCTCAGGCAAAATCCTCGACCGCAAAAAAGAATTTCCCATCAGCTACGCAACTATTTCTGTTTTTAACAAACCCATTGGCACAATTACCAATACCGATGGGGAATTTCTGTTGAAACTGCATCCACGATACATAAACGACACACTGGTTATTTCAAATATAGGTTATGCACAGGTTTTTCTGCCGGCAAACCAGCTTTTAGATGAAGACTTAATTTTTCTGGAACCTGTTTCCATCCGCATTCGTGAGGTAAAAGTTACCGCAACAACTCCTGAAAAACTACTTGAAAATATCAGGGCTAATCTGGAAAACAATTATTCATCCTACAACAAAATAATGACCGGTTTCTACCGTGAAACCGTGAGACAGGATGGTGAATACATCAATGTTTCTGAGGCGGTAATTGAAATTCTGAAGGCTCCTTACGTAAATAGCTTCCGAAACGATTTGGTTCGTCTGTTAAAGGGAAGACAAAGCCCTGATGTACAACCATTTAAATGGATGAATTTTAAATTACAAGGTGGCCCGTTTACCATTACACAACTGGATTTGGTAAAAACCATGGAATCGTTTATTGACGAAGCTTACCAACATCTTTATGAATATAAAATCAGCAGGGTGGTTTGGTACAACGAAAATCCGGTTTATGTACTTGAATTTGAACCCTTACCAGTTGCTGATTTTCATGGGTTCGTGGGCGAACTGTTTGTTCATCGTGAAACATTTGCCATTGTTTATGCACGGTATGGATTCGACCGAAGCGGGCTCAAAAAAGCAACTCCTGTTTTGGTTAAACGTACTCCGTCGGGAGTGAGAGCGCGCCCTTCTTTTGTTGAATATACAGTGAATTACCAGCGCTACCAGGGAAAATGGCAACTGGGCACCGCACAGGCTTCCATCAAATTTAAAATCAGAAGCCGGCGCGATAAAATTAATTCAGAGTTTCACAGCATTTCAGAACTGCTTGTAACCGACATTCAATCCACAGAATTAAAACGCTTCGGGCGCGATGAATCATTTGGCCAACGCGATATTTTTGTTGAGATGATTGGAAGTTACGACCCCGAATTTTGGGAAAATTACAACATTATTAAACCCGATGAAGACCTGCGGAATGCAGTTCAGAAACTGTCTGCCGAAAGATAAAATTACCCTTAAGTTTTCTTTTTTAATTCTTCCTTTAATTTTAACGGATGCTGGCTGGTGTGATACACATCAACAATGATGATGCATTCCTCTGTAACTTCATAGATTATTTTATAACTCCATTTTGATACCGATCTGTAATTTTCTGGTTCATCTTCCAGGTAGGGTTCTGCAGAAAACTTTCCAGGGAAGTCGTTCAAACTATGAGCAAGCTTTATCAATTCTTTTTTCACTTTCCTGGCTGCAGTCATTGAATCTTCAGCAATGAAATCAAAAATTTGGTCCAGATTCTCTTTTGCCAACCTGTCCCACCGAATAGGAAGTTTCTTTTTCCTTACCAATTTTCAATCTCCTTTTCAATTTCTTCCTGTGTTATGCAATCACCGGATTTTACCCTTTTCGAAGCAGACCTTGCCCTTTCTATAAGGCTTTCTGTAGTAATTGGCGTGCCATCAACTTCAAACCCGACAATGTCCGACTTTTTATATTCTTTGCTCATGGCATAAACCATTTTCAAAAAAGTTTCGTCTGCATTATTAATGTAAGTGTGAAGTTCTTCTCTTAATTTTTGTACTCCCATAACTTTCATGCTTTCTACAAAAATAATGATTTAAAGTCACATTGAATTTCTTTTCTAAGGAACAAAGGATAAAAGTTTGTAATTTTGAGCCAGTTTGAAACCGGAAACAACTTTTGACATGGAACAATTCAGCACAAGGCAAAATAAAATTTCACGGCTCGTTCAACGCGAAATGGCCGATATTTTATTGCAGTTAAACAAATCGAAATACAACGGAAAACTCATCACGGTAAGTATCGTGAGGGTTACAAAAGACATGAGTATTGCCCGCATTTACCTCAGCATTTATCCTTCGGGATTTGCCGAAGAAATTTTAAGCGAAATTCAGTTGTATGGAAAATCGCTCAGAGGCGAACTAGGCCGGCGGATTGGCAAAAGCGTACGGATTATTCCGGAATTGGAGTTTTACATCGACGATAGTCTCGATTACATCGACCATATCGATGGTTTGCTTCATAAATAGTTGTTTCAAATAAAACCAGTTTTTATTCGTTTTTTTAGGAAAAAGATTGAATTTACCACTTTTCATAGCGCTGCGGTATTTGTTTTCGAAAAAGAAACAAAACATCATCAACATCATTTCGGGCATTTCGGTTGCCGGAATAATTGTTGGAACGATGGCTATGGTAATTGTGATGTCTGTTTTTAACGGGTTTACCAGCCTGATTGAAACCTTTTTCAGTAATTTCGATCCAGACCTGAAAATTACTGCCACCCACGGAAAAATGTTCGTCCCTTCCGACAACCGTTTTGAAGAAATTAAAAACCTCACGGGCGTTGTACACTATGCAGAAGTAATTGAAGAAGTTGCACTTCTGAAATACGATAGCCGGCAATATCCGGCCATTGTAAAAGGGGTACCGGCAAACTACTCCAGCTATACAAATATCGATACATTAATTGTGGATGGAATTTTTATGCTGGAAGATAAAGGCATGAACTATGCTGTTGTGGGTCAAGGAGTTGCCTACAACCTTGGACTGGGGCTATCATTTGTGGATCCCATTCGCATTTTTGTGCCCAAAAAGGGGAGGCAGGCTTCGGTTAACCTGGCCCGCTCGCTCAACTTCGATTACATTTTCCCGGCCGGGGTTTTTTCTGTTTTGGAAGAAATCGACTCCAAATACATGCTTGTTCCATACCATTTTGCGGCTGATCTTTTCGAAAGCGAAAACCGGGTTTCGGCTGTGGAACTGGGTATTGATGCCAATGTAAAAACAAAAAATATTCAGAAAAAAATACAGGAAATTTTAGGCGATTCGTTTCACGTGAAAAACAAATACCAGCAGCACGATCTGGTTTTCCGAACCATGAAATCTGAAAAATGGGCTTCCTATTTTATTCTCGTATTTATCTTAATTGTAGCTTCATTTAACATGCTAAGTAGTTTGTCGATGTTAATTATCGATAAAAAAGAAGACATGTTTATACTTCGCAGCATGGGCGCCAATTCCAAACTTATCCGTAAAATATTTCTTTTTGAAGGATGGCTTATCTCATTTTTTGGTGCTGTAACCGGTTCGTTACTTGGAATTTTTGTTTGCTGGCTGCAAATTAAATTCGAAATTGTTACACTGCCCGGAACCGGTTCATTTATCATTTCGGCGTATCCGGTACAAATCATTTTTTCAGATATTCTTCTCATACTTGGTATTGTTCTCAGTATCGGATTCATTGCCTCTTGGTATCCTGTCCGGTTTATTTCGCAACGGTTTTTAATGAATGAAAACCTTTAATTAATATGAAAGCACTGGTAAAAAGCAAAGCAGAAAAAGGGATTTGGATGGAAAATGTTCCCATGCCTAAGGTAGGGCCAAACGATGTTCTGATTAAAATAAAAAAAGCCGCCATTTGTGGTACCGATTTGCATATCTACAAATGGGACGAATGGGCACAGCAAACCATCAAACCGCCGGTAACTATCGGGCACGAATACATGGGAACTGTTGTGGAAGCAGGCTCGGAAGTTGACCGGGTGCAGGTAGGGGAACGGGTTACTGTTGAAGGCCACATTTCGTGCGGATTTTGCCGAAATTGCAGGCGCGGCAGGCAACACATCTGCGACAACACCATTGGCATAGGCGTTCACCGCGACGGTGGTTTTGCCGAGTACATTTCTGTTCCGGCTAAAAATGTGTTGCATGTGGATGTTAGCATTCCCGACGAAATTATGTCCATCATGGATCCGTTCGGAAATGCCACGCACACAGCGCTTTCGTTTCCGTTGTTAGGTGAAGATGTGTTGATTACCGGAATTGGCGGACCCATTGGCGCCATGGCCGCTGCCATTTGCCGTTTTGCCGGCGCCCGCAACGTAATTGGAACTGACCTCAGTCCTTTCCGCCGCGCTTTGGCCCGCAAAATGGGAGCCAACCGCGTTATCGATCCTACAAAGGAAAGCATAAAAGAGGCCATGCACAGGCACAACATGGTGGCAGGTTTCGACATTGGCCTGGAATGTTCAGGATCTCCTGCCGCATTTAACGACATGGTAAACCACATGTACAACGGCGGAAAAATCAGCCTGTTGGGAATCCTGCCGCAAAACACACAAATCAACTGGAACAATATCATTTTCAAAGGATTAACCTTAAAAGGAATTTATGGCCGTGAAATGTACGAAACCTGGTACCACATGGAAATGATGCTCACATCGGGTCTCGATATTACACCTGTTATTACCCACCGCTTCCCTGCCGACGATTTTCAAAAGGCATTTGATATTATGGAAGAAGGAAACTGTGGAAAAATAATTCTGGACTGGCAGTAAAACTTGTTTTCTATTTTTATCGTTATTTTTGTATAGGACAAATTTTTAAAAACTATGAACAGGTTAATAACCATCGATAAAGAAATATTAAGTGGCACACCTGTTATATCTGGAACAAGGGTGCCGGTAAAAAATCTTTTTGATTATCTTGAAACAGGTGAATCATTGGAAACGTTTTTACTGGACTTTCCTTCTGTGAAAAAAGAAAGGGCAGTTGCCCTTCTTATTGCAGCCCAAAACAATTTGAAATATCTATTGTAGTATTTGACGTCCTTTTTAACCATCTCCAGGACTTCGTTCCCTTAATTCCCAAATTTATTAAACTCCTGCCAATTCTTGAAAAAATGAAGCTGTACGTAATTAGGTAAAACAGCTCCCAAAATACATTCTGAAAATATATATTTCATCGTCTTCCCATTTTTTATTTAGAAACTTGCTTGTTAATAATCAAACACTTACTTTTATTGCGCAAAAAAAATCAATGAAAATTCAAGCCAAATGAATTTAAATTTTCCGACAACACGAATTTTTCTGTATGCCTTAAAAACCGTACTGATTACCGGCATTTTGTTTTTTAGCTGTAAACCAGACCCTATTCAACCCCCGGAACCTGAACCTGTAAATAGAGCACCTGTTGCTCAAATCTTTGTTAGTCCTTCTAGTGGGACTAGTCCTTTAACATCTACAATAAAAGTTAATGGAACAGATTTAGATGGGATTGATGATATAAAGAATTATATTTTGAAGATAGAAGATTTAGGAATAAATATTGAAAAGAATGAACCTATCGATACTACAATGATTTTTGATAAAAAAGGAAAGTATGAGGTTAAAGGAATTGTTAGAGATAAAGCTGGAGCTAGTTCTGAGAAAGTTTCCTATTTGAATGTTTCTGAAAAGCCTCAAGCAATTGTTTCACAGAACGTTAGTTTAGAAGATAGTATTGATATTTTATATAATATCAATTTTGAAAATACTTCTGAGATTGAACTTGAGATAATTAAGAATGGAGAAAAAATATTTTCTAAGAATATTTCTGATAAAGAATATTCTGAAAGATTTTCTTATTCGACTAATGATAAGATAACTAAGGGAGATTATGAATTTGTTGCTAAGTTTAAGAATGAAGATGGGAATGATACAAGTGTAGTTTCAACTGTTCAAATTCCAAATTATAATCCTGAAGTTGATTGGAGTGGTTTGGATATAAATTTTGAGGAAGATTTAGGGATTGTTGTTAACCTTCCTGTTCCAAAAGATAAAAATCCAGAAGATAATCCTGTGAGTTATATTCCTGAGAGTTTTAGTTCTAATAAATCAAATTTAGAATTTAATTCAGAAGATAATTCTTTAAAAATTAATGGAATTGAAGATATGTTTGGAAGTTATAATATTAGTGCAGAGTTTGGTTCTGATGAATGCGGAATAAATTCTGTTTCAAAAAGTGGATTGATTTATGAGCTTGCAAGAGTTTCAGGAATTGTTGAGAGTAATGAAAGTCATGAGGGAGTTAAAGCTACAATAATTCCTTATCATGTAATTGGAAAGGATACAATTAGATTATATTCTAATTGTTCAGATGATGAAGAAAGAATTTTAACAAATGCTCATGGTGAATTTGAATTTAAGTTAGATAAAAAAGCTTCAGAGTTGGAAGAAGTTTTGTTGATGGCTCGGCAAGGAACTCCTGGAGATTATAAAGGGTGGGTTAGAGTTCAGAATATTCCTAAAAAAGATTTTAAGAGTGTTTTAGTTAGAACTGTACCTTATGCTCCTTATGCTGATAGAAAGGATGAGTTTAAAGAATTTGTTTTTGAGTCAACGAAACAATATGATTCTGATCCTTTACCTTATATTGGCACGAGATTTGATTTTGATGGAACTATCATTGGGGGATTGGCTGATGAATATCAAGATTTTAAGGGATTAGAAAGAATAAGGATTTTAGATTATGACCCTTGGACTGAAGGAGTTTTTACAAGAGAAGAGCAAGAGGTGTTTAAAGAAAAATTGTTGGATAAAGAAAATATTAATGGAATTATAGGACATTATGAAATAAAACCTGAACAAATTGTTTTTGGAAATGATACAACTTTTGAAGATTATATCTGGAACGAGAATTTTGATCCTGCAATTGTTTATCCTTCCCAAGGAATTATTGTGGTTGTACCAAGAAAAAATCTTTTTGCTAGTGGAGTTGCTGATGGATACGGTCTAAAACCTTTTATTTCACGTGGAACAGTTTATTTGAATGCAAAAAATAATGATAACCCTAGAAATCCAGGATATAATGAAGCTACATTTAGTCATGAGATGGGGCATATTTTTATTAGTTCTGGACATCCAAAGTCTTTGTATGGAGAAACAATAATGAGTCAGCCAATTCCTGGTTGGATGGATTATACTAGAACAGGTCCTGCGGATAAAAAGTTAGGATATATTGCTTATGAGGATAGTTATTTGATAAAACTTGATGAACCTGTATATAAACTAAGAGATATGGGAATGGATGATATTAAGAATATTTTAAGAGATGATTTTAAGTGATTTTAGTAAATTTATACATTAACCAACACGTTCGTTCCACGTGGAAAACAATATAAATCCCCTGTTTAATCTACGTTGCTCCTTTTCCGTACAAATGACTATTTTTACAGAAAATTTATTGATTTGAAACAAGGTTTGGTTATAAAAACAACAGGAAGCTGGTACGCCGTTGAAGACGATAACGGCAAGTATTATGAGTGTAAAGTCAAGGGTAACTTTCGAATAAAAGATATAAAAAGTACCAATCCTGTTGCAATTGGAGACCGTGTAAATTTTACAATTCAGAACGATTTAAAAGCCAAAACAGCAATAAAAACGGGGTGGATAACCTCAATCGAAGATCGAAAAAATTACATTGTCCGGCGTTCACCCAACCTTTCAAAACAATCGCACATTATTGCAGCTAACATCGACCAGGGAGTTTTGGTGGCGACGGTTGCATGGCCAGTTACCACTACTACTTTTATTGACCGCTACCTGGCATCCGCCGAAGCATACCGCATCCCGGTACTGATTATTTTCAACAAAACAGATCTTTATTCGGAAAAAGATACTGATAGTATGACCGAATTGATTTCCATTTATTCAAAAATAGGGTATTCGTGTCTGGCCACTTCAGCAACAAAAAACGTGGGAATCGAAGAGTTGAAAAACAAACTGGCTGGCCAAACAAACGTTATTAACGGTCACAGTGGTGTAGGGAAGTCAACACTTATCAACCTTATTCAACCCGGGCTGAATCTCAAAACTTCGGAAATTTCGGAAATGCATAAAACCGGGAAACATACCACCGCTTATTCTGCTATGTATAAACTTTCAATCGGGGGATATATTATTGATACACCGGGAATTAAAGGTTTCGGAATGCTGGACATGGAAGCATGGGAAATATCGCATTATTTCCCGGAAATTTTTAAAATCTCAAAAAATTGTCAGTACAGCAATTGTTCACATACACACGAACCCGGATGTGCCGTAAAAGAAGCTATGGAAGCCGGCGAGGTAGCGAAAAGCCGGTATATCAGTTATTTAGGGTTGCTTGAAGGCGAAGACAAATACCGCAAACCACACTAATTGTTTTGATGGAAATAATTGTAAACAATTTCAGCTTTAGAGTGACCAATTGAATTTATAAGCATCTCTTTATCAGAATCTTTAATGTTCTTTACCGACTTAAAATCCAACAGTAACTTTTTGGCCGTTTTCTCACCGATTCCTTTTATTTGATTTAATTCTGAAGTTGATATATTTTTTGAGCGTTTATTTCGATGAAAAGTTATTCCAAACCTGTGAGCTTCGTCGCGCAATTGTTGAATAATTTTCAACGTTTCGGAGTTTTTGTTAATATACAACGGAACAGAATCGTCCGGAAAATAAATCTCTTCCAACCTTTTGGCAATTCCGATAATTGCAATTTTACCCCGCAAATTAAGTTTTTCCAAAGCCGAAACTGCAGATGATAACTGGCCTTTACCACCATCAATTACAATGAGTTGCGGTAAATTTTTATTCTCTTCCGTTAACCTTTTATAGCGTCGGTAAACCACTTCTTCCATGGAAGCAAAATCATTTGGACCTTCAACTGTTTTAATATTATAATGACGGTAATCATTTTTAAGCGGTTTGGCATTTTTAAACACAACGCAAGCTGCAACCGGGTTTGAACCTTGCAGGTTACTGTTGTCGAAACATTCAATTTTTACCGGCAATTCAGGTAATTGTAAATCTTTTTGTATGGTTTTTAAAATTCGCTCGTCTCGTATTTTTGGATTTTTTAAAACCGTTTGCTTATCTTTTTCCAATCGGAAATATTTTGCATTTCTGTAAGACAAATCCAGTAATTTCTTTTTATCGCCACGCAGAGGAACTTTAATTGTTATATCTTTTAACTGTGTTTTAAGCTGAAATGGAACAAGAATTTCTTTGGCATTGCTATAGATTTTTTGCCGGATATCCACAATTCCGGCAAGTAATAATTCTTCAGCCGATTCATCCAGTATCTTTTTAATTTCGAGAGTAAATGTTTGAATAATTGCACCATTAATTACTTTCAGATAATTTATAAATGCAAATTTTTGGTCCTGTTCAATGGTATAAACATCAACATTGGTAATAGTAGGAGAAACGATTGTTGATTTGCTTTGGTAACGTTTTAATGAATCATATTTCTCTTTCAATTTTTGTGCCTCCTCAAAATTCATTTGGCTTGCCATATCAGCCATACGCAATTCCAAATGTTTAATTACACCCGAAATATTACCCTTTAAAATATCGTTAATATCTTCAATTCCCTGGTTGTATTTTTCAGCTGAAACAAGCCCTTCACATGGTCCTTCACAGTTACCGATATGATATTCCAGGCAAACTTTGTATTTGCCAGATTTGATATTCTCATCGGTTAACTGATAGTTACACGTACGCAATTTATACTCTGATTTAAACAATTCGAGCAGCGTCCGTACAGTGTAAATGGAAGTGTATGGCCCAAAATATTTAGAACCGTCCCTGATTAAATTCCGTGTTTTAAAAACTCTGGGAAAAGGTTCGTTTTTAATACAAATCCAGGGGTAGCTTTTATCGTCTTTTAACCGGATATTATAACGCGGCTGGTACTTTTTAATCAGATTATTTTCCAACAACAGTGCATCTTGTTCTGATTCAACAACCATGTGCTTAATATCGGTAATATTCCGAACGAGCAACGCAGTTTTTCGGCTGTCATGTTGTTTAGTGAAATAACTGGCTACACGTTTTTTTAGATTTTTAGCCTTTCCTATATAAATAATTTTACCAGTATTGTCATAAAACTGGTAAATACCAGGTTTTCCGGGAAGAACGGAAATCAGGTTTTTTAAATAATCAATATCTCCATTTTTTGTAGGATATTTCACAAAACCTAATATTTAACCAAAATGTGAGGATTCAAATTTAGGATGACATTTTTTTGCGGTGTCTGAATAAATTCAAGATCGCAAATAAAGCTAAAATAAACGCTTTTTACACCTGCTCGTTTCACCATGTTATAAACAGCATTGGCAGTTCCTCCTGTGGCTAGCAAATCATCATGGATTAACACAACATCATCTTCCGAAAGTGCATCTTTGTGCATTTCAATAGTGTCCATACCATATTCCAACTGGTATGTTTCAGATATTTTTTCTGCTGGCAGTTTTCCTTTTTTCCTTACCGGCACAAAACCTGCATTCAACTCATTTGCAAGCGCCCCTCCAATTATAAATCCACGTGATTCAATTCCCAACACCTTAGAAATGTGTTTTTCCTTAAATTCAGAAACGATCTCTTTCGTGACAAAACGGAATGCATCCTTTTCTTTTAAAAGTGTGGTAATATCCTTAAAATTTATTCCCTTAGTTGGAAAATCAGGAATCTCCCTGATTTTACTTTTTAAATTCATATTTTAATTTGGTTTTTGTTCCACGTGAAACATTAATCTATCTGCCCAGCAAAATTAATAAAACATTTATATCGGAAGGAGAAACTCCCGAAATCCTTTTTGCTTGCCCAATGGTTTTGGGATTAATTTTTTCCAGCTTTTGACGGGCTTCTGTTGATAAAGATTTCAATTGACCATAATTAAATTTATTCTCTATAATAAGGTGTTCCAATTTATCCAATTTTTCAGCCAATGCTTTTTCACGATTGATATATCCTTCATACTTGATAAAAATTTCTGCTCCCTGAATAATTTCTGTTTTTCTTTCTTCCGGCACCTTCGCGAGAAATGTTTTAAACGGGGTTATGACTTCAATCAGATCAAATATCGAAATCTGAGGGCGTAAAATAAGGTCAAATAATTTTACTCCCTGCTTTAACTCTGAAGTTCCTTTGCTTGTAAGTAGCTGATTTACAAAATGTGGCTTAACACTAAACTTTTTTGTATAGTGAATAATTTCTGAAATAGAATGGTTTTTTTCATCCAGTAATTTTTTACGTTCCGGAGAAGCAAGACCTAAATTATAGGATTTTTCGGTAAGGCGAATATCAGCATTATCCTGCCGGAGCAAAATCCGAAATTCAGCACGGCTGGTAAACATCCGGTAAGGTTCATCTACTCCTTTTGTTACCAAATCGTCAATCAAAACTCCAATGTAAGCTTCATCCCTTTTCAATATAAATTCTAAACCGGAAGAATGACAACGCAAATGTGCATTAATGCCGGCCATTAATCCCTGTGCTCCGGCTTCTTCGTATCCTGTTGTCCCGTTAATTTGCCCGGCAAAATAAAGATTCTTTATCAACTTAGTTTCAAGTGTATGAAAAAGCTGGGTGGGTTCAAAATAATCGTATTCAATGGCATAACCAGGCCGGAATATCTTAGCATGCTCCAATCCGTGTATTTTTTGCAAGGCCTTGTACTGAACCTGCCACGGTAACGACGAGGAAAAACCATTTAAATAATATTCTATTGTAGATTCTCCTTCAGGTTCCAAAAAAAGCTGATGTTGCTGTTTTTCGGAAAAGGTTAACAATTTAGACTCGATACTGGGACAATAACGCGGACCGGTACTTTGAATAGTCCCGTCGAACATGGGAGAAAATTCAAACCCTAATTCCAATTCATTGTGTACTGCCGGATTAGTATAGGTAATCCAGCAGGAACGTTGTTGAAGTTTTGATTGTGTTTCAGGAAGATAAGAAAATTTAAAATGTGTATCGTCTCCCTTTTGCTCGGTAAATTTTGAAAAATCAATTGTACGGCCATCAATACGTACCGGAGTTCCTGTTTTGAGGCGACCTGTTTCAAAGCCAGCGTTGAATAATTGTTCTGTAATATTATACGAAGCTGCTTCACCAATTCGTCCGCCTTGCATTTGAGAAGTGCCTACATGAATTAATCCGTTCAGAAAAGTACCGTTTGTTAAAATTACCGTATTTCCATAAAAGTCAACACCTATTTTTGTACGAACACCTTTCACTTCCTTATCTTCTAAAATTAAAGAAGTTACAGCATCCTGCCACAAATCGAGGTTTTCTATTGATTCCAGGGTTTCCCTCCATAATTGGGTAAACCGAATACGGTCGTTTTGAGACCGTGGACTCCACATGGCAGGGCCTTTGGAAAGGTTAAGCATTCTGAACTGGATAGTCGTTTTATCGGCAATAATTCCGGAATAACCTCCCAAAGCATCAATTTCACGTACAATTTGCCCTTTGGCAATCCCTCCCATTGCAGGATTACAAGACATTTGAGCGTATTTAGTCATGTCCATGGTAATCAGCAACGTTTTTGACCCCAAATTGGCTGCGGCAGCGGCTGCCTCACATCCTGCATGACCGCCCCCAACAACTATAACATCGTATTTTGGTATCATTTCTTTTCCATTTTAAAACCAGCTTTTTCCAAATAAAAATCTTCCTTCTCCCGCATCACTTTCTTTTCAGCACTGGTTTTATCTTTATACCCGCAAAGGTGCAGTATACCATGAAAAACAACCCGGTATAATTCTTCATCAAAAGTAACATCTAACTGGCTGGCATTTTCTTCAACCCTGTGAATACTTATAAATAAATCGCCCGAAATAACACAATTTTCAACATAGTCAAACGTAACTATATCTGTATAATAATTGTGATTAAGGTATTGTTCATTTATTTTTAACAAATAATCATCGGAACAAAAAATAAGTGAAACTTCGCCCGGGTGTTTGTTTTCATTTATAATTAAAAAATCGATGGTATTTTGCAATGTATTTTTATGAAGTTTAACGGGTTTGATTTCTTCAAAAAAATAGAATAATTTACTCACTTTACATTAATTTTTATTTCCACACATTTTCCCTGGTTTCTATACTCAACCTGGCTGCAAAGTGACTTCATAATATGAATACCGCGACCCCTTTCTTTTCGAATATTATTCTTTAAGGTTGGGGCTTCAATTAGATTATAATCAAATCCGTCTCCTTCATCATGCACTTCAATATTAATATTTCCTTCCATACAATTAATCTGAATATCTACCTGCTTATCCCTGTTGTTTTTGTTCCCATGTTCAATGGAATTGATTACAGCTTCTGAAATGCATAGAAAAACTTTATTAAAAAACGTTTTTGGTAGTTTCTCCTTTTCAAAAATTTGAAGTAGAAAATTCTCCACCTTATCCAATTCTTTTTTATCCGATTTAATTGCCAGTATTTCAGGGTTTTTACTCATTTTATTCAGTTTGCATGTTATTCAAATATTGCTTGTATTTATTGTTGTAAAAGTTACTTAACTTGTGTGAATTTCGGTTTAAATATTCCAAAGTAGAATTATCACGAATTTGATATTCAAAAAATTGAGCAGGATTACTGTGAAAATCTTCTGCACTGCGACTTTGTCTTTCATCTTCAAATTCACGTTCCATTTCAGCTTTTTCCGCCTCGAGCAAACGGGTGGTAATTTGGTTTTGGCGTGAAATCATTTGAGCATTTACATTTTTATTCATGAGCTGTTTTCTGTTCTGCTCAAGCATATTATCAATTTCCTGTAGGGTTTTTCTCGCATCACTTCCAACACTGCCGTTATTCATAATTTCACGTAGCATTTGTTGCATCATTTCATGCTGCATGAGTGACTGCCCCATTTGCTTATTCATATTTTGGGGATTACCGTTTTTCATCTGTTCAATCATTTGCTGAAGCTGCTGTTTAATACTTTCCGATTCCTGTTTAAGCAAATTCATGCCGGACTGACCTTGCCCCGGATTTTCGCACTGCTGATCGCCAGGCTGGGCATTGGCCATCTGTTTTTCCAGATTTTCCAATGCTTCATTTAACATTAACGCCAGATTATTGGAGGCTGTCATTACAAACTGCTGGCTGGCCCTGGCATTTGGATATAAACCTTCACTCATTTCATCCATGGCTTTGTCTAAATTTAGTTCCAAAGTAATTAATTCATTATTAACCATGCTGTTAATTTGAGGGGTACGTTTTGCCAGTGCATAAAGAGAATCTTTCACAATACGGCTTTGATCTTTAATTCTTCGTTGTTGCAAATTCAGTCTGTTTAAAACAGGATCAATGGAATTAATTTCTGCCAGTCCGTTTAAAACGTTTTCTTGTTCAAACGATAAATAAATAAGGTTGCTCAGAATTTGTCTGAGGTTTTGAATATTTTCCATGTTTTGCTGCATGGTGTTAGAGTTGAGCATCTGTTGCATAGCAAATGCCGTATTTTTCATTTTTTCTGAATTCTCCTTCAAACCCGAACCAGATTTTTGCCGGTTGTGTTTCTGAAGTTCTTCCTGGCTGTTTTCCATACTTTTTTCAATGTCTTCAAACTCCTCGCTGAAATCATCAAAATTCATGGGTTTTTCAAGTTCTTCATTTAACTGAAGGGCATCATTTATATCATTTTGCAGATTTTTAAGTTCTTTTTTGTGTTTTTCAAGTTGCTCCTGAATTTCATCGTAATTCGATTTTTTGCTCACATCTTCGGCCATTTTTTCTTCTTCGGCTGCCATCCTGTTCAGGTCATCTATTACATTCTGAAGTTTTTGTTCAACTTTCATTTTCCTCAGCATTTCCAGGTTTCTGTCAAGTTGTTTCTGTAAATCTTCATAGGTAAAATTCATTTGTTCTGTGAGCTCATTCAGCCTATTATTATCGAACTCTTCCGCTAGTTTCTGAAACTCTTCCAGCAGTTTTTTCAATTCATCCGTAAAAACCTCATCCAATAATTGTTCAATTTGCTCTTGCTTTTTCCTTATTTCATCGTTTTGCTGATTAAATGAATTCAGGTAATTATTCAGTTTTTCATTATCCTGTTTAATCCTATCATACAACGTCTCCAATTCGCTTTGTTTGGAAAGAATTTGGTTGACCATCTGCGATTTTTCCCAGTCAGAAACATTGGTATCCATATTTTTTAACCGAAGATTTTCCAAATCATCCTGAATTTCTCTGGTCAGTTGTTCACTCTCCATCAACATTTCTTCCAGATTTTTAAACTGTTCCTTTTCGTTTGCAGTAATTTCTTCCCGATTTGGAAGATTAAAAATGAAATTATCAGAAGTTGTGGTTTTATAGTTATTCAGCACATCGTTATCAGTAACTGAAAAATAGTAAGAAATCAAACCTGACTGCATGTTAACTTCAGCAAAATCGAAACTGAAATAGAATTCCTGGTCGTTTAAACTCTTTATAAAAGGAATAGCAATTACTGAATCGTTGTTATTAATATTGTAATGAAAATTCAACGCTGAAAAGCCATAATCGTCGCCAATGGTTCCTTTAAAAAAGAAACGCGTCATTTGTAACGAATCATGAACCTGAACAATTTTAATTTCAGGATAAAAATCAGGCAAAACATCAACAGAATAGGAAAAAGCAAGTTCCTGTTCAGTTAAATCGTTTTTTATATAAATATGGTATTCTGAAGCTTTAAAAAACTGATTTTCCAAATGAAAACCTGAAGAAGTTTTTTCAGCTCCAATTGCTACCGAATCTGAAAGAGCCATGTAAAGTGTATCAATGTCAATTCCCTGAAAATTCCATTTTACCACTGTTCCATGTGGAACCTGCAAATCGCCGGTATTCTCGTGTTCCAAAACCGGAAGCCCGGTGTATGAAGGCGGTATTACTGTTACATCGAAATGATTGATACCTGGTTTGGGTAGCAATTCCAGAAAATAAGGTTCAGATTTGAATTTTAAATCGGTAAAATAAAAGTTTACCGGATTAATCACCGATGTCATTTCAAATTCAAAAATAGCTGAGGAAGTATTTTTCATCAGGTAATTATTTCCTTCAATATTTATATAAGCAACCTGTGGTAGTTCATCTCCGCTAACTTCCATCTTAATTTTATACGAATCTCCTTTTTTGGCTTTTAGGTTGGTATTTAAAAGCTGAAATTCGAAGGGAGCCGGTTTAATAAACTGTGTATTATAATGAATTATACGCTGCGGAGCAGTAGTAAAAACCGATTTATTTACCACAAAAATTGTAGTTGTAAACAAAAAACTTATTAAAAAATAAACAAGAACGAGCCTCAGGTTTTTGAATTGAACAGCCTGGCTAAAATCGAAAACACTTAATTCATTAATTTTCTGATCAATACTTGCCAAAACAATTTCATTGGAATAAAGAGGATCATTAATTTCAGATAACTCAATAATATTCAATAACTTATCTTTAATATCCTTAAAATGTTTCTGAATAATTTCCGAACTGGTTTTAATATCAATGGGTTTTATAATATGCAGAAGTTTTAACAGCGGAAGTGCAATAAACTGCAGTGTGAGTAAACCTCCAAACAGAATAAAACCAAAAAACAGTATTTTCCTTATTTCGGTCGATAAATAAACAAAATACTCTATTAATGAAAAGATTGTAAACAAGGCCAGTAAAAGGAAAAACGTTAAAATAATACCTTTTAATAATTTAAAAGAATAGTATTTTATTCGGAATGAATTCAGTTTATGAACAAGTATGTTGAAGTTTTCTGTCATTATTTTATAATTTCTTTTTATCCAGCTTATTATAGAAACTACTAATTGTTAGTAATTGTTTCAAAAACAGATGAAAAAACAAAAATAATCTTTTAAAACAATATTTGCATCTCATTTAATTTTCTACAATAATATTATTTTTGACACTTGAAAAAAATTAAGGTGAAAAGTTCCATCAACATATTCACAAAAAATAAACCTGTTTACAAGATGAATCGGGCGTACCAAGTTATTATTAACACGTGTTAAAAAAATAAATTATGAATTGAAAATAAAAAGGATAGAACAAAAGAGGATGTTAATATTTTGAAAGATTAAAAGTGAAGTCTATCTTTATAAAAAATTAAAACTATTAATTAACAGCAATCAACAGGCCATTATTAATTACATTTTTATTAATTAATAGAATATATAATAATAATATAAGAAGAAATTGAAAATACTATTAGTTGAAGACAACCTGTTAAATCAAAAAGTAGTTAGTTTTCATTTAAGGAAATTTGACTATGAAGTTGTTTGTGTTGCCATTTGGAGCGATGCTATGGAACAGTTAAAAAATAATTCGCCCGATTTAATTTTAATGGATATTATGCTGCCCGAAAAAAACGGATTTGAAATTACTGCAGATATTCGTAAATATGAAGAAAGTATGGGCATAAAACATAGAGTTCCTATTGTTGCGCTTACAGCCAATACACTTGACAACGATAAAGACAAATGTTTACAGGCGGGCATGGACGATTATTTGCCAAAACCCTTTTCGCCCGAAGAACTTTATGCTGTAATTGAACAATTTGCCACTTCGGGAAAATGAGCGAAGACCTTGACATAAGAGGAGATTTTTATCCTGACACCGAGCGGGAACTTGACCGCAAATTACGGCCACTTTCGTTTAATGATTTTAAAGGGCAAAGGCAAATTGTGGAAAACCTGAAAATTTTTGTTCAGGCAGCTTCCATGAGAAACGAATCACTCGATCATGTTTTGCTTCATGGTCCTCCGGGATTGGGAAAAACAACTTTATCGCACATTATTGCCAACGAGTTGGGTGTTGGTATAAAAATTACATCGGGTCCGGTGCTTGACAAACCGGGCGATTTGGCTGGTCTTTTAACCAACCTGGAAGAACGCGATGTACTTTTTATCGACGAAATTCACCGTTTATCGCCTATTGTGGAGGAATATCTTTATTCAGCAATGGAAGATTTCCGTATTGATATAATGATTGACAAAGGGCCCAGTGCCCGTTCCATTCAGCTTGAATTGCATCCGTTTACGCTTATTGGGGCAACTACCCGATCTGGTTTGCTTACTTCGCCATTGCGGGCAAGGTTTGGTATAAATTCACACCTGGAGTATTACGATAATACGGTGTTAACCGGTATTGTTAAACGTTCGGCCCTTATTCTTGATGTGAAAATAAGTGATGAAGCTGCGGTAGAAATTGCAGGAAGAAGCCGCGGAACTCCGCGAATAGTTAATTCATTGTTGCGCCGTGTACGCGATTTTGCACAGGTAAAAGGCGATGGAAATATTGACATTGAAATTACAAAAACATCGCTAAAAGCCATGAATATTGACCAGCATGGTTTGGATGAAATGGATAACCGTATTTTGCTTTGTATAATAGATAAATTTAAAGGTGGTCCGGTAGGTATTTCAACCATTTCAACTGCAGTTGGAGAGGATAGCGGTACCATTGAAGAGGTTTACGAACCATTTTTGATTAAGGAAGGATTTATAAAACGTACCCCACGCGGAAGGGAAGCCACTGAAAGGGCTTACAAACATTTGGGACGAATTAAATACGGAGATTCGCCAACGTTATTCTGATTCCACCAACTCAATTTCGAATAAACGGGGCCACCATTTTCCGGTAACAAAAAGACGTTCTCCATCATTATCGTAGGCAATTCCATTCAGATAATCAATGGTATCGGTTGGATTGGTGTACATGTTTAAAATTCCATCGAGGTTAATTTCAGAAAGGACCTTTCCCGTTTCCGGTTCAATTTGAACAATCAGATTAGTGGTGTAAACATTGGCATAAATAGTTTTATTAATGTATTCCAGTTCGTTTAAATAATTAATAATTCCCTGGTTGTTGGCTACCTGAACTTTCCTGACTTCCGAAAAATCTGACGGATCAAGCCATGTTAATTCATGTGTTCCATTACTCATTATTAAATGTTTCCCATCATTTGTAAGGCCCCAACCTTCTTTCGATTTGTAGGTGAAACTGTCAATTACAGCAAAATCGCTGAGGTTGTAAACAAAACCTTTTTGAGCGCGGTAAGTAAGCTGGTAAATTTTGTCTTTTAAAATGGTTATTCCTTCGCCAAAATATTTTTCATCCAGCAAATGCTGTAAAACGGTATTTCCGGTGTTTAAATTCACTTTAAACAATCCCGATGAGCCATTTTCGCCCGTACCTTCATAAATGTACCCGTTGTGAAATTCAAGTCCCTGGGTATAGAATTTTCGGTTATGGGGATAATCTTTTAGTGTGGTGTAACTGTATTTTTTTGGCGTTATATCCGAAACAACATTAAAAGTAGTTGAGCGAGAATTACTAACATCATCGGTTTTGGTTGCAGTTACATTCAACGTGTTTCTGCCCAACTCGTTTAGTTTTACATTTGAAACAGTAAAATCAAGTTCGTTGCTTTCCTTTAAAAGTTCGCCCTGGTAAAAAAGTTTAATGTTGTCAATTTCTCCGTTTCTGAGTTTGGTTTGAACCCGAATTGAAACATTGTTTCCGTAAATATAATTTTTAGACTGAGGTAAAATGGTAATGGTGCTCACCGGTTTTCGCGAACGTTTGGGTTTATTTGAACACGAAAAAAAAGTAATGAACAAACTAAAAATTAGTACAAAAGGGAATATCGAATGTTTCATGTTAAATTTTTAATTACACATTTTAACCTGATAAAAATATTGTTTTTTTTTCAAAATTAATAAATAAACGAAGTGTTGCAATTGAAGGAAATGAAAGCAAATGAAACGAGCATGAGAAAAATTTTCACACATTAGCGAATTATTAAAATCATGCGAGTTCCATCTTATACCTTAGAAAACAAATAATTTTAATAAGATGAATATTATCTTTGTTTTAAAATTGAACATTTTTGAATTCTTTTAAAAAATTAGCGGGAGATACGGCCATTTACGGGATGAGCAGCATTGTTGGCCGGTTTTTAAACTGGTGGCTGATGCCGCTGTATGTCAATTTGTTTGCACCCGAGGAATATGGAATTGTAACCAACCTTTATGCTTATGTGGCTTTTTTTATGGTGTTTTTAACTTACGGGATGGAAACAGGATTTTTCCGGTTTGCTTCCAAAAATTCCGACTCTGAAAAAGTTTATTCCACCTCACTGGTTTCACTGTTTTTTTCCTCATTGCTGTTTTTGGTTTTAATTATTCTTTTCAAACACCAGCTGGCCAACCTGATACAGTACCCGGAACACCCCGAGTACATTTTATGGTTTGGGTTTATTCTTGCCATCGACGCATTTACAGCCATTCCGTTTGCCCGGCTGAGGCTGAATAACCGTCCTGTTAAATTTGCTGTGGTAAGAATGATTAACATCGGTTTCAATATTGCTTTCAACCTGTTTTTTTTACTGCTATGCCCCAATTTGATTGAAAGCAATCCGGATTCGGTGGTGGGTTTTGTTTATTCTTCACAAATTGGAGTGGGATATGTTTTTATTTCAAATTTACTGGCATCTGTTGTTACATTTTTGTTGTTGCTGCCCGAAATTTTTAAGTTCTCCTTTTATTTCGACAAGGCACTTCTTCAGAAAATGCTGAACTATTCGTTTCCAATTCTGGTTGTGGGAATGGCCGGTATTTTAATTCAGCAAATCGATAAAATTTTAATTCCATTTCTTATTCCTGAAGAAAACCTGCCCATGAAACAGCTTGGTATTTATGGAGCTTCCGTTAAAATTGCCGTTTTAATGAACATGTTTATTCAGGCATTTCGTTACGCTTTTGAACCCTTCTTTTTTTCGCAGGCCGAAAGTAAAAACGATAAAAATATTTATGCTGAAATCATGAAGTATTTTGTGATTTTCGGGTTGTTGATTTTTCTGGGAATGATGCTTTATATTGATGTAATAAAACTGATAATTCCTTTAGAATATGCAGAAGGGTTTTCCATTGTACCGGTTATTATGCTGGCAAACCTGTTTTTCGGAATTTATTTCACACTTTCGTTGTGGTACAAACTTACCGACATGACGCGTTACGGAGCCTATATTTCAGTTTTTGGGGCAGTGATTACCATCACACTCAATTTTATTCTGATT
>JAHYIT010000246.1 GCA_019429205.1 Mariniphaga sp. | reverse complement strand
CAGAGCGAGGCTTCGTTTTTGCGTCCCACAAACAAATAAACTGTCGGTGTGTTTTCAACAGATTTCATCACAAGGCTTGTTTTGCCAATTCTCCTTCTGCCGGTAACTACTGTCATCCGTGAAAAATCATTGAACGAAAGATTCCTGATTCGTTCCAATTCTGCAAGTTCGCTGACTCTGTTATAGAATTTCATGCTTGGCTAAATAATTTTGTTACGGCTGTAACAATTACAGCCGTAACAAAATTACGCAATAAGCTTCAAACAAACAAATACAGTCTTAATACATGTTGACTAATACAAAAAACCAAACAACCAAATGGGAACTTTATTTCCACCACCTGTTTCAATATCGTCCGATGCAATCAGGTATTTTTCCAAATGTTTTACCTGAGAGGAAGTTTTACCTTTCCCTCCAACTTCAACGGTATAATCATTGAAAATAAAATCTCCCTCTTTCGGTGAATTGATATCCAGGCCGGCGTTAATCAATTGATTAAAAACAAATGTTTCACGAATGTTTCCAATATCCGGTTTTTCCCTGAGGGCATAGGCAAGATTCGTGTTCTCCAGAAATATTTTATCGGGTTTTTGCAAAGTGGAAACCCCTTTTCCACCTGAACTTAACGTGTTTAATAATCGGGCATCTTTTAACTGGTAAATGTACTGATAAACGCTGTCGCGGCTTAAATCGAGTTTTCGGGCAAGGGCAGCAATATTTGGTTTAAATGGAACAGATTCTGCAATTACACCCAATAATCTTTTCACCTTATTTGCAGTACCCGAATTATAAGCGGCAATATAAGCTAAATCAGAATCTATAACGGTATTTATTATCTGGTTCAGTTTTAAAAAGTACGTGTCTTCTCCTTCAATAAAAAAGGGTAAATAACCAACTTCCAAATATTTACGAAAAGCAGGAAGTGGTCGTAATTTGTTAGTGATTATTCGACTTACATCAAGGTGATTTTTTATAATATCTTCGATGCTGACTCTTTCAAAATCTGCATGACCGGCAAATTGTAAAAATTCCCGAAACGACAACCCTGCCAGCATATAACCTACAACCCTTCTGCTCAAATCAGCCTCACCCCTGTAAATATCCAATGCCGGGGAAGCGGAAAAAATAATTTGCATGTCCGGTAATCCATCGTAGATATTTTTCAATTCAACTGACCAGTTTTTATACTTATGAACTTCATCGATAATCAGAATTTTACCTCCTTGCTTATACCAGTCACTAGCTGTTTCAAGCAGGGTATGATTATAAAACCAGGTGTGGTCGGCTGTAACATACAAGGCAGTTGAAGGCAGTCCCAGGTCATATTTAAGATATTGTAACAACAATGTAGTTTTACCTGTTCCGCGCATACCTTTTACAGCAATCATCCGTTGATTCCAGTTTATTTCCTTATGCAGATATCGCCTGAAATCATTTTTTACCGGCCGTAACAAATTTTCCTGAAATTCAAATAATATATTCATTTATGTCGATTCCTTTCGACAAATATAAATAATTTATGTCGATTCCTTTCGACAGAAATAAAATCTTATTCTATTAAATTAATGTAGGAATGATTTAAACCTGTACCCAATTCTTCCGGGCTACCGGTTAATTCTTAATAATGTATTGTTTCCGGCAGCGAAGAGGATGAAGAAGCCACAAAAAAATGGGTTAACATTTAATTAACCCATTTTTAATAAAATAATTTACAAATAATTCTATCTCAAATTATTTAGTTTTTTGTGAAGGTAAAGTCATGCGGGGCTCCACCAAAAGTACCCTGATCTACTCCAATTGTCATGCCCATCGTGTATGTCCCATCACAAGTATTCAATTCACCGGAACCTGAGAACCAATACCCGGTATAAGGTAACCCCCATGGTGCCAGTGAAGAAGCAAGTGCTGTTCTTTCAGCAGTAACTGAGTAATTCAACGGATTTACCACCATTTTTAAAGGACCGGCATCTTCATCCAGACCCTCGGCAGCAGCTAATCCTGTAACATATATTACAAATTCATCATCCGGATCAACCGTGATGGTTACAGTTCCTTCCATTCCCCAGCTATTACTGATAACATGGTAATTTCCTGTAACCATATCCGGGTCGTAACCGCAAACCACTGCTGCATTAAAGGCAGCACTCGAAAAGTAAGTTTGTCCACCCTGTATGGTTTGAACTTCAAAATTGAACACATCGGCAGGCTGAACTGCAGAAAGTTGCATGCCGAGTTTAGAAACTACATCCGTCAACATGATCTTCACGGTTGCAGGGAAACTGCTAACCCTGGTTACTTCCGCCCGTTTTTTATCTCCTTTAAATGAAACCAGAATAATAGCTTCACTCACGTCCGGTGCATCAAGTACGAGTTTAAACTGAACAAAAGTATTATTCAGGTCGAGTACATCGAACGTTTGCGGATTAAAATCCTCAATTCCGGGGACTACTCCCACGCCCCTGAGACCTGCCGGATCCACCACCTCTGTTTCACATGCTGAAAAGATGAGAAACAGCGAGGCAATCAAACCAAATATTTTATTTTTTTTCATATCTCAATTGTTTAAATTTTTACAATTTATCCTTATTAACGTGTGCCGCCGGCCCACCATACTTTTTCAGTATAAACGTAGTTACCGTCGCCATAAGCGCTTCGAACATTTTCGTTGGTTGTTACATCACTGTTCCCGTAAGTAAACCTTTGCGGAAACTGGTTTGCAGCATTTTTAGGATTGTCTAACTGAATAACGTTATTACCCATTGCAACCAGACGGCGATAATCATTGTATGCTTCAACAGCTTCTTCTTCATAGAATGCAATATACTTCTGATTCATTACTTCCGAAAGCGGGTTGGCGTTGAATTTCGGCAAAACGCTTTCTTCAAAATAATCTGCTGCATCTTCAGCAGTTAAACCAATATTCACTTTCTGGAAAGCTGCTGTTACCGCTTTTTCCAAAGCTGTTGCTGCATTTTCAAGCTGATTTAAGCGAACATAAGCTTCTGCTTTCAGAAACTCAACTTCGTGATAGCTCATCAGGTATGTTGGAGCGGTTTGCGTTGAAATGGCAGAAATACTGTAAGTGCCCTGCACCTGCACCGGATCACCATTGGGCGCCAGTAAAAATTCTCCCGAACTGGGGTGAGGTTTCCAGAAAACTTCAATCCTCGGGTCGTTTCTTTCTTCCAGTTTATCGTATAAACTCTGGCTTGCGCCGAAATAATCACGGTCAGTGTAAAACCGGTAAAACGGGCTGAAACTTGTGCTGCCGTTGTAGTTCAACTGAGCCTGCTGTGTTCTTGCTGTAAAAGACTGGTTTGCAAAACTTACCACGTCGGCGTATTTGGCTTCTTTTAATGATAAACGCATGGTATAACGGGCTTTTAAACCGTAAGCCAGTTGTTTCCAGCGTTCAGCATTTCCGGCATAAATAAAGTCCTGGGTTCCCAGCGAGCCAAAAGTAGTTGTTTTGTTATAGTTTGCAATGGCGTCATCAAGCAACTGGTGAACCTCGGCATAAATGGCTTCCTGCTTGTCAAGCACAGGTGTAAATATAAACCCGGGCTGCAATGCTTCCGTCCACGGCACATCACCCATAAGGTCGGTAAGAGTGGCCAGATTGTGCGCCATTAAAGTTTGTGCAATGGCAAGGGTATGCCAGTTTCCCTCTTCTGATCCACCTTCGGAACATTTCTCAATAATGGTTTTCAGCCTGTATAAATTTTGATACATTGAAACCCAGGAGTTATTG
>JAHYIT010000048.1 GCA_019429205.1 Mariniphaga sp. | reverse complement strand
TATAAAATTTTTAGGGATGAAAAATTACACAGTACACAGTAAATGTTTTTGCTGTACAGAATTACTATGCTTATTTTTAAGAGCTCTCAAAAAATAAATCAAAAAAAATTTAATCCCTGAATTGTTGTTAAATTGCGTAAAACCGCTTCCTGTTCAAATCTTTTTTTAAATTTGTCATAATACGTTATTTAAAATGATTAAATGCCTCAAAGATACTGGTTTTCGATGGCCTCAAAAACCACCGAACGCCAGTGAGGTTAAGTTCAACACATGGTATAGTGCATGCGGGTTTCATCGGTTTTCGAGCGTTTGGCACTCGTAAAAAACAGTCGGTGTAAACTGATAGGAAATCGCCTCGTAATCCCGCACGACACCATAGTGTGCCGAGAAGCGATGAATCGGCAAAGTAAAGTTCATTGCATGCTGTAATTGAGATGGTGGAATCCAGTTGTAAGGATGAACCACCGGTGTCGTCTTGCAGGAGGGGGCATCAAACCACCTAAAGGTGCTGTGTTTAAGAGGCATGGTGCTGAGCGTTTAGGAAAAGGCTGTGTCACGAGCATGGTCAGGTATGGATAAAGGAGATGAACTAACCGTAACCGCTGAGGAGGAGTCGGGAAGTTGCCACATTCTGTCAAAAGCTGCAGAGTATGTTATGCAGTTATAAGCACAGCGGGCACCTGTCTACTGGCTGTGTGGTAGGCGTCTTTCAGTCGGCATGACCTTTATTCGGGCTTAATTACGGAACTCGGGAACCTGTCCTGCAATGTAAAGGGAAACGCACAACGGGAACAACCTGAAGGCGGAATACCGATGAGCAGGAACAGGGACGGACTAACCCGTAGTAGCGTTGAAGTTCCTGTAATGGGAATGGAGCAAAGGGGTTAGGTTATACAGTATCATAACATTTAACAACTCGAAAGAGGATGAATTTATGGAGTGAAACAAAATCGGTACCGGTAAGCCGTGAAATGATATGGGCGGCTTACAAGAAAGTGAAAGCCAACAAGGGAAGTGCGGGAGTTGATGAAATCAGCATGGAGGAATTTGATGCTGAACGGTCAAAACACCTGTATAAACTTTGGAATCGCATGGCATCGGGCAGCTATTTTCCCCCACAATAATCAAAAAAACGGATAAAATTGCGAAAGCAGAGATTGGAAAAGCAAAATCGATTATGAAACGGTATTTTGAGGAGAAACAAAAAAATGATAGTTATGGAAAATAATAAATTAAGAATCTATTCATTGGAAGAGGCAAAAGATAAACATCTTGGAAAGATTGGCACTGAAAGACGTGATAATTATGAGTATGAACTTCGTCTTGATTTATTGGGAGAAATGATACGACAAGCCAGAAAAGAAAGAAATTTGACCCAAACTCAACTTGGAGAATTAATCGGAGTTCAGAAATCTCAAATATCACGTATTGAGAGAAACGCAAAAAACGTGACTATTGAAACAATATTGCGTGTTTTCAGAGCATTGAAAGCCAAGGTAAATTTCAATGTTGAATTAATCGATGGAGAATTCAAAATAGCATAACTACGGTTGTTAATCGTGTATAGTTCATCCTTAACTGTGACCAAAAAACCGGCATGACGAATCACACCGGTTTTTAGATTTTACCAATTTTTAGTTTATTTTGAAGGAGCGGGGCAATTGCCTCCGCTGCCATCGCGCAACTGCCGGCCATTGCCTAAATTCCGGCCACCACCGCTTCCGTCGAGGCGGCGTTGTCCGTTGCCGCTGCCGTCTCTTAATCCGGTGCCTTTGCCCAAACCTTTACCTTTGTCGCGACCAAAGCCTTGTCCGTTTCCCGGACCAAGTCCCTTTCCGGGTTGGCTTCCGTCATAATGGTCACAAATTCCATCATTGTTTGTGTCAACAAAACCGGACTGGACGGTTTGTGTGGTTTGAACTTTTTTTAGGTCAACTTTCTGAGCTTCTGCAACATTTGTTCCGAGTAAAATTAGTGCTCCAAGAACAATCATGGGAATAATTAATTTCTTCATGTTTTCTATTTTTTTAAATTGTTTGTACCCTTTGGACACAATAGTTATGAAAAACTTGCACAAAAAATGAATTTATTTTTACCAGACGTTGGAAACAAGCTTTATTTTTCAGAATAAGAGTTACTTATGGCTTTTCAGCAAGGCATACCTTACCTCGTTCCAAAGTTGATTTTTTTTGAAAATGGCCTTTTCAAAAAAGGCCTCTTTTTTAAAACCACACTTTTCCAAAACCCGTTGAGAAGCTACATTGTATTCAAAAATTCCGGTGTGAATGCGCACAATGTCAAGGTTTTCAAAACCATATTCCACCATTTGTTTCACAGCCTCGGTCATTATTCCTTTTCCCCAGAAAGGTTCTCCAAGGAAATAACCAATTTCGGCCGATTTCCGGTAAACGTCTTTTTCAGGATGAACACCAATGTTGCCAACATATTCTCCGTTGTATTCAATGGCAAATGCCTGAGTGGGATTCTGGTCCAGGCACATTTTAATAAAGTTTTCAGCATCGGCCAGTGTGTATGGATGAGGAAATCCATCCCGCAGATTTTCTGCTATTTTTATGTTGCTGGCCAGTTCAGCCAGGCGCGGTGCATCTTCCAACCGGAATGGCCGAAGTTTCACTGAACTCATTTCTTTTCAATTTCTGCCACAAAAACCACGTAGTTTTTGCCGTACTTTTTGGCGCATTTCGGACAGGTGGTGTACCACATGTAGGTTTTCAGCGGTTTGTAGTTTTTTTCATTGCACCACAACTCAAAATCTTTGCTCCAGTTGCCGGTTTCTTTGAAAGGACCTTCATAAACTTTCGAAACAAAAGTCCCGCTTAGAGCAAGGTTTGTGGTGTTGGGAACTATTTTGTCCACTGCCAGGTACAAATCCATGTTCCATGCTGAAGTGTGATCAGAAAGGCAGAGCCATTCGGGAACTTCTGCCAGTGCTTCTGTAACTTTTTTATGCAATTTGCGCATAATGCTGCCAAAGTTTACCGGCATGTAAAACAGCGTAAAAACGCTGTCTTTTATAAATTTTTTATTCTCCCAGTTGAAGACTTTTTCATCCCACGGAGCCGGTTCGAATTTTGGGCAGCAGATGTCGTTTTCAGTTGGTTGTTGTTCCATGACGTTGATTTTTTGGTTTTACTTTTTGGTTTCTTTTTTAAAACCAGATTAAAATTACGGATAAAACCAATTCTAATCAATCACATCAAGAAATATTTTTTCACTTTTTCCATTTTAGTCTCAAACTGTTGCTTACCACACTCACGCTGCTAAGGGCCATGGCAGCCCCGGCAATCATCGGATTCAGCAAAAATCCGGTAAACGGGTAGAGGATTCCGGCTGCCACCGGGATTCCTATCACATTGTAAATGAATGCCCAGAAAAGGTTTTGACGGATAGCCCTGACAGTTTGTTTGGAAAGTTTGATGGCTTCGGGAATTTTATTCAAGTCGGAGGAGATGATAGTCATTGCGGCCACATCCATGGCAATGTCGCTGCCTTTGCCCATGGCAATGCTCACGTCGGCCTGTGCCAGCGCGGTACTGTCGTTGATGCCGTCGCCCGCCATGGCCACAATTTTGCCTTCGCTTTGAAGTTGTTTTATAAATTCTGCTTTTTGCTCGGGCAAAACACCCGCTTTAAAATGTTTGATTCCGACCTGTCTGGCAATGGCCTTCGCGGTTGATTCATTGTCGCCGGTGAGCATATAAACTTCAATGCCATCATTTTGCAAACGCAGAATGGCATTTTCAGAATTTTCTTTGATGGTATCGGAAATAGCTATTACAGCCAGCGCTATTTTTTCATCGGCAAACCAGATAACCGTTTTCGCTTCGTTGCCCCAAACTTCGGCTGTTTCGAGCAGTTTTGCCTCAGTTTGAATGTTGTTTTCTTCCAGCAACCGCTTGTTGCCCACAAACCAGGTTTTATTTTCTGCCGATGCTTTTGCTCCTTTTCCTGTTAAACTTTCAAAGTCAGAAAGCTGCACCGTTTCCGTGTTCCCGAAATGATGAACCACTGCATCGGCCAGCGGGTGCTCCGATTGTTTCTCGATGCTGAACAGGATTTGTTTTGCAGATTCATCATTGTTCAACCACTGAATTCCGGTAACTTCAGGTTTTCCCTCGGTAATGGTTCCTGTTTTGTCGAGTACCACTGCGTTCACCTTTTTGGCCAGTTCCAGGCTTTGGGCATTTTTAATGAGAATTCCCTTTTCCGCGCCTTTGCCAATGCCCACCATAATTGCAGTGGGTGTGGCCAGCCCGAGTGCACACGGACAGGCGATAACCAAAACAGTAATCATGGCCAGCAACCCGTGTGTGAACCCGTTTTCTCCGCCAAAAATTACCCATGTAACAAAGGCCAGCACTGCAATTGCCATCACTACCGGCACAAATACGGCTGCAATTTTATCCACCAGTTCCTGCACCGGCGCTTTGCTTCCCTGTGCATCTTTTACCATTTGGATGATTTGTGCCAGCATGGTTTGGGAACCCACTTTTTCGGCACTGAAACGAAAACTGCCTTTCTGGTTGATGGTTCCGGCATAAACTTTATCTGCTTCCTGTTTGAGAACAGGAACCGGTTCGCCGCTCAACATGCTTTCGTCCACATACGATCTGCCTTCGGTTACTTTTCCGTCCACGGCAATTTTTTCGCCCGGTTTCACAATAATAATATCGTTTACATGAACATCCTCAATGGGAATTTGTGCCTGGTTTCCATTTTTGGTAACTACCGTAACGGTTTTGGGCTGAAGTCCCATCAACTTTTTCAAAGCAGCGGATGTGTTTCCTTTGGCTTTTTCTTCCAGCAGACGGCCCAGCAGAATGAAGGCAATAATGACGGCAGCCGCTTCAAAGTAAACATGCGCGTGCAATCCCTGCCGGTGCCAGAATTCCGGAAACAAGGTGTTGAAAACACTGAATGTGTATGCCACCCCCGTGCTTAAGGCAACAAGCGTATCCATATTTGCTGTGCGGTGTTTGGCCTGTTTCCATGCGTTGATAAAAAAGTCTTTGCCAAACCACAACAGAACTGGTGTTGTCAAAATCCACATGATTTCGCTGGCGTAGGGAATTCCCATAAAAAACATACCGATGATTACTACCGGAATGGAAAGCAGCACCGCACCCAGCGTTTGTTTTTTCAGTCTTGTATATTTTTTCTGATGAATATCTTCCAGCGTTTCTGTTTCGTTTTTATCGCTTTCAATAACCAGGTCGTAGCCGCCATCCTGCACTGCTTTTTTCAAATTTTCCGGTTGTACCAGGGTGGGGAGGTATTCAACAGAAACGGTTGCTGCGGCAAAATTAATGGCTGCATCAACAACTCCTTCCTGTGCTTTAAGAATGCGTTCGATGCTGGCCGCACACGAGGCGCAACTCATTTGCAAAACCGGAAACGTACGTTTTTCCGGTTTGATACCTTTTTCAAGTTCCTTTCTTGTTTTGTCTTCATTTGCCTTTTCAGAAGCAAGTTTTACCGAGCCAAATTCCATTTTTGGGTGCGGCATTTTCATTCCGGTGACCCCGGCATTTTTATTGTGTTGCATGCCGTTTCCTGAAATTAGCGGCTGATTTTTCTGGTGTGCAATGTGCACTGAATTTTTATCTGAAGTTTTCATACCGTTTGCATTTTAAATGTTCAATGCAAATTTGGCAAGATAAAGCAGGAAATGTGTTATGTAATTTTTCGAAAAGATTACAAGATTTACACCTTATCAAGTGGTTTGCGCTTTTGTACCTTTATGTTTTTGAAATGACTGGGTGTAAGCCCTGTAACTTTTTTAAACTGGCTGCTTAAATAGGCTACACTGGAGTAATTCAGTTGCCAGGCAATTTCGCTGAGGGTAAGTTCATCGTAAACCAGCAGCTCTTTTACCTTTTCAATTTTCTGAACGATAAAATATTTTTCGATGGTGGTTCCTTCCACTTCCGAAAAAAGGTTGGTTATGTAATTGTAATCGTGGCTTAGCTTACTGCTGAGATAGTCTGAGAGATTGGTTTTGAGGGAGCTGTTTTGCCGGTGTACCAGGTCAATAATCAGGTTTTTGATTTTCTCAATCAACTGGCTTTTTTTGTCGTCAATAAGTTCAAAACCAACGGTTTGAAGTGTTGTACTGATTTTAGCCTTTTTTTCTGTTGAAAGTTCTTTTTCAAAGACAACCTCACCCAGTTCGACAGAGATCGGTTGATAGCTCAGCTTTTCAAGCTCTGCCTTTACCACCATTTTGCAGCGGTCGCAAACCATATTTTTGATGTGAAGTTTCATTTTTACTGTTTTACAATTTTATGCCTGAAAATTTCTGAATCGGTGCGGCAAATTAAAATGTAAGCACCGGGAGTTAAGTGACTTCCGTTCATGTTATAGATGCTTTCTCCGCTCATTGCTTTTCCTTTAAAAACCGTAAGGATTTTCCTGCCGGAAAAATCGTAAAGTCCTATTTCAGTTTCTTCCATGCGGTTAAGTTTCAGGTTTATCCTTAAATTCTCTCTGAACGGGTTAGGAAACACCTCCAGCGATTTGGTATTTTCGGCAAAGTCGATGGAATTTACAGGCGATGTTTTTGCCTTTACCAGAATATCATCGAGGCGCAGTTGAGCGCGCGGGCCGCTGGTTCCGCTCAAATGATGGTACCGCCACAAAAGCTGCACATATTCGCGGTTAAGAAGTTGTTCCGGCAAAAATACCGGTCCGGTTTTGGAGGAATGTCCGTCGTTGCCTGCAACATATTCTGTTCCTTCCATATCATAAAAAGGTCCGCTAAGCCCGATACGGAACTGCAGTTTCAGCCCGTATTCCCGCGAATTTCTCAGAATGGTTTCATTCAGCCAATCTGCCTGAATATTTTCTGCTCCCATTGTATTCAGGGCGAGCAGCAAACCGCCCAAATCGCGGCCCCTCCCGGTGTTTATAAATGAAATTCCGCTGGTTCCCAAACCGTTTAAACGGGTGCGCGAAGTGTTTCTGTACGGAAATCCAATATTGCCTGCATCGTTGTCGGAATATTCGTTTTCATGAATATAATATGCAAAGTTTAACGGGTCTGAATCGGTGGGATCGTTTATGTTGCTTTGCAGAAACAGGATATGTTCGGGGAAAGTCATTTCGGGAGCATTTTCATTCCATCCCGAAAAAGTAAAATCGCCGTTCGCCAGTTCAAAAGCCCTGGGATAAACCAGTATCCTGAATGAAAGTTCAATAGGAGTGTTGATCCCGTCGCTGGCTGTTAGGGTTACCAAACTCTCACCCCTGTTTTTAATGTTCAGGGTGACCAGGTTGCCGGCAAGGTTTGTTTCCACCACCTGCGGAAAAGTGCTGGTAGCAGTAAAATTCAGCGGGTCATCGTCCGGGTCCTGAAAGATTCCATTCAAATCGAACGTAATATTTTCATCATCTTCCACCACAAACCGGTTTTCGGGAATGGTGAGAACTATTGGCGGCAGGTTGACATCATCGTCGGGTATTCCTTCCAGTGTAAAATTGTCGAACCGGTTGTTCCCGGCGGTTCCGCCTTCAGCCTGTTCAAACCTGATTCGGATTTTGAAGGCAGGATTATTGCCGGCTGCTTCAATTTCGGAAAAGTCCAGAAGGACAAGTTCAGGATTATCGTCTTTAATAATCAGTTCTGTAAAAGGAATAAAAACAGTTCCGTTGGTTGAATATTCAACAATTTGTTTTCCCGCTCCCTGACCCGATCTGCGGGTTTCGTATTTCATTTTAATTTCGGAAAAACCGGTTGTGGGCACATTAAAAGTAAGCGAAACATTCAGCGGGTAATTCACCCGGAGGTGGGCGCCGGCCTCGTCTCCAAACCGTGCATTTTCTGCGGCAAACCCCTGTCCGGTGGCAAAAGTGATTTCCGAATCTCCGCCGGTAGGCAGTTCAGGATGAATTCCTGCAGCGAGCAAGGTGAAAGTTGGAACGAGCAGGTTTTCGGTTTCGTTAAAATTCCAGTAATGCACCAGGGTTTCTGTGTGGGTTGATTTTTCGAATATGGCTGTAAAATGCTGATCGTTTTCCGGCGCCAGTTCAAGGATTTTTTCTTCAAAAGTGCCCGAAGCGCTTTCCCATCTGACAAACTCAAATCCTTCAGCCGGAACAGCTTCCAAACGGAGCGGTAGTTTTTTGAAATAGGTTCCCTGCCAGGGATAAGGTTGTTCAGGAATGCCTTTGGTTTCTTTTTGAATGGGCAGCGTATTTACTTTTACAAGTCCGTGATTTGAATCTGAAACATCCACAGTGATCTGGTAATCTGATTCGAGTTTAAAAAAACTGCGCAGGTGTTCGCGGGCATAAAAGGGGCGCTGTTCGGCAAAATTGAGCATCACATTCACATGGTAGTTCCAGCTTCCCATATCTGACGGGGCGCGCCACCGCTGAATGTGTTTTTCCATTTCCGGCTCAATTCCTGCTTTCATTGAGTTGATAATTTCCTGCACCACTTCGGGGCGCAAAGCAGAATTCAACTGATCACAATATCTGGTAATGAACTCATTTTTGAACTGATTGTTTTCCAGGAGTTTCCTGAAAAGAAAAGTGGACCAGTCGGGATTTGGCCAGTCGGGGCCATTTTCCTGTGTGGCAAATTCTATCATGTTGGTGGTAAAGGCATTGGCGTCATAAATGCCAAAACCAAAATCGGTATCGAAAACCATCCATCGCCAGCGTCCGTCTTTGCCTGGAGCAGCGCCGGGAAGGTATTCATTTGTGCGGTATCTCCAGTATTTTATGTTGTTGCCCGGCCAGTCGGTGTTTACCATAAATGTTTCAGACAGCATATAATCAATGTAGCTTTCAATATTCAGCCTGGTTTTAACAAAATCGTAATGATTATCGTTTTCAACCCCGTTTTGGCTTATAAAATCAATCGTTTGGGTATAATGGCTGTTTTCACCCTCAACCACCCAGCCATTTCCTTCGAGAATGTCCACCTGGTCGTCACCAATTTCATATTTTCGTGCAAGGTAATGCTGGTCGAGCCGCTCCCTGATGTTTTGAATGCCCCAGTATTCGCCGTTTAAAAAAAGAACCGAGGGTTGATAATCCTGTATTTCAACGTTCATGTGTTTTACCATTTCGTGCAGGGCAGCATCGCGAAAATAGGTGTACCAGAAATCGTTTCCTGAATTTCGCAATATTAGCCTTTTGTATGCATCGTAAGGTTGATCGCTAAAAAACGAATAATTCAAAAAAGAATTGCCATATTCATTTCGGGCATAAATTCTCAGCGACTTTAAAGAGGCCGAACGCGACCAGCCGCCGTGAATTCTGAACCCGATATTTTGCCCCAGAGTTTTATTTCCCTGATTGTCAAAAAATTCAAAACCGGCAGGATATTCCCATTCATCCGAACGGCGGTGGTAATTGGCCGGACTTCCGCCATTGGCCTCAGCATTGGGGTTGGAAGTTCTCCAGTTTTCAAAATCGCTTCCTGCGTTGTAAATTCCCATATCATAATCGAACAGCAAATCTTCCTGGGCGCTGAAAGAAATAACCGGGAGGGTATTTGGATTTTTTCCTTCTTCGTTTACAAAAAAAGTGTGGGTAACCGTTTCACTTGAAAGTGCCCCTTCTTTCATTGTTCGCGCCTTTACCACTATTGCTTTTTCAACCCGATAACCGGGCAAATACCACGGGTAATCGTCGAATGTGGTGGAAATGGAAGAAACCTGGTTTTCTTCGGCTGTCCGGTTGTAAATTTCAATCGGCGATGCGTAAACCTGGCTTTTATATGAACGGGTAAGAAAGGGGCCGGCAACCTGGCCCGGATTTTTTATGTATTGGTTTTTGTAGCGGTAAGTTGTTCCTGAAATATTTTCCAATGAAGGAATTGAACTGTCGGTTGTATAAATTACGGTGGCATCAGGATTATCCGACGTTAAAGAAAGCTGAAAGGAATTTCCGTAAAAACCTCCGGCATGGGAAAAAACAGGGGGAGTTAATATCTCATTATAACCTGTTTCATTGTTTGCCATTCCCGGTGTGGGTTGTGTAAAAAACAAAAAGTTTTCACTTCCGTCGGGCGACCTGCCAAAAGACAAGTCGGTTTTGATTTTTACGGGAGGTATTTCGTCAATTCTCTCGCCGGCAGGGTTTGTCAGAATAATTTCTTCACCTTCTGCACTAATGCTGAAGCTGGTATGGAACGGACCTCTTTCGGGCCAGAAAAGATATTCTGCCGACATGGGTTCATCCATGGTACCGTCGGGCCATTGCCACCTGACTGCCAGGTTATCACCTCCATAACCTTCCTTCATCAGAGCCATGATGTAGTAATATTTTCCTTCCTCCAGGTAAACCGGTTCCGATTTTTGTCCGGTATATTTTTCCCATTCCCTGGAATGTGTCCAGCCGTTTACTTCGGCAATAGGCTGAAGGTTTTCAGGGTTTTCGTCAGAGCTGATTAATAATTGTCCGGAATCATCGCTCGAAATCCAAAAAATGAAATTACCGGTAGCAGGAGCTTTCAACAGTCCATGCATTCGCTGCCCGTAATCATCACCCACATTTAGCGGAGCTTCGAATTTGTTTTTAATGAGCTGTACTGATCCCGGGTTATCAGGGTAGCTTTCATGATTTTTTAAATTGTTTAGGCTGGTTCCCGGAATGTTTGGGTAAACTTCACGTAACAGGCCGTTTGTCCATTCACCGGGGGCCTGCCTTCTGTCTTTTCCCGATGCCCAGATAAGTAAAAATTCACCTGGCTCCATGCTGTATTCAGGAAATATCCACTTGAACAGATTGTCGTAATTGTCCGAAAGTCCCCAGCCTTCGAGTTGAACTGTTTCCTGGCCATCATTGTACAATTCAATCCAATCCGAATAATCACCATCGTCATCTGCCTTTGCAGACGAATTTGAGGACATTATTTCGTTTATTTTAATATTTTGAGCCTGAGTGAGATTGGACAGGAGGATGGCAATAGCAATAAACAACGCAAAGTTAAAAGTACGCATAAAAAGCTGGATTAAATTAAAAAAATAAAAATAAGGATATTATTGAAACGGCAAAAAGATGGGGATGGGTAAATTAGATTAAAAAAAAAGCCGGTATATAACCGGCTTTTTAATAATGCTATGTTGAAATATCAACATTTTCTCGTGTTGCCACTTTCGTCCACCTGGTCGCGGAACCATTCCAGCGGATGGGATGTTGGCCGTTCAATGGGCATACCATAAACCCGGTCGTTTATTAACGACGCCAAAACACCCAATGCCCTGGAAACGCCGAACAAAACGGTATAGAATGTATATTCCTTAATTCCGTAATGGTACAGCAATGAACCGCTGTATGCATCAACATTTGGCCATGGGTTTTTAATTTTGCCAATATTGGAAAGAATTGGCGGAACTACCCGGTATAACTGGTTTACGAGATTTACCAGCGGATCGTCTTTAATGTATTTTTCCGCAAATTCCTGTTGTGCAGTAAACCTTGGGTCGGTTTTACGTAAAACGGCATGGCCATAACCCGGAATTACCCGCCCTTCTTCCAGTGTTTTTTTAATGTAGCCAGCCATTTGTTCGTCGGTGGGTGTTTCAGTATCCAGGTCTTCAATCATCTGGAACATCCAGTGAATTACATCCTGGTTTGCAAAACCATGAAGCGGGCCTGCGAGGCCTGTCATTGCGGCTGAATAAGCATAATATGCATTGCTTAACGCCGAACCAACAAGGTGTGCGGTGTGCGCCGAAACGTTTCCTCCTTCGTGATCGGAATGAATAACCATGTAAAGACGGAACAACCGGCGAATATCTTCAGAATCAAACCCCATCATGTGCGCCAGGTTTCCGGCCCAGTCAAGCCTTGGGTTTGGCTCGATGTGTTTGTCGTTGTAAAAATTACGACGGTAAATGTAAGCGGCAATATGGGGCAAACGGGCAATCAGGTTCATCACGTCTTCGTAAAACGAATCCCAGTAATATTTTTTGTTGACGCCGGCGCGGTAAGCTTTCTGAAAAATGGATTCAGTTGCCATTGACAGAATAGCGGCACTGAACTGTGTCATCGGCCTCGAGTTTTTGGGCATGGCGTCAATAACGTCGAAAACATGCTGCGGAACGTGTGCACGTGTTGCAAAGTCTTTAGAAAGGTTTGTAACATCTTCCGGGGTTGGAATTTCACCAATCAGCATAAGATAAAATAGTCCTTCGGGAAGTGGTTCACCGTCAGACGATAGTTTGGGCAGTTTTTCACGCAGTTCAGGTATTGAATATCCTTTAAAGCGGATTCCCTCATTTGGGTCCAGTTTCGAGGTGTCGGTAACCAGCAAAGGAATTCCCTTCATTCCTGATAAAACCTGCCCCAGGGTTACCTGGGCAATCACTTTGTCTGAATATTCATTTTTGATTCGCTGAAACTCTTTGGAGCACTTACTTGCTTTTTGAAAAAAACGATACTTAATGTATTCCATACTCTGTTATTTTTTTGATTTTTATTAATTTTCTCTTAATGAATGTTTTTTATTATTTCATCTGCAAAGGCAGAAGTGGAAAGTAATTTAGCGCCTTCCATTTGTGCATAGAGGTCAGAAGTTACTTTACGTTTGGCAAATACATGTTCCATAGAATCGTAAACATGTTCGGCCGCTTCATACCAACCTAAATATTCAAGCATCATAACACCCGAAAGAATAAGTGAACTGGGGTTGGCTTTTCCTGAACCGGCAATATCGGGTGCCGTTCCGTGGGTCGCTTCAAAAATAGCATAACCACTTAAATAGTTAATGTTTGCACCTGGTGCAATGCCAATTCCTCCAACCATGGCTGCCAACTGGTCCGAAATGTAGTCACCGTTCAGGTTCATGGTTGCAATTACGGAATGGTTATATGGTTTCAGCAGCGACTCTTGTAAAAAAGCATCGGTAATTACATCTTTAATAATAACCTTTCCTGCTTTTTGCGCTTCTTCCAGTGCAGATTCAGCATCGAGTTGTCCTTTTTCATCTTTTATTTTCTCGAACTGCCGCCAGGTAAATGTCTGGTTGCCAAATTCATTTTCAGCCAAATCGTAACCCCAAATTTTGAACGCACCTTCGGTAAATTTCATAATATTACCTTTATGCACCAGGGTTACCGAAGGCAGCTGGCGATAAATGGCATATTGAATAGCAGCCCTGATTAAGCGTTCGGAACCTTCTTTTGAAACGGGTTTTATTCCAAATGATGACGATTCAGGAAACCGGATTTTGTCAACTTTTAACTCGTTCACCAAAAAATCAAGCAGTTTTTTGGCATCCACATCACCGGTCATGTATTCAATTCCTGCATAAATATCTTCGGTGTTTTCGCGAAAGATATGCATGTCAACCAGCGATGGGTAACGGATAGGAGAGGGTACTCCCTTAAACCAGCGCACTGGTCGCAGGCACACAAACAGATCAAGTATTTGACGAAGCGCTACATTCAGCGATCGCATTCCCTCACCTACAGGTGTTTGAAGTGGCCCTTTAATTCCAACAAGGTATTCCTGAAATGCTTTAATGGTTTCATCAGGCAGGTAATTCCCGGTTTTCCGAAATGCTTTTTCACCTGCCAGTACCTCTTTCCAAATAATTTTTCGTTTTCCTGAATAGGCTTTTTCAACCGCAGCATCAATCACTTTTTTCGAGGGCCCGGTAATATCCTTTCCAATTCCGTCGCCTTCAATATATGGGATAACAGGCTGGTCGGGTACCTTTAGTTCTCCATTTATGATTTTTATTTTATTCATCTCATACTCCCCGTTTTTTTTGCAGGTTTTCATCCAGTGCTTCCAGAAATCCCTGGGTAGTTAGGTAGTGTTCCTCTTTCAGGTTTTTTTCGTGGATTATCAGCGCCAGGTCTTTTGTCATTTTTCCTGATTCTACGGTTTCAATGCAGACTTGTTCCAGTGCATTGGCAAAGTTTACCAATTCCTGGTTTTCGTCCAGTTTTCCCCTGAATTCAAGTCCTCGGGTCCATGCAAATATGGAGGCGATAGGATTGGTTGAAGTAGGCTTTCCCATTTGGTGCTGCCTGAAGTGCCGGGTAACTGTTCCGTGGGCAGCTTCAGCTTCCATGGTTTTTCCATCGGGAGTAACCAGTGTTGAAGTCATGAGTCCGAGAGAACCAAATCCTTGTGCAACAGTGTCGCTCTGAACATCTCCATCGTAATTTTTACAGGCCCAAACAAAACCACCTTCCCATTTCATGGCCGCAGCAACCATATCGTCAATCAAACGGTGTTCGTAAGTTATACCAATTTCTTCAAATTGTTCCTTGTATTCGTTCTCGAAAACTTCCTGGAAAATATCTTTAAAACGGCCATCATATTTTTTCAGGATGGTGTTTTTGGTTGACAAGTAGAGCGGCCATTTTTTCAGGATTGCCTGATTCATACAGGAGCGGGCAAAACCATATATTGATTCATCAGTATTGTACATGGCCATAGCCACGCCATCGCCTTCAAAATGATACACTTCGTGCGAAACAGGCTCGCTTCCGTCATCGGGTGTAAAAGAAATAGTCAGTTTTCCTTTTCCTTTGGTTACAAAGTCAGTGGCCCGGTACTGGTCGCCAAAAGCATGACGACCGATGCAAATCGGTTTTTTCCAACCCGGTACAAGACGAGGAATATTTTTAATCAGAATGGGTTCGCGGAAAACAGTGCCGCCAATAATATTACGAATCGTACCGTTGGGCGATTTCCACATGTGTTTTAATCCGAACTCTTCTACCCGCAATTCGTCCGGAGTGATAGTCGCACATTTTATACCCACTCCGTATTTTTGAATGGCATGAGCTGCGTCAATTGTAATTTGGTCATCCGTTGCCTCGCGGCTTTCCATTCCCAGGTCGTAATATTTCAATTCGATGTCGAGATAGGGCAAGATAAGTTTCTCCTTAATAAAATTCCAGATTACCCGCGTCATTTCATCTCCGTCGAGTTCTACCACGGGATTTTGAACTTTGATTTTTTGCATGTATTTTTTGATTTAATTTTGTTTTCTAATCAGATTTAATGCCGAGCCGGCTTTAAACCACTTTATTTGTGGCTCATTGTATGTGTGGTTCAGTTTTATCATGTCTTTCGAGCCGTCAGGATGAACAACCTCAAGGGTTAACTGCTTTCCTGTTGTAAAAGCATCCAGGTCAACAAAGTTAAATGTGTCGTCTTCCTGAATTAAGTCATAGTCATTCTCTTTGTCGAAAGTCAAACCGAGCATTCCCTGTTTTTTAAGGTTGGTTTCATGAATTCGGGCAAATGATTTTACTATAACTGCAATTACACCAAGGTGACGTGGTTCCATGGCTGCATGTTCGCGCGATGAACCCTCGCCATAGTTGTGGTCGCCAACAATTACCGTAGGAATATTTTTTGCTTTGTAGGCACGCTGTACTTTAGGCACTTCATCGTATTCTCCGGTAAGCTGGTTTTTAACTTTGTTCGGTTCATTATTGAAGGCATTGATGGCGCCTATTAACAGGTTATTGGAAATATTGTCGAGGTGACCGCGGAACCTTAGCCACGGGCCTGCCATGGAAATATGATCGGTAGTGCATTTACCCCAGGCTTTAATCAGGAGTTTTGCACCAGTTATGTTTTTTCTATCCCATGCTTCAAACGGTTCAAGCAACTGCAAACGATTCGAATCGGAATCGACAACAACGTTAACTTTTGAGCCGTCTTTGGCCGGAGCCTGATAACCGGCGTCTTTTACTTCGAATCCTTTAACCGGCAGTTCGTAACCGGTTGGCGGATCAAGTTTTACTTCTTCGCCTTTTTCGTTTTTCAATGTATCGTTTACCGGATCGAAATCGAGCCTGCCCGAAATGGCTAACGCTGTTACCAGTTCGGGGGAAGTAACAAATGCATGGGTATTTGGGTTACCATCGTTTCGTTTCGAGAAATTCCGGTTGAATGAATGTACAATGGTGTTTTTTTCGTTTTTGTCAGCACCGGGACGAGCCCACTGCCCAATACATGGACCACAGGCATTGGCAAAAACTTTACCGCCCATTTGTTCGAAAATGTCAATGTAACCGTCGCGTTCAATGGTATAACGAACCTGTTCCGAGCCGGGCGTTATGGTGAACTCAGATTTGGATTTCAGGCCTTTTTCCAAAGCTTGTTGGGCAATGGAGGCGGCACGCGAAATGTCTTCATAAGATGAGTTGGTACAACTGCCAATTAATCCCACCGAAACATGAAGTGGCCAGCCATTTTTTTCTGCGGTTTCTTTCATTTTTGAAACAGGTGTTGCCAAATCTGGCGTGAAAGGACCGTTAATATGAGGTTCCAGTTCAGAAAGGTTAAGTTCGATTACCTGATCGTAATATTTTTCAGGATTTTCATAAACTTCCGGGTCCGGAGAAAGAACCTGTTTTATGTTTTTAGCCATTTCTGCAACTTCAGTTCTGCCGGTTGCTTTCAGATAGCGCTCCATGCTTTCATCGTATGCAAACAAACTGGTTGTTGCACCTACTTCGGCGCCCATATTACAGATTGTCCCTTTCCCGGTTGCAGAAATCGATTCGGCGCCTTCTCCAAAATATTCAATAATTGCTCCGGTTCCTCCTTTTACGGTAAGAATTCCTGCAACTTTCAGAATAATGTCTTTTGGGGCAGTCCAGCCGTTCAATTTTCCGGTAAGTTTAACCCCGATGAGTTTTGGCATTTTCAGTTCCCATGCCATGCCAGCCATTACGTCCACTGCGTCGGCTCCACCCACTCCAATGGCAACCATTCCTAATCCGCCTGCATTGACTGTGTGCGAGTCGGTGCCTATCATCATTCCACCAGGGAAGGCATAATTTTCCAAAACCACCTGATGGATAATTCCGGCTCCTGGCTTCCAAAACCCAATTCCATATTTGTTGGACACCGATTCCAGAAAGTTGAAAACTTCTTTATTGGCATTAAATGCAACGCTCAGGTCAGTTTTTCCGTCAACCTGTGCCTGAATAAGGTGATCGCAATGAACAGTTGAAGGTACCTCCGTGGTTTCTTTTCCTGAATTCATAAACTGCAATAATGCCATTTGTGCTGTTGCATCCTGCATGGCAACCCGGTCGGGAGCAAAATCAACGTAATCTTTTCCTCGTCCGAAAACTTCCAGAGACTGAGTTTCATAAAGATGGGCATAAAGAATTTTTTCAGCATAAGTAAGCGGGCGGTTCAGTTTTTTCTGTGCCTCTTTTACCCTTTCGGGCAAATGCTCATAAACTTTTTTGATCAAGTCTGCGTCAAACATGTTTGTATATTTTTATAGATGTTATTTTCCTTCAAAATTGCCACAAAAATTAGCAACAATTATCAGTAAAAGTTCCTGGTTTTTAAGCCGCTTTTTTTTGCGGTTTCAAATATAGAAAAAAAATGATAGAAGTCAGTTTTTTGGTAAGGCGGAATTGTTCGAACCCTTAAAGAGTGAAGAAAATCAATCCTGAAAACTATTTAAAGTCCGAATTTGATTTTTAATATAACAGGATAAAGGATTTAAATTTCAACATCAATACGCAGTTCTGCAAGTCGGCTAATCTGTTCACTGCTGATTTTATTGCTTTGAGGGTTTCAACAAAAATCAAGTGAAAAATTTGTCCGAAAAACTTTTTTCTGCTGAATGTTTTAAAATTAACGATGAACATGTAGAAAATGGATTTATTTGAAATTGAAAATGTTTCGAATCAAAAAATTGAACATTCGGCTTTTAAAACTTGACATGGTTAGTGATTGATTTTTAAGTTTGGAAAATGGAACAGGAATTTTAGCAATGTCCTTAAATGAAGAAGGATGGGCTCAACAACCCATCCTTTTCTCATTAAACTAACTAACCTAACTAAACCTAAACTTATGAAAATAAACGTACCACAAATATAAGGGCTGATTTGGTTTTTACCAAGTGATAAATTGTTAAATCATGTTAAAGTGTTTTATTTCCTTGCAGAAAATATTATTGGGCTACAAAAGTGTAATGAATTGTTCCTCTTTGTGGATTTGGTGCATCAGGGTCTGCATTGAAAATTGTGCGTGAGGCAGCCGCTTTTGCGTAAAGATAGATTTGATCATCGCGTACTGAGGGATTTTTGCGTGGTTCGGCTTCAATGACTCTTCCCTGGCGGTTTACGGCAATGTCAACCACAATCAGGCCTCCGCTCTGGGTAAGATAAATGGGGATAGGCATACTCAAATGATATCGGTTTTCTAGGTAATAAACAATATTGCTTTCACCTGTATATACTACATTTTCAATAGATTCAGGATCCATCCCTTCGGTAGTTTGTACGGGCATTTCAATGTCTTCAAAATTTACTTTTTCTTTTGAAAGCTGGTTGTTTACATCAGAAACCAGTTGTCTGGCTGCTTCCACTTCGCGCATGTAATCTTCGTCGAAAAATTCTTCAGTTTGTGCCAGCCTGTTTGAAGCTATATTTGTGCGGTTATTTTGCGTTTCGGCCAATGGTGATGAAGCATCGTTGGTAAGTGGTTCGCTTTCATGTTGTTCGGCAACTTCCTCCTCAATTTCCGGCTCTGGCAAAAAGTCGGGAAATTCAATCAATAATTCTTCTTCCTGCACTTTCCCTTTCATATTCACATCGGCCAGCAAAAAGAACGAAAAAAGCAGGATATGAAAAATAAGGGTTCCCATAACCCCGTAAATGTTCCGTTTATATATTTTATAAAGTTTTCCCACAGGGCAAAAATATAAATTAACTCATAATTCGCGGTGAGAAGTAACGAAAGAAAAAACGTTGTATTGCTGGATTTTGGGCGAATGAGCAAACCTTCAAACCTGCCTTTAACTAAAATTAACAGCATCAGATTCTTCTTTAAGTTTTTAAAATCATTATTTTTCTGGACAAAATTCAACAGATTTTTTGCTTTGGTGAAAACACATTTATCGGGAATTTGGAACCGGAATGCAGGCTTTTTAGCGCAGGTTTTTTTTGTATTGATTTTGCTATTCCCAGTTCAACTGGCAGAGGCACAGTCAAACAAAGAGGATAGCATTGCTATGAAAAAGAACAACGTTAAATACGAACAATTTTACGACAGTCTTGAATACAAGGCAAAACAAAAAACATTAACACGGATTATTTACGATTTTTTGGTTTCGCCTCCCCGTCCGTATGTTGACAGAGAAGCACTTTCGAAAGAGTATTACAGTCAGATGGAGGGAAAAATCATTTCTGAAATTTCCATCCAGCCACTTGAAGTATTCGGACCAACATTTGAAGACACTTCCCGAACTGCAAAATCGTGGCTTGAAAAATCAGCCAATACAATCCATTCCAAATCTAATTTAAACACCATCGAAAAGATGATTTTTTTTGACGTTGGTGATTTTATTGATCCGGATCTGCTATACGAAAATGAGCGTATTATCAGGTCGTTACCCTATATTCAGGATGTGCGCATTATTTTGGAGCAGGATTCAGTTTATAAAGGATTGGTGAAAGTACATGTGCTCACAAAAGATCGTTTTTCAATAGGTGTTTCTGGTGGTGTTGACGGTGGCAGTTCAGCAGAACTTGAATTATACAACCAAAATATTTTTGGCGTGGGCCACGAAATCTCATTCAATTTTGTGGGGCATTTAAACCGGCAACCATATACCGGACTTGAAACTTTTTATAAGATTAATAATATTAAAGGTAAGTTTATCGATATTTCTGCCGGATATATGAACACTTACAAACGGGAGGGTTTCAGCCTGATTTTGGACAAACCATTTATTACCCCAAGTATAAAATGGGGTTTTGGGGGCGCGGCTCTTCGGATGTACAGAACTGATCGTATTAATGAAGCACATCCAATTCATACTTCCATTCCTATGGACCTGGCTTTTTTTAATGCATGGGCAGGGCGAAGTTTTCAGATAAAACCCGATCATTTTCAGAATTCACAAATGATTATTTCTGCCGGAATAAATAACAGTACATATTTTCACCGGCCATCGCCTTCTGACGATGGATTGCAGTATTTTTCAAACAGCACATTTTATCTTGCTGGAATTTCTTTTTCTCAACGCCGTTATTTGCAAGACCAGTTGATTTACAGTTATGGCGTAACAGAAGACATTCCTGAAGGTTTTAAAAATGAACTGGTTTATGGCTTTGATGCCAACGAATTTGGAAACCGGCATTATGCTCACCTGTTTCTTTCCAATGGAAACCTTCTGGTTAACAAGCAGGGATATTTCTATTTGTCGGGCGGAATTGGAGGATTTTTTAAAGATAATGAGTACGAGCAAGGTCAAATTCAGAGCAGCCTTAATTTCATTTCGAAGCAGGTACATGCCGGAAGGAAGCGGTTTCGGCTTTTTGTTCGGGCAAATTATCTTTTAGGAATTCGCCGGTTCGAAATAGAAAACCTTACTTTAAACCGGAATGACCATATTCGTGGATTTTCAAGTCAGCAGGCCATAGGTAAACAACGGTTAAGTGTTGACCTTGAATATGTTCTTTTTTTACGACAGCAATTTTATAAATTTAATATGGCAGTTTATGGATTTGCAGATGTGGGAATTATTGGCTCGAATAAAACATTAATTTTTTCTGAAAATTATTATAGCGGATTCGGGTTTGGAATGCGTATTCATAACGAAAACCTGGTGTTTAAAACTTTTCATCTGAGGCTGGGGTTTTATCCCTTCCATCCATCGGATATGAATTTTACCGGATTTATTTTAGAAGAACAGCTTAAAAAAGGTTTTTACAGTTTTCAACCCACAGCTCCCCAGCCATTGAGGTTTGAATAGATTTTTTACAAAAAAAAACAACCCAAATGAGCTGCTTTTTTGCGGTGCGGATCCCGAGTGTTCGGGAAACCCGCGACCCTCGGTTATTTGTTGTTTATCAACTTTTTGTAGAACTCTCTGTTTCGTTGTTTTTTCAGGAACTTTTCTCTTTTTAAAGCTTCGGAACGGGTTTCAAAATTTTCAGTATAAACTAATTTCCATGGCATTTTTTTAGAAGTATACCTTGATTTTCCGGAATTGTGATATTGTAACCGCTGCTCTAAATTGGACGAATATCCTATGTAGAAACTTTCATCCAATTCACTTTGCAATATGTAAACCTTAAATTTCATCCAACAAAAAAAGCAACCCGGTTAAGCTGTTTGTCGCGGTGCGGATTCCGAGTGCTCGGGAAACCCGCGACCTTTAACAGGTTTTTAAATTTAATTCAAAAAAAAAGCAACCCAAATGAGCTGCTTTTTTGCGGTGCGGACGGGACTCGAACCCGCGACCCTCGGCGTGACAGGCCGATATTCTAACCAAACTGAACTACCGCACCATTATTTTATTTGAAGAACTCCTTTTTCCCGGTTTTTACCGTTTGAAAAGGTGCTGCAAATATATACTTTCTTTTTTTTCCTGCAATACAAAAAAATATTTTTTTTCTGCTTGATTTTAAGTGTCTGATTTGTTGGTTTTAGTGCTTAATTATTATTTTATTTGCACCAGATTTTCAGCATTCAGAACATGTTCTCCGTTCCACCGGTAGGCCAGAAGTATCTTGCTTCCGGCAATACAGGTGTCGAGACAGCAAATATTTGGTGAAATAATGTGGGGTCCGTTTCCTTTGCAATAGTGTCCAAAAAAAACAATAGGTGCATCTGCCGGATAGGGTTTAATATCAGGCAATATTTCCGGAGGAACGGTATAGTCAGGTAAATGGAATTTGCTTTCAAACGAAATTTCCTCAAACGTTTTTCCCGATAAATCTTCCCACCAGCGCATTCTGAATGAACGTGGTGAAACGCCTTTGTTGTTGATTATTTTTAAATCGCCGGGCATATTAAACTGCATTCCTTTTGTAAGTAACCAGATGTTTTGGGCCAAATCAGAATCCGGATTTTTAATAACCTTTCTGAAAATTTCCTTCTTGATTTTTCCTGGTGGCAGATTATTATTCAAAAACTGTATGGCTTTATCAGACCAGCAGGCATGTACAATTCTGATTCCTTCCAATTCAATAAAAAGGGGCAGGGTTCGTAGCCAGCGTAAATGTTCCTGCCACTCTTCGGGAGCATCAATAAATTCGTTAAAGGTTTTTAGTCCTGAAATAAAATTTTTCAGTGGCGGTTTTACCAGCAGATTGCCTTTTTTGTCTTTCAGGTAAGCGATAATAACATTGATTTCGTGGTTCCCCAATACGGCAAGTGCATTTCCGTTCTCCACCATTTTTCTGATAATACGGATGGTTTTTCTTATTTGAGGCCCGCGGTTGATAAAATCTCCAACAAAAACAGCTTTGCGGCTTGGGTGGGAATACCCTTCAGGTGTTTTTTCATATTCCAGTTCCAGCAATAGTTTTTTCAATAGCTGGGCATGCCCGTGAACATCTCCAATTATATCGTACATAACCTAAAATTGAACTTCGAAAATAAAAAATAGCTGCCAGAAATGACAGCTATTTTAAGTTTTTATTTTGAATGTTGATTACCAGAAATAAGCATAGAATACCAGAATGATGGCAATAATAATTACCGAGTTAATTATATCCCAGTAGTTGTAGGAAGCACGAACTTCAGCCATTTGTTGTTTGGATGCGGTTCCCAGTGTAAGACCAGCTATTATCAGCGGATCTTTTGGTTTGGTAAAGTAGCTTATAATTACCATGGAAATGATTACGAGGAAAAAGAGGTAAATTTCGTAATGCAACCAGTTGTGTACCATGAAAATTTTATAAATCAGCGAGGTTTCTTCAATGCCCCCTGCAAAAATATTCAGACCCAGGCGGGTCATACCCAGTGTAAACCCGATGAGTAATCCCCATAAGCCGGCAGCGGGTGTTGTTCTTTTTGAAACAACGCCCAACAGGAAAACCGCAGCAATGCCAGGTGCCAGCAACGACTGCACATCCTGGAGGTATTCGTATAATACTTTACCAAGTCCTTTCATTACGGGGATCCAGGCAATGCCAAGCAAAACGATAACAACAGTTGCTATACGGCCCACAATTACATAGTGCCGTTCTTTTTCGTTTGGCCTGTATTTCTGGTAAAAATCAATAGTGAACAGCATGGCCGATGAGTTAAACAACGAAGCCAGTGAACTCATTAATGCTGCAAGAATTCCACCGATTACTATACCTGTGAATCCCATGGGAAGGAGTTCCTTTACCATGGTTGAGAAAGCTGCATCGTTGGTTTCAAGCGAAAGCAAACCTTTTTGCTGCAAGGCATAAGCTATCATTCCCGGAATAAGGAAAATGAAAACCGGCGTCAGTTTCAGGTATGCGCCGAAAATGGTACCGCGGCGCGATTGTTTCATGTTGCGGCCCGAAAGAACACGCTGAACGATAAACTGGTCGGTACACCAGTACCAGAAACCAATAATTGCCGAACCAAGAATAACTCCGGTCCAAGGGAAATCCGGATCTTTGGGCGAGCGGATCAAACTGGTCATGGAATCGCCGTGAACAGTTACATTGGCACTGCAAATTTCCATCATTTCATTCCATCCGCCAACTTTAATCAATCCCAGAACAAGCACTGCAACAGAACCGATAAGCAGAATGGGTGTTTGCAAAACCGATGTGTAGAGTACAGCTTTCATTCCGCCAAAAGTGGTGTATAAACCTGTAAGAACAACAAGCCCCACAGCACTAATCCAGAAAAAATCGATGTCGTACCCCCAAAATGTAATGTATTCAATATCAAACACATCTTTAAAAACAACACCGCCTGCATAAACGGTAACGGCCACTTTTGTTAGCACATAACTTACCAGCGAAATAACCGAAAGGAATGAGCGGGCGTGCGGGTTATACCTGCGTTCGAGAAATTCGGGCATGGTAAATACCTTGCTTCGCGCATAAAACGGAACAAACAGCCAACCCAGCATCAAAATCATCCAGCCGTGCATTTCCCAGTGAGCCATAGCCATGCCGCTTTCGGCGCCTGCACCGGCGAGACCAACCAAATGTTCGGAACCAATGTTGGATGCAAAAATGGATGCCCCAATGGCAATCCAGGTAGCATCGCGGCCTGCCAGAAAATAGTCGGTGGTGTCTTTGTCTTTTTTTCTTATTGCATAAAATACAACGCCAATTAATCCAATTACAAAAAGTCCCAATACAATCCAGTCGAGTGTTGTCATTGTCGTAGCTTTAATAGTTTAAATTTCTGTTCTATAAATTTGAATTATATTTAGTATTTAACAATTCGTTCCAGTTCTTTTTCCAACTTGTTGGGTTTTACCTTGTAATAATAGGCACCTTTTTTCGATTCGGTAGAATTTTTATGATCGAGCTTGTCGAGAACATCCAGAGAAAGTATTTTTTTTCTGAAGTTTCCCGGGTCGAATGATCGTTGATAAATGGCCTCGTATAATTTCCGTAACTGGAGTAAAGTAAATTTCGAAGCTAGCAATTCACTTCCAACCAGGCTCGAACCGGCTTTTTGCTGCAGTTTTTTCAGAGATTGCTGAATCATTTCACTATGATCGAAAATGAGTGGAGGCAACTCGTTTACCGGCCACCATTTTGCTCCAAATTCATCGGCCTTGCTTTTTTTGTACCGGCCAATTTTAATAAGCGCGTAGTAAGTAATGCTAATTACCCTTTCCGACGGTTCACGGGCAGGTTCAGAGAATGCATTTACCTGTTCAAGGAAAATATCATTCAGTCCGGTAGTTTGTTTTAAAACCCTGCATGCGGCCTGTTCCGACGATTCATTTTCCTGAACAAAACCTCCCATTAACGACCAATTGCCTTTTTCAGGTTCAAAAGCGCGCGGATAAAGAAGCAACTTCAGTTCTCCTTCTTCGTATCCAAAAACAACGCAGTCAACAGCTACCAAAAACCGGGGATGTTGTTTGTAAAATTCCATTTTTTTAGAAATAAAGCGTAAATCTAAAAAAGTGTTTTTTACTGTTTTGGATTTTTTCCGTTTATTTGTAAAAATATGTTATAAAACAGTTTGGTGATGAAATGCAATCCGGGAAGCAGTAAATTTTCTGTTTTATAACTGAATTGGCTTTCCGGATTGCATTTTTTTGTTATTTCTTCCGAAGACCTTTTGCTGAGCGGTCTTCCAGCGGCGGAGCTGGTGTCATTAAATGTTTGTTTTCTTTGGTGAGTTTGAGCACTTCTTCCACCACTTTCTCCATCTGCGGATCGCGGCCCTGCAACAGAATATTCGGATCGTCCCAAACTTCAATGTCGGGTGAAACGCCTTCACCTTCCCAGAACCAGTGACCGGCATTGTCTTACAACCTGGCGCCGGGAACGGTAATGGAACCTCCGTCGATAAGCTGGTGACCGGTGGCCGGTCCAACCAAAATACCCAGGGTGCGTTCACCTACAATCGGGCCAGCTTCCAGCACTTTAAACGCCCAGGGCAGCCCGTCGCCACCCGAGCCGGCCCAGCCGTTAATGAGCATACCCACCGGGCCGGTATTTGTTTTTATTGGGTTGGTGTGGTCTTTCCCGTGCCGCCAGTGCAGATTTTTGATGAGATTCCTTTACATTTGAAGACACAAATTCAGAAAAAATGAAAGACATCAAACGTTATTATTCCCTGCCTGCCGAACCGAAAGATATTTACAATGCAATAACCAACAAAAAAATGTTGGAGATATGGACCGGCGAAGATGCTGTTATGGAACCGGTTGCCGGCACAGAATTTTCGTTGTGGGGAGGAAGCATCACCGGTTTGAATTTGGAGTTTGAAGAAAACCGGAAAATGGTGCAGCAGTGGTTTTTTGGCGAACAGGATGAACCTTCAATTGTCACCATTATTTTGCATCCCGATAAAAAAGGAACCAGCGTTGAACTGCGCCACACCAACATCCCCGATGAAGCTTACGGGAATATTTCCGAAGGTTGGGACGAAGATTATTTCCGGGCGTTGCGGGAGTTGTTTATCTGAAATCGCAATAGAAAATCGTTATAATTTCCAAAGTTTTTCGGTAAAAAAATTACGGGAAATCATTGGATGTTTTGAATTTATGCTTTAACTTGGTAAGCTAAAATTTTTTATTGTCAAAAACCAAAAAAATGAAACGTCGCCTGAACCTGTTGCTGTTAATTTTATTCCTCCCGTTTGCTGTTTTTTCAGCACGAATTATTTCACAGTTTGAAATTGCACGCTGGTATCTCGATGCCGACCTGGTAATCGTTTGTTCCGTTCAAAAAATCGATACCATTTTTGTCAGCCGGTTTGATTCTCTTAAAGCTGATGGTTTTCGTCTGCGATATGAGGTAGTTCAGGAGAAATATTCTATTGTTGTTGATTCAGTTCTTAAAAAAACGTTTGCAGAGACTGATTTGCCTGAAATTATTTTAACTCCTCAATTCCCAATAAATTTTTCGGAATGCCGGATAACAGAAAAGATCTTTACCGGGTTCGATGAAAATGGAGATTCGGTTTTTTTAGTTTCTGTTGAATGTATGCATAATTATTATGATGACAGTTATTTTAGGATTGATGAGGAAAAACATGTTGTGTTTTTAAATAATACTGAAGAAGGGCAGGTTATCAGTTATTCACATCCAGTTGACTCAATATTAATGGATATTCTGATAACTATTGAAGAAATGGGAGAATCATATTTTAACATCTTTTGGGCCGAAAATTTGCCTTATGTTCCTTTTTCCAAAGAAAATGCACAATGGAATATTTACCTCGAACGCAGCATCTCAGAGGCTCCTGTCGATACGGTTTTACTTCGCTATTTTTTGTGTGGCGATACAACGGTAAATCAGTTAAATTATAAAAAACTTTGGCTGGAAATGGGCAGTTTGGCAAATCCGGTAAGAGAACTGGCCGGTTTAATCCGGGAACAGGATAAAAGGATTTATTATCAGGGAATAGATTTTCTGGGTTTCCCGCACTATAAAGAATGGTTGCTGTATGATTTTGATGTTCAGGAAGGTGACACGGTTTGGCATATCGATTCCGGTTATGATTATACCGTAATTGAAAAGATTGATTCTGTTATAGTTGGCAGTCAGCTCAGAAGACGGTATAAAGTGAATACCTGGCGAAACTATTATTTTAAGGATGAGGAGTTTTGGGTAGAGGGAATTGGAAGCATTAAAAACGGATTATTAGGGCACATAACTGATATTCCAACGTGTTGCTACCATTTCTGGGAATTTGTTTGTTATAGCGAAAAAGGTGCGACAAAATATTTAAATCCTTCATTTGATGATTGTTATCCCTCGTTTCTTTTTAGTTCGACTGATGGTGGTTTAAAATTACCGGAAATCTCAATATATCCCAATCCTGCTAATGATTTCCTGATTGTTGAAAATGTGCCCGCAGATGAAGTTTTTCGGATAAAAATGTTTGACTTAACCGGCAGACAAATACTTGACATGCAATTGCTGCAAGGAAGAAATACGATAGATATCCGATTGTTTGATGGTATTATGGTGGTTGCTATCTCAGATGCAACCGCGAAAGTGATAAAACGAAAAAAGGTTATTTCCGGTTATGTACAATATTAATTCTTTTGCTTCCGGTTCTTTGGCTGAAATCTAACTTATTTTTCGTGACTGACTGTTTTAAGCGCAGAAGTTTCCCGGAAAAACAGCAGTGCATCGTACCGAAAAGCCGGCAGAGTGGGTAAATAATTCCCTGATTCCCATTGCGGGTTGTAAGTAACTCCAATGGCGCGGTGTCCTAAATAATTGCCTGCCAGAATTCGATACATTAGCAGAAAGTGGGACACAAAAAAGCAGCGAAACGCCCTCAATCGCTTTGGTATCAGGAAAAGGAACGGACATTTCAAACAATCCATCGTTAGCAAACAGAGCCAGACGAAAACTGGACTTTCCCGAAAGATAGTTCCGATTGGGTGAACGATGAAACAGGCGAAGCATTAACCGGATTTTTACCGCCTTTGGGATTATCGTACCTATTAAATGAATGTATTAATACACAGCAAAGTTAATTCTTCAGCAACCTCCCTCCCGAAATATCCCAGAACTTACTGAAAAACGCCCCAAACTTTTCAAGTACCGTTTCACGTTTTTTGGTGCGGTCGCCGGTTGCTGTAAAGCGTGACACCGGTGGCAACACTTTAGTAATTGCGGTTCCTGAAGATTGTACATAGCCATCACGGAATGCGTTGTTAATAAATTTGTAGGTTTCTTCTTTATTCAGGTTTTCTTCCTCAATAATTCGGTTCAGTTCTTCCAATTTTTTTGCATCCACAAATGTTTGCCAGTCATCTTCTACATCAGAGGAAGGAGTTAAGGACTGAATAAACCGTTCAATGAGTTCTTTTTTGTTGCGAAGGTCAACACTTGAATCTATCGCTTTATTAATGCTGATTACAATTTCCTTATCTTTCAAATGGCTTTCGTGATATTTTTTAATAAGGGCTAAAATATAGTCGATATTGATTTCAACCTGCTTA
>JAHYIT010000245.1 GCA_019429205.1 Mariniphaga sp. | reverse complement strand
GCTATGCCAGGCCAACGGTATGGAGATAAGATTGAATTATAAAGTGCGTTTAATCTTTGTTAATGGCTAAAGCCTGTTTTCTGTTGTACCGACTTCCTCTCACCGGGCTAAAGCGCCGGTGTAACAACTAATCAGGCATTTTACACCGTGGCTTTAGCCACATTTTGGTTTGTATCAGCTTAATGCCTAATTCAATAATATTGAGGACTCCGATAAGTCATTTTTGCCACCAAAACACTAAAGCTCAAAATTTCACCAAACCAGAATAGTCTGAAATTCAATATTTTGTGTTCTTTTGTGTGTTTGTGATTTTGTGACATTTCCTTCATTTTTTACTTTTCAGAGTTGACTCAAAATTTAACAGCTCAACTTTTCAAACTGTGTTTTCTGGCTTCCCCCGGCGCTACTCCATAATACCCGTGAAAACATTTATTGAAATAAGCAGCGCTGTGAAATCCGCACAGGGAAGCAATTTTTTTTCTTTGTTCAAGTTACGCCATTCCAACATGTAATGCATAGCACGTATGTTGCAAAATGTTTAAACTATGTTGCAAAAGCTTGCACTTATGTTTCAGGAGGTGGTTTTTTTGTTTGCAGGTTTAAAAAACTGATGGAATGAAGCTTTTTAGCTATTCGAAATTTCCGGGCTAAGAGAAAATGATTCCTTCGGAAAATTTTCCGAAAGAATCATTTTTTTTTGTTTAGGAGAAATTTTGCAACCGGGAGCGGATAAAAAAAGTTCTGAATTTCAACTTAGTTGTATGCGCTAAATTTTCATATCACCGGTTTATTTTTCAAGCGTGGCTATCATTTCGTCATAGCCTTTTAACAAAGTCAGATCTTTTAAATACGGACTGGCATCAAAGCTTCTGCCAATTTTGTTAATCCTTTCCCAGTCAGTGCGGGCGCCTTCCAGATTACCATTTTCGTACCTGCAAAGTCCTCTTATAAACAATGCTGATTCATCGTAGGGAAGGTACTTAATGGTTTTGTCATAATTTTTCAGCGCTTTCTTTAAACTGTGTTTTTCCAAAAACAACGTGTTTGCTCTGGCGAAATAGGCTCTGGCCTGTCTCGTGAAATATTCTCTGGGCTTGCTATTGCACCATGTATTGTCAAACACAAACATCATGGAAACTTCTTTTTCCATCTGAACAGGTTTGCCGTTGTTGGAACCCGGCTTCCACATACCTTCGGTGGTTTTTATTACCCGTACAAATTCTGCATCCAGTTCGCGACTAATGCTGTTAACGATACGGAAATCCGTGAGTTTGCCATCGGGTTGCACAACAAACTGAACCACTCCTGTGCCCTGGTCACCACATTTTGCGGCATGTGCAGGATACTGAAAATATTCAGCCAGGTATTTGGCCAGAAAATTGTCCTGGCTGCCGGGTTCATCAGGAACAATTTCTACTCCAGCAAAAACAGGAGGAGTAACTTTTACTTCAGAGATGTCCACATTTTTGTGGAAGATTTGTCCCATAGCTGCTATGGGTAAAATCAAAACTGCGAGAATAAAAATTTTTGCTTTCATGGCTTTGAGTTTTTAATTGTTAAACATAAATGAAACTAAACATTGGAAAACTTTCCATGGATAAAATTACAACGTACAGGCAGGCAGAACATATCAACTATGTTGTATTCAGTTAAAACATGATTGAAATGTTTAAATCATGTTGCGTGAGTGTCAATGATGTTGTTCGGGTTACAACATATAGGGAAATTATTGTTTTTTGGGATGGAAATAGGGCGTTAAACCAATTTCATCTATAATTTTCAAAAAACGTGGATTTTCGTGCAGAATTCTAAAATCAGGATTGGTGGCAATCAGGTTGAAATAATGGTAAGGAATTCTCTTTTCATCCAATACTTTTTCCAACCAGTAAACCGCTTCGTCTTCGTTCCCTAATATGGCATTCCACCAGGCAATAAAAAACGGGTGCCCGTTTAATCCTTCCACTTGAATGGGATTATTTTTATTCACATCAATCATCCAGTAAAACAGACCGTCAATTCCCGATTTATCAAAATTACTTTGGATTGCATCGGTATAAATTTCTGATTTTGAATATTTTTTGGCAATGGTTTGCAGTTGCGCTTTCATTTTTTCTCCTTCACCTAATTTGGAATAATTGAGCACAAACAACCAATGATTGCTGCTAAAATTTGGATTATGGTCGTATGCAACCTTGCATGCTTCCAATGCTTCTTTATATTTTTCTTCAAAATAAAAAATCCACGAATTTAAATTCTGAACTACCCAAAAATAGGGTTCCAGCCTTAATGCGTGGTTAACCTGTTCACGGGCTTCTTCAATCGGGCCGGTAATCATCAAAAACTGGGCATAAACCTGCCGCGAGTATCCAAAATTAGGATTTAAACGAATGGAAGTCTGTAACTCTTTACCTCCCTCCTCAAATTGTCTTTGTGCCCAAATCAGAAATACACCCAAAACAGAATGAGCCTCGGCACATTCCGGGTCAAGTTCCAATGCTTTCAAACTGTACTCTCGCCCTTTAAAGAATCCTTCGTTGGAACCTAAAAATCCCCAGCCCGAGAGTTTAAGCCAGGCACTGGCCAAACCCGCATAAGCTTCTGCAAAGTTTTCATCTTCGGCAATTGCCTTTTCGTAATACTGAATACAATTCATTGCCCCTTCCTTGTTAAAATCGGAACGTTGCGGACTATTCGCTTTATGAATGAGAAAACGGGCGCGCAAATAATAATCGTACGCTTTATGGTTTTGAGTTGGTATTTTTTCAATCTGCTTTACTTCATTTTCTGAAAATACCGCATTTAGTTTCGATGCCACTTCCAGGGCAATTTCATCCTGAACGTTAAAAACATCATCTGTTTTTCTATCGAAATTATTGGACCACAAATGTTTATCATTCGTTGCGTCAATCAACTGAACACTAATTCGCGACATATCGCCAACCTTTCGCACGCTCCCTTCCAAAACATAATTCACATGCATTTGTCGCGCAATTTCCTTAATGCCCGTTGTATTTTCAGCAAACTGCTCTGCCGATGTACGGGAAACAACCCGCAGCGATGTTATCCAATACAGGTTATTGAGAATATCTTCGGTAATCCCCTCGGCAAAATATTGGTTATTCGGATCATTGCTTAAATTTTTAAATGGAAGTACAATTATGGACAATTCTTTATCAGGATGAATAAAACGCTCCAATGTATTATCATCATCAGCAAACAGAAAATAGAGAAGCATGGTAATACCAATTATGGCAAAAACTGCGGCAGTAGCCTGAACTATTCTTTTTCTTGCTGATTTTTTATTGATTTTAGCCAAAGCTGTGAAATCCAAATTTTCCGGCCCTGAAATACTTCCCTTATCCGTTTCATTTTCTGAAAGTTCATCTGTGTAAGAATGCTTTTTCAATTCTCCCGGAGGATACCCAAAATAATCGTGAAAACTTTTTATAAAATACGAAGGGCTGCTAAATCCCACTTTCCAGGCTATTTCAGAACCTGTGAGATTTCCTTCTTCCAAAAATTCCTTTGCTTTTTCCAGCCTTACCTCACGAATAAACTGGCTAACCGACTTGTTGGAAATGCTTTTTAATCTGCGGTGAATATGCGAACGGCTCAATCCTGTTTTTGCTGCCAGCTCGTTCACCCCGAATTGTTCGTTTTGCAGGTTGGCTTCCACAATTTTTGTAAGCCGTTTTACGAACTCCTGTTCCGATGTGGAATTTTCGCTCATTCAGTCTGATTTATAACAATCTTGTTAACTGATTTAATGATTAAAAG
>JAHYIT010000244.1 GCA_019429205.1 Mariniphaga sp. | reverse complement strand
AAATGAAGAAAATAAGATGTATTTTAATCCCGAACCCTTTGCCGGTCTGTAAAAACAAACGATTGGCAACCGCGATGATAACAACAAAATATGAAAGGCACATAGAAATGAAAAGAAACGCCGCTGCTCCTGGCCCGGCGGCATCGTCCAACTATATTTTATCCATCATTCTTATTTAGAATAAATCTACGTTTGTTATCATTTTAAATTTCAGCGCATTGTTGTATTTTGCACCAATGATGGATAAAATACTATTACGTTACCGCTCATTTGAAAAAACTGCTCAATTTGATAAGTATGAGAAATAATTTTATTTTTATGCTTTAAAATAAAATGGAATAATTACTAGCAAAAGATGGATATAAAAGAACAATATGAAAGTTTAACTGTGGAGTTGAAAAAGACTATTCCATTTAAAGCATTTCCTATTAGAGAATTGGTTCAGGAGTTACGAAACAAAGGACATGAAATTACATTGAAAACGGAATTAATAGTAAAAGACGTTTATAACAGTGGTGACATAACAGGAATTGTTTGTATGATTAAAGAGACTGGAAACGAAGCTTTAGCCTGTGGATTGACACATCTTGAAGTGCCAAGAAATCATCCGTTATCTAAAGAAATAATTTCATATCAGAAAAAAAGAAATAAAAGAATTCAGAAATTGAATCAGAAAAACTGGAATTAATTAAGAATATGGGGAAACTTGGTACTTCTGGAAATCCTATAAGATTTAGGGTCCAAAATGAAAGCAGAATGGAAGAAGTAGTAGCGATTTGTGAAAGAAATAACTGGATATTCGTATGTGGAATTGAACCTGACTATCCCGAGGATATTTCTGAACTTGAATATATGCTTAATCCAAAGCAATTTAAAGGAAAAAGACCTAAAATGAAATCAATTGAAAACGCAACGATAATTAAAATCGAACCTGTAATTGGAAGGAATGATTTATGTCCATGTGGAAGCGGAAAAAAATATAAATAATGTTGTTTAAATTAGAGACAAATACTGACTGGAAAAGAAAAACGAGCGGTAACAAGGGGTGTAGCCAATGTGGGTTGACATCGGGAACTCGGGACTTTTTCGCCCGCTCGGGCGTTTTCGTCGGGGGACGAAAACGTAACACGCTCTCCCACACTGGTCACACCCCCAGCCGTTAGCCACCATTTGGCATACCGAGCCTGAGTGATAATTTGACAAATTGCAATTAGGTGATAAATAAATATATAACACTTGACTTATTTGATGTTAGTCAAGATAAAAAATAAGGAAATGACTTACGAGAAAGATAAAATATATTTGGACACGATAGATAATATTGTGGATAAAGTCTATGAGTTCTATAATATGTCAGATAGAAAGGACTTAGTAATGATTTATGAAATGAAAGAGAATAAAATTTATTCCTACATTTATGGCGAATATAAGAAAGATCTAAATGAACTGTCAAGAGAAATACTTGAAAAACAATATCAAGAGGCAAATGAATCTAAAAGGATTGTATTATTCATAAGAGACGAGGTAAGAAAGAAATTTAAATCATATGTTGTCTAAAAATATACAGATAGTAGATAGGCTTAAAAAAGAAATTGAAGAATATGTAGCTGACTGGCATTGGGATAATGAATCAAAAAAATACGCCTTTGATTTGGGGAAATTCTTATTCTCTTTCATTGAGTATATTGATGACTCGAACCTAAGCGAGAGAGTAAAAAGAGTTCACAAAGACAATGTTTATTTAATTGGGATGTTTGAAGCCGGATATGGATATAGTGATGAATTCCATTATGAAGATTTAACAGATGGCCCATTTTATGTCTGTGAATTTGAAAATAAGATAAGTGATTCAAAATATGCTGTTCAATCATATGAATCCACATGGAAAAAATTGGATAGATTCATTAAATCTGGAATTTATGAAAAGTATGTGAACAAGATAGAGAAGGAATTAAAAAATAATAAAAACGGTGGCTAACACGCAATTTAGCCAAAAAGGGTTTTATCGGTATGCGAAGTTTATCATCCGCACCAGCGTTTTCCTCGGTGGATAAAGACGAAGCCCGAAAAACCCAACCGTTTCATATTGTAAAACGTTGAACGAAACCGCCTCTGGCGGTAACCCTGATGGTCATTTTCCCGTTGCTCTTTATACACTTAAAATTTAATTACAATGAAAAAAAACATTACGTGAGCGGATGACCCAGGAACTGCGCATCCGCAACTACAGTGAGCGGACAGTTCGCAGTTACATCACTTCCATCTCCCAGCTATCCATCTTCTACAAAACTTCTCCCGACAAAATCACAAAAGACCAGGTAAAAAATTATGCCTATCACCTGATTCATTCAAAAGATGCTTCGGTTTCAAGAATCAATCAGTTAATCAGTGCCTGGAAAATTTTCCAGGTTGATGTTTTGGGCAATCAATGGGAAGAGTTCCGGTTAAAACGACCCAGGCGGGAGAAAAAAATCCCGCAGGTATTGTCACAGGAAGAAGCCCTGTCTTTAATCGGCGTTTTAAGCAACATGAAACACCGGATGGTTTTAACCCTGGCTTATGTCACCGGGATTCGCCGGGCAGAACTGTTAAATATGAAGCTTAAAGATGTCGATTCTTCGAGAGGTGTAGTTCGCATTATCCAGGGAAAAGGCAATAAATCGAGGGAAGTTCCCGTACCCAAAATTTTAATCTGCCATTTGCGTGAGTATTATAAATACTACCGGCCCAAAACCTATCTTTTTGAAGGTATGCCCGGTAAACCATACTCCGCCACAAGCATGCACAATATCATTAAAAAGGCAGCAAAAAAGGCAGGGATAAAAAAAGAAGTTTCCCCGCATATCCTGCGTCACTCCTTTGCAACCCACATGCTGGACAAAGGGATAAACCTGAAACGGTTACAAATGATACTTGGGCACAGTGCTTTGAGGACTACTTCCATTTATCTTCATCTTTCAAACCCTGATTCAACTGATTTGCCTGATTTGCTTTCACCAAAAGAATAGACTGCCATGGATAAGGTTTTTAATAAAAGAGAAACAGCAGAAGTTGCTGCCGTTTTTCATGCCTGTTCAGAAGATTTTCTGCACAGCAGTCATCTCTGCCACCAGCAGAAAAAAGCTTTCAGCGACATTGCCTGTTGCCGGACATCCCAGCTGGGCGGACATATCAACACCTGCAACCATTGCGGGTATAAACAGCAGGCTTACAACTCGTGCCATAACCGTCATTGTCCTAAATGCCAATTTCTGAAACAGGAACAATGGGTGGATAAACTTAAAGGAAGGCTTATTCCCGGCAGATACTTCCACATTGTATTTTCTGTGCCCCACCTGCTGAACCCGCTGTTTTACATCAACCAGAACCTGTGTTACAAATTGCTCTTCGATGCGGCATCGCAGGCACTGCAAAATGCAGGCAGGAACCCGCAGTTTCTGGGTGCGGAAACAGGAGCAGTGGCAGTTTTGCATACCTGGGGCCAAACACTTTCCTACCATCCGCACATCCACATGCTGGTGCCGGCAGGTGGTTTAACTGAGGACGGTATGGAATGGATTGCTGCGCCCAAAAAGTTTTTTGTACCCGTGAAAGCGCTTTCGGCCATGTTCCGGGGGATACTCATACGGCTGATAAAAGAACGATGGGATAAAAATGAACTTAAATTACCCGGTGATTTTCAGGAGTTTGACCAATTGAAAAAGAAGCTGTATGAAAAAAACTGGAATGTTTACTCGAAAAAAGCACTGGGCGGAATAAACAGTGTGCTGGCTTACCTCGGAAGATACACCCACCGGGTGGCCATTTCA
>JAHYIT010000047.1 GCA_019429205.1 Mariniphaga sp. | reverse complement strand
CTTTATAATTCAATCTTATCTCCATACCGTTGGCCTGGCATAGCTATCCGGTGAGAAAAACGCAACGGCAATAGCCAGGCATTTCAATAGAAATATTCTTTTTTTGTGGAATTTGTCGTACACCCATTGTTGCTGTATGGCCCTCCCGGTTGTGGCAAAACGTTTATTGTAAAACAAATTGCAAGGCTGCTCAGATTCAAATACCTCGAAGTTTCCCCTTCTTCGGTTGCCAGCACCTATGTCCACGGTACACAGGAAAAAGTCAAAAAGATGTTCGATGAAGCAGCAAAAAACTGGCCAGTTTTACTTTTTATAGACGAGTTGGAAGCATTTGTCCCCAACCGTTCAAGAACGGATGTAAGCTTCCATTACCAGGCAGAGGTAAACGAGTTTCTTGTTCAGCTTGATAACGCATATGGAAAGAAAATTTTTGTGGTTGGGGCTACAAACCACCTGAACATGATTGATGATGCCGTAAAACGTCCCGGAAGGTTCGATAAGAAGTTGTTTGTTGGCCCTCCCGACCTTGAAGCCCGGATTGATGCGTTTAAAACACACCTGAAAAACAAACCGCACAATATTACCAAGTGGTTGTATTTAGGGGAAGAAACTGAAAATTACACGTTCGCTGAAATTCGTTTTATAGTTGACCAAGCTGCCAGGAATGCTGGTGCAGCCAAAAAACAAGTTATTGATTTAAATGATTTGATGAAAGTTGTCATGCAGAATCCACCGGAATTTACAGATATGAAGTTGCAGCAATATTTTTAAAGGAAGGTCTTATTTTTAGTATATTAGCAAAAAATTCAATCAGGTAATTAACTGAATACTGATGTGATAAAACACTGAATAAGTCACAATTCAGTCACAATACAAAAATTGTACATTTTATAATAAACTGATATATAGCTTATAAATATCAATCCGGTTTTTCCAGCGGGCATTCATTTTATCTAAAACTTTGTAAACGCCGGGTAATTCTTCAATTTTTACCTTTTTATTGTGGGTGGGTTTAATTTATTCTTCAAAGGTTGATGTTCATTCTGTTTTGTGTGCAATCGTTTTGTAACTTTGTACTTAGAATTTAAATGAATGTAAATATGAACAAGTTTTTATCAGTTGTACTGATGGCAGCACTTTTTTACGGGTGCACATCAGCACCAAAAAAAGAAAACAAAGCAGAAGCAAACAACGAAATGAAAAATAAAGTGGAAGAATTTGCCCCGTTCAGGCTTACTACCGATTTAAGTGTACTTACTGAAAATGAGAAAAAAATGCTTCCGTTACTTCTGGAGGCGGCCCAAATTATGGACGATATTTTCTGGACACAGGCTTACGGCGATAAAAATGAACTGTTTACAGAAGGTTTGGATGAATACACCAAAAAATTTCTGAAAATAAACTACGGCCCGTGGGAACGGCTCAAAAACAATGAACCGTTCATTGAAGGGGTTGGTGCAAAACCGGCTGGCGCGAATTTTTATCCCGTTGATATGACCAAAGAAGAATTTGATGCCTGGGATGAACCTGCAAAAACCAGTCTTTATACGATTATCCGCAGAGACGAAAATGGCAATCTGATGGCAGTTCCTTACCATCAGGAATGGAAAGACCAGGTTTTTAAAGCTTCAGGATTGATTTTGCAGGCTACCGCAATGGCCGAAGATCCGGGATTGAAAAACTATCTGGAAAAAAGGGCGCAGGCATTGCTGAACGATGAGTATTACGAAAGCGATGTGGCCTGGATGGACATGAAAAACAACACCATAGAATTTATTGTGGGCCCTATTGAAAACTACGAAGACCAGCTTTACGGTTACAAAACGGCTTACGAGTCATTCATCCTGATTAAAGACAAAGAGTGGAGCGAAAAACTGGAAAAATATGCAGCTTTTCTGCCGGGCCTGCAAAAAGCTTTGCCTTGCGAACCTCCCTATAAAAATGAAACACCGGGCATTGATTCGGATATGAATGTTTACGATGCCATTTATTATGCCGGCGACTGCAATGCGGGAAGCAAAACCATCGCCATAAACCTGCCAAATGATGAAAAAGTACGCGAAGACAAGGGCAGCCGCAAACTGCAGTTAAAAAATTCCATGCAGGCCAAATTCGATAAAATTTTGGTTCCCATTGCCGACCTGCTGATTGCTGAAGATCAACGTAAACATGTAAAATTCGATGCCTTTTTTGAAAACACCATGTTTCATGAAGTGGCTCACGGACTGGGACTTGGAAATACCTTGGACAAAAGTACTACCGTTCGCGAAGCGCTGAAGGATGCATACACTTCAATAGAAGAAAGCAAAGCCGATATTCTGGGGTTATGGTGCGTTTACCAGTTGAATGAAATGGGAGAAATGGGTGAAAAAGAAATGATGGATAATTTTGTAACGTTCATGGCCGGCATTTTCCGTTCGGTGCGTTTTGGTGCAGCCAGTGCCCACGGAAAAGCAAACATGATGCGTTTTTATTATTTTCAGGAAACCGGTGCATTTGAACGCGATGCCGCAACCGGTACCTACCGCGTAGATTTTGAAAAAATGAAGGAAGCCATGTTCAGTCTTTCAAACCTGGTACTTAAAATTCAGGGCGACGGTGATTACGAAACAGCAAAACAAATGCTCAAAGAAAAAGGTTTCATTCGCGAAGAGTTGCAAAAAGACCTCGACCGGATTGGAGAAACAGGAATTCCGCGCGATATCGTATTTGAACAAGGAACTGAAATACTGGGCATTAAATAGTTTAACTTTCTGTTAACAAAATATTTTTCCTGATTTTCATTACATTTGCCATGTGAATGTATTCAGAAACATATTCGTAATTATTCTGGGAATCATTTTTTTGATTTCGGCAACAGGTGTATTAATTTTTAATTCACACTGTTCCTGTTCCGGCAATAAACAAGTTTCGGTTTATGTTAGTCCTGAGACTTGTGAAGACAATTTCCATGTTCATCATACACATGAGGAGGGTGGGGAAGAGGTATGTACCACGGCAGAGGATTGCCATGATTGCACTTCCCATAACGATGCGTGCGGATGTAACACTCCTGATGTCAGATATTTAAAATTGAACAACCAGGTAGTAAATGAAAAAGTTCGCATTGAAAAAATTCAACCGGTTCAACTCAGAGTTTTGGAGGAAATAACTGTATTCCTTTACAATTTTAAAGGTGATCCGGAAAAGTCGGGTTTAAATTATATCGTCCCGCCACCACATTTTCAAACTTCAACAGATTTTCTCATTCATATTCACAAACTTAAAATTCCCGCTTTAGGTTAATATTACATTGTTGCAACCAGGCAAATCATTACAATGTTTTTTTAATCTTAAGTATGAAAAAATCAGGAATTTTAATTTTAATCTTTCTTCCATTTTTTGCGGTATCCCAGGTTTTGGAAGGAGTGGTTTACGGCAACGACAAAAATAAAAAACAACCGTTGCCCGGCGTGAATATTTACTGGCAGGGAACAAATACCGGCGTTGCATCAGATGATACCGGCACCTTTAAAATCAGAAAAGCAAACGGAAACCAAATTCTGGTGGTTAGTTTTGTGGGTTACGAAACCAAAGAACTTCGCGTAGATGATTTGACTCCGCTGGAAATAGTTCTTGAACCCAACCTGAAATTAGGTGAAGTGAAAGTAGTGCACAAAAACCGGGGAACCTATCTTTCTGCAATCGATCCCATTCAAACTGAGCGGATAAACGGTGCCGAACTGCACAAAGCAGCCTGCTGCAACCTGGCCGAAAGTTTTGAAACAAATCCTTCGGTTGATGTAAGTTACAGCGATGCAGTTACCGGGGCCAAACAAATCCGTTTGCTGGGACTGGAAGGTACTTACTCATTATTGCAAATTGAAAATATGCCCAATTTGCGGGGCCTGGCCACAAATTTTGGATTGACTTATGTTCCGGGACCATGGATGGAATCCATTCAGGTTTCCAAAGGGGCAGCCTCGGTTTTAAACGGTTACGAATCCATAGCCGGCCAAATAAATGCCGAATATAAAAAGCCCGATTCCCAGGAAAAGCTATTTCTTAATACTTTTTTTGGAGCCAGCGGAAGGCTGGAGTTTAACGGAAATGGTAACATCAGGGTGCACAAAGACATGCTAACCACTGGTATTTTTGTACATGCATCAGATCAGTCCCAAAAAAATGATCATAATGGCGATGGTTTTCTCGACGAGCCGCTTTCACGTCAGGTGCAGGTGCTTAATCGCTGGAAATACAATAACCACAAAGGATACATGGCGCAAGCCGGTTTTAGTGTTTTAACAGATGATAGACTGGGTGGCCAGACAGCTTTTGAGCGGGGAATGCAGCCACTTGTTACCAATCCGTTTGGAATTAGCACTGAAAACTACCGCTTGGAGGGATTTTTTAAAACCGGTTATGTGTGGCCAAATCAAAGAACAGCACTGGCCTGGTTGTCAAACATTTCCCAGCATGAAACCCGCTCATTTTATGGGTTAAATCATTATGATGCCAGTGAAACACGTTTTTACGGAAGTGCCGTGCTTACCCGTGATCTGGATATGCCGGGAAAACATTCGGTGAATACAGGGTTCAGTTTTATTTACGATAATTTCAGTGAAAACCTGTATAACCGGCAAATGGAAAGGAAAGAACAGGTACCGGGATTATTTGCAGAATACACTTTTAAACCCGGTGAAGATTTCACTTTTATGGCCGGAATCCGGAGTGATTTTCACAACCTGTTTGGCACTTTTGTTACGCCCCGTATGCATTTACGTTACAACATGGGAGAACATGTTACAGTGCGGGCGAGTGCAGGAAAAGGCTACCGGACAGCCAACGTGATTTCAGAAAACAATTACCTGTTGGCCAGTGCCCGTCCCATACAATGGACTGACGATATTTTTCAGGAAAAGGCCTGGAATTATGGTTTTGCGCTGATACAATATTACACGGTTTGGGGCCGGGAACTTCAGCTAAATGCCGAATATTTTCGCACCGATTTTCAAACTCAATTGGTGATTGACCGCGAAACATCGGCAGAAAATATTATTCTGGCACCACTTGACGGGCAATCCTGGTCCAACAGCCTGCAGTTCGATTTGAGGTACCAGCCCATTGAACGTCTCGACATGTTGCTGGCATACCGGCACAACGATGTAAAACAGACCATTGGCGGGCAGTTGATGGAAAAACCGCTGACCAGCCGGTATAAAGGTTTAATCACCTTTAATTATACCACAAACCTGAAAAAATGGATGTTCGATTATACCATCCAGTTTAACGGTGGCGGTCGCATTCCTCGTGTTCATGAGGAATGGATGGATCGGACAGATATTTCCGGAGATTTTTTTGAATTTTCTCCTTACACCGTTATGAATGCACAAATAACCAAATATTTCCGCTACTGGAATATTTATCTTGGCGCTGAAAATTTAGCTGATTTTAAACAATTAAATCCGGTTGCCGCAGCCGATGATCCTTTCGGACCCCATTTTGATGCTACCAACGTTTGGGGTCCGGTTAAAGGACGGCGCATTTATCTGGGATTACGATTTAATTTGAATTATGAATAAGTTTAAACCAATAATTTATTAAAAATGAAACAATTAGGTATTATTTTTTTGATTTTGATCCTGGGAGAATTTTCCAATGAAATTTCAGCCCAGAAAAAGGGCAGGGCAGTGGTTTGTTTTCAAAGCGACATGGATTGTGCCGATTGCGAAAAAAACCTGAATGAATACCTCAGGTTTGAGAAAGGGATAAAAGACCTGAAAGTAGATCATGCTTCAAATACCATTTTTATTGAATATGTGGAGAAGAAAAACGACGATAAGGGATTTGCCGCTGCTATTGAGAAAAAGGGCTACAAAGCCGAAAAAATAAGCAAAGAAAAATACGATGAATTAGTTGCGATTGCAAAAGACCTTCATGAACATGGACAGGAAGTTCACCAGGAACGAGATTAGTCCAGTCTGAAACGATAGGAGATAGTCCCCTGTTGAAAAGCGGGGGCGCTGTCATCTGTATTGAATTTTGCTTTTAATGCAGCCTGCCGGGCTTCAGCCCAAAAACGCTGATTCATAATGGTGGTTCCCCGGGCGCCGGGTTCCGCGGCTGTAACATTTCCGTTTTTATCCACAGTTACTTTAACAACAACAAGGCCTTCGTCGTCGCCAGGGTAAACCGGTTTGGGAAGTGAACGTGCTGAGCGTCCGGATAAATCATAGGAAATACCTGATCCCTGGGTTCCTCCGCCACTTCCGCCCGGACCGTATGTTCCTGCATTGGGATCGCCGGTTGGTGAGCCCTGATTTCCTCCGGGGAATGTTGCTCCCTGGCTTTGATTTGTTCCGGTACCCTGGCCACCCGTGCCACTTGTATTTCCACCAAAAGCACCCTGTGCCCGTGAATTTATTTCAGTAATTCTGCGTTGTTGTTCCTCTTGTCTTTTCCGTTCAGCCTCTGCCTGTCGTTGGCGCTCAAGTTCGGCTTGCCGTTGTCTTTCCAGTTCTGCCTGGCGCTGGCGTTCAATTTCTGCTTGCCGTTGTTTTTCAGCTTCGGCTATACGTTGCTGTTCCTGTTGTTGCTGCCGTCGCCGTTGTTCTTCCAGTTGACGCTGGCGGTCAGCTTCTTCCTGTCTTTTTTTTTCTGCCGCATCAATGGCAGCAGTTTCTTCGTAATCCTGTGTCATGGCTACTTCTTTAGCCGGCTCAGGTTGAGAAACAGGTGGCGTGGCAGCAGGTTGTGGTGGTGGGGTAGTTGCCGGTTCGGGTTCACTTTGGGTTGGTGGAGGAGGATCGGGTTGACGGCGCCGCGGAGCGGGTTCAACATCGCCCAAACCTTGCTCGCTGGTACCAAAATTGACTAAAATACCCTCTTCGCCTGGCAAAGGAAGCGGTGTGAAAAAACCTAAAAAAATAAGTAGCACCAACACTATAATATGAAATAATGCTGTACCTATTATACCCTTTTTATGTTTTTCAAAATAAGTCATTTAACTTTCCGGCGTTGTGGCCGCTATCATTTTATACCTGTTTTTTCGTGCAATGTTCATAATTTTTACCACTTCGTCCCATGGAACCGATTTTTCAGCGTGAAGCGAAATATAAATATCATCGTTACCAATACCATACCGGTTTTGCAAAAAAGGTTCAATTTCCAGGAATTCAACGCGCCGAAGCCTGCCGTCATCGTTGATGTAGTACCGTAAATCTTTTGTAACAGATATAGTTGTTATGGGTTTTGCAGCGGTTTGATTGTTGCTTTGCGGAAGTAATAATTTAAGCGCATTGGGCGCTACCAAAGTAGAGGTCACCATAAAAAATATCAGTAACAAGAATACGATATCAGTCATGGACGACATGCTGAAGGCAGCATTTACTTTATTTCTGCGTTTTAATGCCATTTTTATTATTATACAGGTTCATTCAGTAAATCCATAAATTCCGTAGTGGTGGCTTCCATTTTAAAAACCACCTTTTCAACATTGGCTACCAGAATATTGTAGGCGAAATAAGCAATTATACCAACAATCAGACCGGCAACCGTGGTAACCATTGCCTGATAAATACCTGTTGACAAGAGCGTTACGTCGATATTGTTGCCGGCATTGGCCATATCGTAAAAGGCCTGAATCATGCCCATAACCGTACCAAGGAAACCGAGCATTGGGGCGCCACCGGCTACCGAAGCCAATACAGGAAGGCCTTTTTCCAGTTTTGAGATTTCGAGATTACCCACGTTTTCAATGGCTGCACTAACGTCAGTCAGCGGTCTGCCAATACGGCTGATACCTTTTTCCAGCATCCTGGAAGCCGGGTTTGTGCTGCTACGGCAAAGCATTACAGCATCGTCTATTTTCCCGTTGGTAATGTAAACCTTTATTTTTTCCAGAAGGCCGGTGTCAAACTTTCCGGCTTTTTTTATGGCAAAATACCGGTCGAAAAAAATATAAACTGCAATTATTGACAGCAAAATAATCGGAATCATAATCCAGCCGCCTTTAAAGGCCATATCAATAAATTTGGTAGAAATTCCTGCGGGTTCTGCGGCCAACGTATCCAATCCAGTGGCTAAATCGGCCTGAATCATTAAAAGTTTAAACATGGATATTGTATTATTTTAATTTTTAATTCAAAACGAAGCTAATCTTCAATTATTATAAAGCGCAAAAATAAGGATTATTTTACAACCGCTGCGGGATTGCCTTAGCTGTTCAGATACAAGTTATGAACAGTAAAGTATTGATATATCAGAGTTAAATACGTTTGTCCTATAATTGATATTAAGTTAAATAAAATATATATAGAAAAAGGAGTGAAGAACACCCCTTTTTGTTTGGTTATGATTGTCCTAACTTTTCAAGCATTTTATTGTAGTTCTCCATATCTTTCAACCTGTAATAAAGGTTTTTTAAAGATTCCATGCTCATGTTGTCGTCAGGTTTTAGCTCGTGGCATTTTTCCATAAACGGTAATGCTTCTCTAAACCAATCATCTGCTTTTTTTAGTTCAACTTCATAAGCTACATTGTTGGTCGTAGGAATTGCATTTGCAACCTCAATTTGTTTCACACCTTTGTTGTAATACAAGGCACCAAGATTATAGTATGCATTAAAAAAACTTTCATCGTTTTCTATTGCATTCTCATAAGCTTCAATGGCTTTTTCTTCGTTTCCAATTTTTTCATATAACGTACCCTGCGCAAAATAAAAAGTTGAATTTCCCGGGTCTTGCTGAATAGCCATATCCAAATATTTCATGGCATCTTCTGTTCTGTCCAGATCCAGATATATCTGAATCATACTTGTCAGAACTGTATTATCTTCCGGATATTTTTCAAAACCTTCCTGCAGTGCTCCCAAAGCCCCCAAGGTATCTTTTTGCAATTGGTATGCATTGGCAATCAGACTGTAAGTTCGGGCTTCGTTGTAGCCATATTTTGCAGCTTCCCTGTAATATTCTATTGCTTTGTCATAGTTTTCAGCATTATACGCAGCCAAACCTGCATTGAAAATAATAACAGTATCCACAACATCAGGATTATCTCGTTTGATAATGTCAATTTCCTGAATATCAAGAATTTGTTCAAATGATTGCAATGCCAGTTGATAGTCATCCTTATTAAAGGCTTGAACTGCCTGGTTAGTTAAGTCATTGGTTAACAGTGTCAATTTTACTTTAACACTGTTTTCAAACCTTCCCTTATCGTCCAGTTCAAGTGCTTTTTTGTACGATTTAAGCGCCTCAGTTAAGGGATCTTTGGAAAGTTTTTTGGCTTCTTCGCTACTCGACTGATATACAGCCTGATACACTTCACCTCTCACTTCCCATGTCCGTGGCCAGCTAATGGTTTTGTCCGCTTTGTCGTGCGTGGGATCAACAGCCTGGTTAATATTCTGTAAGGCTTCTTCCAGGTTTCCTGTATCTTTCAGGTTTTGTGATTTGGTTACCAAACCTTTCTGACCGCATGCGGAAAAAAAGATGGAGACCAAAACCATAAAAATCATTACTTTTTTCATTACCTATAAAATTTTAAAATTAATTTATCTACAAAAATATTACGAATTTATAGTTTATTCAAAAAACTTAGCCAAATATTCAACAATTTATTCTTGTTCTAAGTTGTCTTCATCCGTTATTTCACCTTCATGCAAATCCTCATTTGTATCAATATTCAGGTTTGCATCCATTTCTGAATCAACTATTTCATCTAAAACCTCGGCAGCAGTTTCGTTTACCACTCGGGCCACAGATGCAATACTGTCTTCTTCTTTTAAATTAATAAGCCTGACTCCCTGCGTTGCTCTTCCTAAAAGTGAAATGGTTCGCACGGCCAGCCTTATGGTCAAACCAAATTCAGTTATTATCATCAGGTCATTTTCATCCGAAACACTTTTTATGGATATCAATTTTCCTGTTTTGTCGGTAATGTTTAACGTTTTAACTCCTTTCCCACCGCGGTTGGTTACTCTATAATCTTCTAATTTGGAACGTTTTCCATATCCATTTTCAGAAATTACAAGAATATCTTCACCTCCGTTTTGCAGGCACACCATTCCAATTACTTCGTCTTTTTCATTTGCAAGGGTAATTCCTCTTACACCTGAAGCCGACCGCCCCATAGGGCGCACTTTCGATTCATTAAACCGAATGGCTTTTCCTGATTTTACGGCGAGCATTATTTCACTTTCGCCATTGGTTAACCGGGCCTCCAGCAATTCATCACCTTCCCTTATGGTAATCGCGTTTACGCCATTTTGTCTTGGCCTTGAATAAGCTTCTAAAGAAGTTTTCTTTATCATTCCTTTTTTGGTTGCAAAAAGGATATAATTGTTGTTGATGAATTCTTTGTCGGAAAGTGTTTTTACTTTTTGGAAAGTAAGCACTTTATCTTCTGTACCTATGTTTAAAATATTTTGAATGGCCCTTCCTTTGGAGATTCTTGTTCCTTCAGGAATTTGATAAACCTTTAACCAGTAACATCTTCCCTGCTCGGTAAAAAGCAGCAGCGTGTTATGCATGGAAGCAATAAAGATATGCTCCAGGAAGTCTTCATCACGGGTTGAGCCTCCTTTTGAACCGATTCCTCCTCTGCCCTGTGTGCGGAATTCACTTAACGGAGTTCGTTTGATATAACCCAGATGAGAAATGGTAATGACCATATCCTCGTCGGCATAAAAATCTTCAGGATTAAATTCTTCGGCATTGGGAATAACTTCTGTCCGGCGGGCATCTCCAAACTTATTTTTTATTTCCAGAAGTTCCTCCTTAATAATATCCATACGAAGCGATACATCAGCAAGAATTGATTTGTAGTATTCAATCTGTTGCATTATTTCCTCAAATTCTTTACGCAGTTTATCTTGCTCAAGACCTGTTAACTGCCGCAAACGCATGTCAACAATCGCCCTCGACTGAACCTCAGAAAGTCCGAACCGTTCGGTTAATTTCTCTCTTGCTTCGTCTGGCGTAGATGACCCCCTGATAAGGGCAATTACTTCGTCGATATTGTCACTGGCAATAATCAGACCTTCCAGAATATGAGCTCTCTTTTCAGCCTGTTCCAGTTCATATTGTGTCCGTCGTGTAACCACTTCGTGCCGGTGATCCACAAAATGCCTGATAATATCTTTCAGGTTCAGCATTTTGGGCCTTCCGTTTACCAGGGCAATATTATTTACATTGAAGGCGGTTTGCAGTGCCGTATATTTATAAAGTTTGTTCAGCACCACGTTGCTCATGGCATCACGTTTAATGTCGTACACCACGCGCATTCCATCCCGGCCCGACTCGTCATTTACATTGGAAATGCCTTCAATTTTTTTATCATTTACCAGGTCGGCGGTTTTTTGAATCATTTCGGCGCGGTTAACCTGATAGGGAATTTCGGTTACAATAATTTTTTCACGGTTTCCCTCATTTTCAATGTGAGTTTTACCGCGCAGTACAATTCTTCCCCTTCCTGTTTCATAAGCCTCTTTTACACCCTGGTACCCATAAATAATTCCACCGGTAGGAAAATCGGGGGCTTTGATGATTTCAATTAATTCAGAAATATCAATGTCGTTATTTTCAATATAGGCAATAATGGCATCTATACTGTCAGCAAGGTTGTGTGGCGCCATGTTGGTTGCCATGCCCACTGCAATCCCTGATGTTCCGTTAACGAGTAATTGGGGAATACGGGTTGGAAGCACTGACGGTTCTGAAAGCGATTCATCGAAATTGGGCTGAAAATCAACCGTGTTTTTATCGAGATCGGCCAGTGTTTCTTCTGCAATTTTAGCCATCCTGGCTTCGGTATAACGCATGGCAGCAGGACTGTCGCCATCTACCGAACCAAAGTTTCCCTGCCCGTCAATTAACGGATACCGCAAAGACCAGTGCTGGGCCATTCTGACCATAGTGAAATAAACCGATGAATCTCCGTGCGGGTGGTATTTACCTAATACTTCACCTACTATCCTTGCTGACTTTTTATAAGACCGGTTCGACAAAATTCCCAAATCATACATCCCGTAAAGTACCCTGCGGTGAACCGGTTTGAATCCATCACGAACATCGGGCAAGGCACGTGAAACAATGACTGACATCGAATAATCAATGTATGCAGATTTCATCTGCTCTTCGATGTTAATCCGAATTATTCTTTCTCCTTCACTCATTATATTCTATCTGCTTTTAAATAATTATCTACTTTTTTAAAAAGACCTACAAAAATAGTAAAATTCATCTGTCAAAAGGGCATATTGCGTGTGGAATTATAAAAGGATCAAAAAGAAGATATTAACAAATTAACTGTCAATAATTCAGTACATCAGCTTATTCCTTAAAAACTTCATGGTTGTTTATTAATTTTGCACGGGTATTTTAAGTAATTTAGTATTTCAAACTATTAGGAATAGTTTTTGTTTAAATAGGTAAAATTTAAAAATAATTATGGATTCTCAGTTTTCTCCAAGAATAAAAGACATTATAGGTTACAGTCGCGAAGAAGCCATCAGACTGGGTAACGATTATATTGGGCAAGAGCACCTTTTCCTGGGTATTTTAAGGGATGGTGAGGGTATTGCCACCGATATTCTCGAAAACCTGGGTGTAAATCTGGCAGATGTTAAGCAACTTATTGAAAAGAAAGTTAAAACAGACAAACCCGTTAACGGGAAAGAGGATTTAATGATGCTGAAATCGACAGAAAAAACTCTGAAACTTGTTTACCTGGAAGCCCGATGGTTTAAAAGCCCAACAGCCAACAGCGGCCATCTTTTGCTGGCCATATTAAAAGATAACGACAATATTGTAACACAACTTTTGGTAGAATTTGGGGTAAATTACTACATTGTTAAATCTCAGTTAAAAGATTTCAAAAGCCCGGAAGCCCGATCAGATTTTCCTGACAGTGAAGATGACGAACCGGCAGGTGCTTTTTCTCGCGGAACAGGTGGTGCCCAGGGCCCCAAAAAAGGTTCCACACCAAAATCAGACACACCGGTTCTGGATAATTTCGGGATAGACATTACAAAACTTGCTGAGGAAAACAGCCTCGATCCCATCGTTGGACGTGAAAGGGAAATTGAAAGACTTGCCCAGATTTTAAGCCGCAGAAAAAAGAACAACCCTATTTTAATTGGAGAACCTGGTGTAGGAAAATCGGCCATTGCTGAAGGTCTGGCACTGCGCATTATAGGTAAAAAAGTATCTCGTATTTTATTTGATAAACGCGTTGTAAGTCTCGATATTGCATCTATTGTGGCAGGAACAAAATACCGCGGACAGTTTGAAGAGCGGATGAAAGCGATTCTGAATGAGTTGACCAAAGTAAACAATGTTATTCTTTTTATAGACGAAATTCATACCATAGTTGGAGCCGGCGGAGCAACTGGTTCGCTTGATGCTGCCAACATGCTGAAACCTGCACTTGCGCGTGGCGATATTCAGTGTATTGGCGCAACTACACTTGACGAATACCGGCAACATATTGAAAAAGACGGCGCACTTGAAAGGCGTTTTCAGAAAATAATGGTGGAACCCACTTCGGTTGATGAAACCATAGAAATTCTGAATAATATAAAAAGCCGTTACGAAGACCATCACAATGTAAATTACACGCCAAAAGCTATTGATGCTTGTGTGAAACTAACGGCACGGTACATTTCGGACCGCTACCTGCCCGACAAAGCCATTGATGCGCTGGATGAAGCTGGTTCACGGGTTCATATTTCGAATATTAATGTGCCCGACCGCATTGTAAAACTGGAAGAGAAAATAGAACTGACAAAAGAAGAAAAAATAGCTGCCGTAAAAAGTCAGAATTTTGAGCTGGCAGCCAATTTCAGAGACAAGGAGAAAAACCTGCTTCAGCTTTTGGAAAAAGAAAAAGAAGCCTGGGAAAAAGAACTGATTAACCACCGCGAAATTGTTGACGAAGAAAAAGTTGCAGAAGTGGTTGCCATGATGTCCGGGGTGCCGGTTCAGCGAATTGCACAAGCCGAAGGCAAACGCCTGATGAACATGGGCAAAGATTTGAAAACGAAAGTTATTGGTCAGGAGGAGGCTATTCAGAAAATTGTAAAGGCCATACAACGAAACCGTGCCGGACTGAAAGATCCGAACAGACCAATTGGCTCGTTCATCTTTTTAGGTCCTACGGGAGTTGGTAAAACCCAATTGGCAAAAGTGCTGGCAACCTATCTGTTCGACAGCATGGATTCTCTTATCCGTATTGACATGAGTGAATACATGGAAAAATTCTCTGTGTCTCGTTTGGTCGGGGCACCTCCCGGATATGTAGGTTACGAAGAAGGAGGACAGTTAACTGAAAAAGTAAGAAGGAAGCCTTATTCGGTTGTTCTGCTCGACGAAATGGAAAAAGCACATCCCGATGTGTTCCACATTTTACTTCAACTGTTGGACGAAGGCCGCCTGACTGACAGTTTGGGCCGGAGTGTGGATTTCAAGAATACCATTATTATAATGACATCCAACATTGGAACACGGCAACTGAAGGATTTTGGCCGGGGTGTTGGTTTTGCCTTGAACAAATCTCCGGAAACAGACAATGAGCACGCGAAGTACGTTATTCAAAAAGCACTCAAAAAAGCATTTGCACCTGAATTTCTTAACCGTATTGATGATGTGGTGATGTTTAATCAACTGGATAAAAAACATATACACCAAATTATTGATATCGAAATTAAAGATTTGTATAACCGCGTTGAATCGCTGAATTACAAACTAAAAATTTCGCCTGCTGCCAAAGATTTCCTGGCCGAAAAAGGTTACGATCCGCAATTTGGCGCACGGCCGTTAAAAAGAGCTATTCAAAAATACCTTGAAGATGAAATGGCTGAAATAATTATTAAAGCCTCCATAACTGAAGGAGACACCATTTCGGTTGGATTCGACAAAAAGAATGAAAAGCTTTTAATACGAATTTTATCGAGTAAAAAAGAATTAAGCAAAAATTAAAGAAAAGCCTGGGAAACCAGGTTTTTTTTATGGTTTAAACTTGATGGCAAAAAGACAAATATCGTCTGCCTGAGGATGATCACCTTTGAAATCTGCCAATTCTTTTTCTAAGTTAATTACAATTTCGGAAGGCGAAAGATTCCCCAGTTTCTGTAATTTTTCTTTCAGGCGTTCGCTCCCGAATTGATTTTTTTGATCATTCATCAGTTCGGTAACCCCATCGGTATATAAAATGATGGTATCGCCTTTTTCAAGCTTAATTTTCGATTCTGTATATTCCTTGTCGGGATAAAGTCCAAGCGGTAATCCGTGTGCCACATGAAGCTCTGTAATTTTTCCGTCAGATTTTAAAATGTAAGGAAAATCATGTGCAGCATTGCAATAATTCAAAATACCGGTTCTCAGATTTAAAACCCCAAGAAAAAGTGTAAGAAAGTACTGATGGTGATTGCTGGTACTCAATTCAATATTCGATTTATTTACTATTGTTTTTGCATCATTCACATCAGCTTTACTTCGGATAATTGTTTGGGCAACGCTCATAAAAATTGCGGCCGGTATTCCTTTTCCGGAAACATCGCCGATGGTAAAAACCAGGTTTTCGTCATCAATTAAAAAGTAATCGAACAAATCTCCGCTAACAACCCGTGCAGGTTTGTAAATGGCGTATAAATCAATGTCAGTTCTGTTTGGAAAAGCCGGAAATTTAGTTTTAATCAAACCCATCTGAATTTCAGAAGCCTGTTGTAAATCCTGTTTCCGCCGTAAACTTTTCATATCTTCTTCTTCGCTCACAGTCCGGTATTGTTCAAACCATTCCTTCAGGTATTCCAAAGTATCTGAAACTATCTGCACTTCGTTACTGGTATTTTTTTTACTAAAATTTTCACCTCTGAAAACCGTGAGCCTTGAGGTTACATCGCTAAGAGGTTCAATTAGTTTTTTGGTTATGTAATAAATAATGTAATAAATAAACAGAATTCCAACCAATGCAAACAGTATCATACGGATTGTTACCCAATATAATTCATAAAAAAGTTCTTTATAAGGCAGAATAAAAATGAGAAACCACCTGTTTTCATTAACCGGCGTATAATAAGCCCAGCTTTTTTCAAAATTGAGTATTTCAGGATAGACAATGGTTGAACCGGTAAGCTTGTTTTGAAAAATTGCGTCGAGATTAATCTTATTTTGATCAATCGATTTTGAGGGCAAAGAATACACATTCTGATTTAAAATCCATTCCTCGTTCGGATGTGTTATGTAGTCTCCTTCGTCCGTGATTAAAAAAGCATATCCTCTTTCACCAATTTCAATTTGGTTAATTGCCTCATTTAGTTCGGTTAATGAAAGCTCGCAGATTACATGTCCTGAATAAGTTTTCTGGCTGTCCTTTTCAATAGTCTCGACCGGGCTAAAATAGGAAACCACCACATTGCCTTTTGCATGGCAGCGGTAAGGTTTTGTCCAACCTGAAACAGCAGTATCCGGAATATTTTCAAATAACTCTTTTCCTTTTTGACAATAATAAATTGGTGTCTTATTCTTTTTAAAAATAATATCATCTTCAGAATTATGAAAAATATAGTAATGATGATATGGAAGCGGAATCGACGAATCAATTTTCACATGTATCGCATTCAGAAAAGGGTATTCTTTCATTGCCATTGACAGCAAAAATTCTGCATCTCCGTTTTTGCTGTAATAAATAATTTGTTTGGCAAGATTTTTTGCTACTTCGTTTGTGGTTACCGTATTTTGGTTTACCAGCGAATTTACTTTCATACTCATGCTAATGGCATGATTTTCAATGTTATTCCGCAATAATTTCCGGTTAAATAAATAATTTGCTGTTATAAAAGCAACAAAAACGATAATTACGGCCAACGATATAAATAGAGTTAAACGATATGCTATCGACTTATTGAACATTCCCTCTTATTCTCCCTTTTAGATGGGATACAAGTTAAGCAATATTATTTCAAAATAAAAGATATTGAATAGAAAATCAGGTATTCATAGCGCCGCACACCTGAACCACCTGTCCGCTCACATACGAAGAAAGATCTGAAGCGAGGAAAGTGGCCACTCCGGCAACTTCTTCGGGTGTTCCACCGCGTTTCAGCGGTATGGAAGCTTCCCATGCCCTGCGGGCGTCTTCTGGAATTTTAGCCGTCATTTCGGTAATAATAAAACCAGGTGCGATGGCATTGGAGCGAACTCCGCGGGAACCCAGTTCGCGCGCTACCGACTTAGTAAAGCCAATGATCCCCGCTTTGGAAGCCGAGTAGTTGGCCTGACCAGCATTTCCGCTAACGCCAACCACCGAACTCATATTGATGATGGATCCCGAACGCTGTTTCAGCATGGTTTTTTGGGCAGCTTTTGTAAAATTGAAAACCGATTTCAGGTTTACGTTAATAACGGCATCCCACTGCTCTTCAGTCATGCGCATAAGCAACGTATCTTTGGTAATTCCGGCATTGTTCACCAGCACATCAATGCGGCCAAAATCTTCCACAATCTGATTTACAACACGTTCCGTATCGTCAAACTTGCTGGCGTCGGAAGCATAACCTTTGGCTTTTACACCCAGCGCCTGCAATTCGGCCTCGGTAGCTTTCATGTTTTCATCTTCAAACAAGTCGGTAAAGGCCACGTTGCAGCCTTCCTGTGCATATTTCAAAGCAATGGCTTTTCCAATTCCTCTGGAAGCGCCGGTAACAATGGCAGTTTTCCCTTCAAGTAATTTCATATAATTCTAAATTTTTGATGCGCAAATATAACAGTTATAATTTTGAATTAAAACAATTCCTTTTCCAGTTTCGACAATACCTCCGAAGCTTTTCCCTTCAGATGAATATCGGTAACCGGACCGGTGAACATGGTTTCTTCGGGATTGATTTCAATAATAACAGCGCCACTTTGTTTGGCAGTTCGCGGAACAAACGATGCCGGTGTAACTTCGCCGGTTGAACCAACAATAATACACACATCGGCTTTTTCGGCATCTGCAAAGGAGTTTTCATAGGCATCGCGCGGAATGCCTTCCCCGAAAAAAATAAAATCAGGTTTCAGGATTTCACCATCTTCGTCGCAGCGCGGCGGAATTTTTTTGAAATCAAATTCCTTCGAACTGAAAAGTTTTCCGCATTTCAGGCATTTCAAACGTTTTGAATTGCCGTGAAATTCATGTACGATTGTGCTCCCGGCCTGTTGATGCAAATTGTCGATGTTTTGAGTTACCAGCGATTTTAAGAGTCCTTCTTTTTCCATCCGGGCCAGTACCTTATGTGCTTTGTTGGGATGTGCATCGGAAAAAAAGTCGTAAAAAATTTCACGGATGTAAAACCAGCACTCATCGGGATTTTCCAGATAGAAACCTAAATCGAGCACTTCGGGATTATATTTGTTCCATAATCCATGCTCCCCCCGAAACGGAGGAATGCCACTCTCTACCGAAATTCCTGCACCAGTAAATGCAATCACAAATTTCGATTCCCGAATAATTTCTGCTGATTCTTTTATTAATAAGTCCATAAAACCTTGTTTTCTCTGCGCTAAACTAATCAAAATAATACCAATTGTTGACAATTTTGAACTATTTCCAATCTGGTATTATGCCGGTATAGAAAAACACAATCATTGGGAGTGAGCGAACCAATGAATAATGTTTTTCATCATCGGTATAAATGGTATATCTTTGCAAAAAAGATACGGAATATGCTCGATCAGTCCACTATATGTGCCATTTCAACTTCGCCCGGAAGCGGCGCCATTGCGGTAATCCGGCTCTCGGGAAGCGAGGCCATTTCCATTGCAGGAAAAATTTTCAGAAGTCCGAACAAAACGAAAAAGCTGGAAGACCAGCCGGCAAATACGTTACATTTTGGCCAGATAATTTCTAACGACGAAGTAATTGACGAAGTGGTGGTTGCGTTGTTTAGGGCGCCCCATTCGTTTACCGGCGAAGATATTGTGGAAATCTCCTGTCACGGTTCGGCGTATATTCAGCAAAAACTGCTGGAAATTTTGGCTGAAAACGGCGCACGGCTGGCCCGTCCCGGAGAATTTACCCAGCGCGCTTTTTTAAATGGAAAAATGGATTTATCGCAGGCCGAAGCGGTAGCCGATGTGATTGCCTCTTCGAGTGCTGCAGCACACAAACTGGCGCTAAACCAGATGCGCGGCGGCTTTTCCAAAGAAATTAACGAATTGCGCGACCAGTTGCTGCATTTTACGGCCATGGTTGAACTGGAGCTGGATTTTGCTGAAGAAGAGGTGGAATTTGCCGACCGCACCGAATTACGGAAACTGGCGGAAAAACTGGAATTGTTGCTGCGCAAACTGAAAAATTCGTTTCAACTGGGAAATGTTATTAAAAACGGAATTCCGGTGGCTATTGTGGGCGAAACCAATGTAGGAAAATCAACGCTGCTGAACGCGCTGCTGAATGAAGAAAAAGCCATTGTTTCAGAGATTCACGGCACCACACGCGATGTGATTGAGGATGTGGTAAACATTCACGGCACCGCATTCCGGTTTTTCGATACAGCCGGAATCCGAGAAACGGTTGATTACATTGAAAGTCTGGGGATTGAACGAACCTACCATAAATTAAATGAAGCCACCGTGGTTTTGCTGGTGGTGGACACCCAAAACCCCTACCCTGTTGTGAAAGGCCGAATCGACAAAATCCGCAAGCGAATTACCAACGGGCAACAACTAATAATTGTAGCCAATAAAACAGATGTTGGAAAACCGGAAACCATTAACCAGTTAAAAAAACTGGAACTGGAAGAAAATGAAAAGAGCGTATTTATTGTTGCCCGCGAAAAACAAAACCTCACCGAACTGATTGACCTGATGACTCACGCCGTAAATACCGAAGCGCTAAACCAGGAAGATGTGATTGTTTCCAACGCCCGGCATTATGAAATTCTAAAAAATGCACATGCCGCCATCGAACGCGTATTAACGGGCCTCGACACCGGAATTACCGGCGATTTCCTTTCACAGGACATCCGCGAATGTTTACACTATTTGGGTGAAATAACCGGCGAAATCACCACCCACGAAGTACTGGGGCATATTTTTAAGAATTTTTGTATCGGAAAGTGAGTGAGACTCACTTTTCAGAAGTGAAACGCACTGAAAAGTAAAAGTCGAACTCATCCCGATGAGTGCAGCGATATCGGGATCTGTTTCAACCAGCAATCATTTCTTCAGGAGTGCAACGAACTGAAAGAAGTTAGTCGAATTCCAGCTTTTCGGCTGGCAGGCATCCCGATTAGTGCAGCGATATCGGGATCTGTTTCAACCAGCAACCATTTCTTCAGAAGCGCATCAAACTAAAATGAGCAATAAAATCAGGTAATGGTCAACCCCGGTAAATCAATATGGTACATTTCCCAACCATCATATTTCGAGGGTTTTAGTTTAAAACAGCCGTCACCTTTAAAATCATACGTTTCGCTGCTGTTTTCGTATAAACCTCTGTAATGAATGGTAAATATTACATTGGCATCGGTTTTTTCCTGATCGATTTTAAAAGTTTTTTCTTTGTAGGTCACAACTTCAAACGTATCGAATGAATCGAGAAAATTATTGATGCAATTAACAACTTTTTGTTTATCAATAGTATTGCCATTTGAATCCTTGTGATTTTCGGTATCGATATAAAGCAGATCATAGCCATCTCCGCCAATGTTTTCCATCTTGCCCATTGTCATTCTGAAAAAATAATCAATAGCCTGTTCGATATCCCACTTTGCGTTGGGATGAAATTCTTCATAGGTAAAACAGCTCATCATTCCTGGTATCCGAATATCATCCATTTCGTGCTGAAACAATTCTTCGGTTATAAAGCGGTATAATTCAGTGTCTTCAACTTCGCAAAGAGTACTTAAAGCTATATTGCTTTTGCCCATCAATTCATTTAAGCGTTCCAACTCTTTTGAGATTTCGTGTGGTTTTAGTTCATCTTTCTTTTTGTAATCTGGCTTATCCATATATTCCCAAACAGTTGTGCGTTTTGCATTATCATATTGTTTTTCAAACTCGTCAATTGAATTCAGCCACTGATTTTCCATTTCCGGGGGAAGTTCTTTGAACTCAGAAAATTGTGCTCCGTACTTTTCTTCAAGCTCCTTCTTTTTTAAGCCATTCTCAATTTTCTTGTCGTAATAATCGTCTGCTTTTTTACTCATTTTGATAGTTTTACGTTTTTCTGATGTTTTTTATTCTTATTTTCCTTTTAAACCGTTTCCAATTCAAATGCATAATAAAAGGGAATAAACTTTTTTCCTTCAATATTGTCTTTCCAGGCTGGTTCTCTATGGCTGATTTCTGCTATTTCACTGGCAGAAGTATTTTTAAAAGTATCGGCAATGTATTCAAGTATCTCCAATTCAGCATCTGAAAAAAGCAATGGGTTAAAATGAGCTCTCTCCGGCGGAATAATCTTTTCAACTTCACCAAACTTTGTCATGGAGTATTCAATATCAATAATTCCCTGGTCTGCTAAAATACCAAAAAGAACGTCATAATTCCCGGGAACCGGACCATATTCAATGGCTTTGTATTTAAGTCCGGTTATACTTTGTGCATTTTGTCTGAAATGAGCAAAATCACTGTAAAAAAGCAGCTTGTTTAATTTGGTTTTGAAAGGTTTTAAAAGCTCTGCAAAATAGAGAATAACATTTTTGGTTTTTTCACGGTCAAAAGCCTTAAATCCATTTGTAATATCGGGTTGAGACTGAAAACGAAACAACGGATCATCACAACAAGACAATTCTGTTTCCAGCTTTTTTAGCTGTTTCACGATTTTTTCACGGTCCTTTTCGCCAAGCTCACAGTATTTTTCAATGTAATCTTTAAAGTATTCAGGCTCACTAATCATTTGAATCAGGTTTGCATGGACTTTTGACGGAACCTCATCTCCTTCATAGTTTCGCCATGAATTGGCTCCCATACCTATCACTTCCGACATTTTTGCTGCCGACAAACCATATTTCAGGCGGATTTCTTTTATCTGTTCCGGGAAAGGGATACGATGACGAACCCTGTACTGATTTACCACCTGGTTATAATTTAGCTTTGAAAAATGCTCATCTTCAAATTGTTCTCCTGAATCCTCACACCTGTAAAAATGGAACAGAACATCAAATGATTCTTTTCTGTAAATCATTTTTCTCCATTCCTTAACAAGCGTCATTTCCTTACCTGTAAACGGATTTTTCATTATTAACTGGTTTTAAATGGGTAGTTCATTGGATATTCATTTTTTAAAAAACGTTCAACCTCATTTTTGGTTGTTTTCATTTGCAAAACTATAACATTTAACGAATTCAAACAAACTGCTACTGTATCCACCCAATAAATAAGCGAAATCTGAATTCCGGTCTGTATTTCAATTGTAAATGAACCTTTCCGGGTTTGTAAACGTTACCAATAATAAACTTATTTTCAATTAAAGACTTTTAAAATGAAAAAGAAAATCCATTTACTGACGATTTTAATTATTGGACTGGCCTTTTTTGCTGTAAGCTGCCAGTCGGGTTCGGGAGAAAGATCTGAATCACGCGAAACGGCTGCTATCGACTACAGCAAAGACCTTGGCGGAGAACCCTGGGTTCTCGACATTGAAGAAGCTACTTTGGGAAATGAAAATTACCGTGTAGCCAACTGGACCGGAAAGTATATGCAACTGGTGTTTATGACATTGAAACCGGGCGAAGTGATTGATTTGGAGATTCACAGCGGTCACGACCAGTTTATCCGGATTGAGGAAGGAGAAGCCCGAGTACAGATGGGAAAAACGGAAGACAACCTCAGTTTCGACAAAAAAGTATCTGACGACTGGGCAATACTAATACCCGCAGGATACTGGCACACGGTTGAGAACACCGGTAGAAGCGCTTTAAAGCTTTATACGTTATACGGACCTGCCGAGCACGAGAAGGGAACCATAAACAAAACGTATGAAGAGGCCAAAGAAGCACACCATGACCATTGACCATCTTCATTAAAATATATATCGGGTTATATCGGCCGGGTAAGGTCAAATTCTGCAGAAAAAACTACTTCGCCATTGTAAAGTAACTGGTAAGTAAATGTGCTTATATCTTCGGCAAGAATAACTCTCCATTCGCGGCTGGCATTGTCATCAAGTAATTTTATGGTATAATCATCAGCAGGAAATTTTTGTTTGTATCCGGTTCCTGTTCCATCCGAATAACCGCCATACATGGTGAGTTCCTCCGGAGTGCCATCCTCATGCCTGTGATCGTGCCGGAAACGAAGTCTTTGCCCTTCCATAATAAACATCCAGGTTCGGGAATGATCTTCTCCGAGATGAAAGGGGATATAAACTTTATCCTCTTCGCAAACAGTTACATGCATCACAAAATCTTTGTCTGCCCAGCTATCCCGTCCGGGTGCAGTATAAGTTTCTTTTCCACGGAACGATTTACCGCACAAACCTGTGAGGTTATTCAGAAATGCCTTTTCTTTTTCTTTATCGGCTGATTTTAACAACTCTTGCAGTTCACTTGATTTTTCGGTACACTCCACTTTGCTTTGAATTGGTTTACTCAAGGCAGAAAACCAACACGCTATCAATAAAACTCCCAAAATAGTTTTCTTCATTTTCGTTTCATTTATTTTAAAATATCATTCAATAATTATCTCTTTCTCCTCAAACGACCATGCAGAAAAATAACCCAGCGCTCCGTTGCTGAAATTGGAAATGGGGTTGGCGGGCGCCGGTGAACCGGGATTGGTATTTGCCATTTCGCGAAAAGTGGTGAAATATAGAAATGCGTTTTCGTCGATTGACATCAGCTGAACGGATGCCGTATCGCCAAGATCAAAAAGTTGCCGGCGCAATGTTACCTGAATGCCTTTCCCGTTGAGGCCGCTGTCGTCGAAAACAATCAAATCATCCACATCATTCAACAGCACTCCGTTCTTGTGCACTTTTATCCGGTAGTAATTTCCCTCTGCGGGAGGATCTGAAAAATAGAGCAACAACCGGTACCCTCCTTCAAAAAATCGTACATCCGGCTGGTATTCAAAACCTAACGAATCTATTTTAACTGCCGGGAAAAGTGTTGATTTTGCTTCATACTTTTGCCCTTCAGCCTCAATAAATAGCTGGTATTCTTTCTTTTGTTGCATCGGATACCCTTCTATTTTGTAAACTCCGTTGCCAAATGCTTCTGCCTCAATTCGTGTTCCGGCGCTATTTTCAAGAAAAACTTCGGCATTATCCACTTTTTCAATCGGTGTTGTAGCAAAATAACTGCCGGTTTTTGAAATCTGAACCTCCAGCTCGCCATGGTTATACGATAGATTTCCCTCGATGACAATTTGCGGATTTGCTTCGTTCAGGTCCACATCGATAACGCGTTCGCAACTGAAAAAGACGAAGAGGATAAGGAAAGGGAGGGAAGAAAGAAGGGATTTGTGGGAATGAAATAGAGATTTATAGTGATTAAGTAGTGATTTGTGGAGATTAGAAGAGGATTTGTAGAAATTTATGGTGATTAGATGGTGATTATGTTGTGACTTCAAATAATTCATCATTCTTTCCTTTTAAAATTTAAACCGGTAGCTAATTGAAGGGATAGCCCTAAACAATGAAACCTGCACAGCCTCAGTTTCCGGGGGATTTTCCTCTTTGGTCCTGAAGTCGATAAAATAGGCATTTTCGCGGGCGTAGGCGTTGTAAACCGATAAATTCCAGCTCGATTCAAACTTATCCGTTTTTTTTAATTGCCACACCAAACCTAAATCCAGCCGGTGGTAATCGGGCATGCGATAGCCGTTTCGTTCGGTGTAATAGCCAATTGTTTTACCGTCAATTTCATATTTCCCGCTTGGAAAAGTAACCGCATTTCCGGTGTAAAAAATCCAGGTAGCCGATGCCTTCAACTTCCGGCTGATCTCGTACATGGCCACTACCGAAACATCGTGGGTGCGATCCTGCCTGGCCGGAAACGGATTTCCGTTGCTTATTTCATCAAACTGCCGGATGGTTTTCGACCACGTATAACTGAGCCATCCGTTTAACCGACCCAGGTTTCTTTTCAGCATCAACTCGGTCCCATAAGCCCAGCCCTGGCCAAATACCAATTCTGACTCAACGGTGGAGTTAAAAACCAAATCAGCGCCGTTTTTATAATCAATCTGGTTTTGCAAACCTTTGTAATAAACCTCCAGTGACGACTCAAATTCATTATTTAAAAAATTCCTGAAATACCCCAGCGAAACCTGATCAGAGATCTGAGGTTTTACATTGTTGGAGCTGGGTAGCCATAAATCGGTGGGCGTAGTTGTGGTGGTATTGGTGAGTAAATGTAAAAACTGATAAATGCGGTTGTAGGAGGCTTTTACCGAACTGTGGCCATTCAATGAATAATTGACTGCCAAACGCGGTTCCAGTCCTCCCTGGGTTTTATAAAATTCACCTTTTTCTGTTTCAGTGGTTTGAATCAACTCCCCATTTTCATCAAATTCATAAAATTCGCCTGGGCCTATATTACTGAACAAAGCAAGGCGAAGACCGTAATACAATCTAATCTTATGCCCTGTTCGCTGTGAATTGGAAATGTATGCAGCCCATTCTAATGCATTTCGCCTCGATATATTTTCAGGAGCAATATATCCGAACCCTTCATTTACAGAAATCTCTCCCGGTATTATTCTATGGTTGATAATATTCGCGCCAAATTTGAATGTATTATTCGAATTGGCATAAAAAGAAAAATCCTGTTTCAGGTTCATGTCGCGAATCTCGGAACGGATGGCCAGATCCAGATTTCGCATCACGCTGATATTGTAGGAATAATTACTGAAAATAAGCGACGTATTGGAAAACAACCTGTCACTAAAAATATGGTTCCAGCGCAGTGTACCGGTAATGCTGCCCCAGTCGAAACCAAACTCATTTTTATACCCGAAATCATCGCGGCCAAGGTACCCTGAAAGAAAAATACGGTTTCTGCTGTTTATCTTGTAATTGGTTTTCAGGTTCAGGTCGTAAAAAAAGAGGTAAGTATTTTTAATATCCTCTTCCTTCGATAAATTCAGGAACAAATCGGCGTAGGTGCGGCGTCCGCTGAGCATAAACGAACTTTTATCCTTAACAAGGGGGCCTTCGACAGTTAAGTTCGACGAGATTAGCCCTAAATTTCCGGAAACGCCGTAATTTTTCAAATTCCCTTCATTCATTTGAATATCGAGGACCGAAGAAGCACGTCCACCGTATTCAGCCGGAATGGCGCCTTTCATCAGGCTGGCATTTTTTAAAGCTTCGGAGTTAAACACTGAAAAAAATCCGAGCAGGTGCGATGCACTGTAAACAGGGGCTTCGTCTAATAAAATAAGGTTTTGATCAATTCCGCCCCCTCGCACATAAAAACCTGAATTTCCTTCACTGGCAGGTTTAACTCCCGGAGTCAACTGAATGGTTTTTAAAATATCGGGTTCGCCAAAAATTACCGGAATGTTTTCAATTTGTTTAGGCGCCAGTTGCACTTTACCCATTTCTACTGATGTTACATTTTTATCAGCACGTTCTCCTCTAACCACAACATTGCCTATTTCGTAACTCGCACTTTTAAGTTCAACATCCAGCTTGGTATTTTTATCCATTTCAACCCGAATAATCTGGGTTTCGTAACCGATAAACTGAATTCGAATTTGGTAATTTCCTTCTTCAAGAGTCAGGGAATAAAAACCATAATTATTTGAAAAAGTGCCAGAATTAAATTTCCCTTCAACTGCAATTGTAGCCCCTGCCAAATCTTCACCAGTGGAGGAATCGCTGATACTTCCACTCAGCACAAACCGGTTTTGCGAAGTTACAGAAGTGTAATAAAAAAGGAATACAAGTACAATTATGATTTTTTTCAACATGCCAATTTATTCGAAGCCCAAAAATAACAATAAACTTGATCGTTAATAAAATATTACTAATTTTGGTCACCTTTTTTCAGGGAAATTAAAAATGAATCAAAAAACTAAAATAAAATGAAAGTTTACAAGACTGAACAAATTCGTAACATTGCATTAATTGGTAATGCTGGCAGTGGAAAAACCACCCTCGCAGAGGCCATGCTGTTTGAGGGTGGAGTAATTACCCGTAGAGGTGAAGTAACCGCAAAAAACACGGTTTCAGACCACAACTTCATCGAGCAGGAATATGGCAACTCCGTATTGTCCACTCTTTTATATACTGAGTTAAACGGGGCAAAAATCAATATTCTCGATGCCCCTGGAATGGACGATTTATGTGGCGGAGTGGTATCATCCTTAAATGTTACCGATCTTGCATTACTTACCATTAATTCAACCAATGGCATAGAATCGGGAACTGTGGCGGCAGGGCGCCATGCAGAGAATGTTAACGTTCCCATGATGTTTGTGTTTAACCAGCTCGACCACGAAAATTCCAATTTCGATACGGTGCTTGACCAGTGTAAAGCTACATTCGGAAATAAAGTTACAACAGTACAATACCCATTGGATCCAGGTACGGGCTTTTCATCCATTATCGATGTACTGAAGATGAAAATGTACAAATATGGCCCGAATGGCGGAAAACCTGAAGTGGTTGATATTCCTGATTCAGAAAAAGACAAGGCCGAAGAACTGCATAACGAACTGGTTGAAATGGCTGCTGAAAATGAAGAATCGTTGATGGAATTGTATTTCGATAAAGGGTCTCTTTCGGAAGATGAAATGCGCAAAGGAATGAAAATGGGTATGTTGCAACGCGACCTTTACCCTGTTTTCTGTACGTGTGCCAAAAAAGATATGGGCGTGGGCCGTTTAATGGAATTTATAGTAAATATTGCTCCTACGCCTTTGGAAAGACCGAAAAGGCCAGTAGCGAGTGGTAAAGAGCTAAAAATGGAAGAATCGGCAGACCCCAGCCTGTTTGTATTTAAAACGGCTGTAGAACCGCATGTGGGCGAAATTACTTATTTCAAGGTAATGTCGGGTAAAATAAAGGAAGGCCTCGATTTAATCAATACTAAATCCGGAAACAAGGAAAGACTTTCACAGGTATTTGTTTCGGCAGGTAAAACCCGTGAAAAAGTTGACGAACTGGTTGTTGGCGATCTGGGATGCACCGTTAAACTGAAAGAAACAAAATTTAACCAAACGCTTACAACGAAAGATGCCGATACCAAATATGAGCCGATTAAATTCCCGGCACCAAAACACACTGTTGCGGTTAAAGCCGTGAATGAATCGGACGACGAAAAAGTGGGTGAAATTCTGAATAAAATTAAGTTTGAAGACCCAACTTATATTATCGAATATTCAAAAGAGCTGAAACAGTTGTTGGTACACGGTCAGGGCGAATACCACCTGAATGTGCTGAAATGGTATTTCGACAACGTGCATAAAATTGATGTGAACTACATTCAGCCTAAAATTCCATACCGTGAAACCATTACCAAACCGTCTCAGGCCGATTATCGCCACAAAAAACAATCGGGCGGTGCCGGGCAGTTTGGCGAGGTACACATGATTATTGAACCTTATGTGGACGGTGTAGCTCCTAAAACCATGTTTAAATTTGGCGATAAAGAACAAAAAATAGCTGTTCGTGACGTACAGGAACATATACTGCCCTGGGGCGGAAAACTCATTTTTGTGAACAGCATCGTGGGTGGTTCCATCGACGCACGCTTCCTTCCGGCTATCCTGAAAGGGATTATGGAAAAAATGG
>JAHYIT010000243.1 GCA_019429205.1 Mariniphaga sp. | reverse complement strand
AGTCCCACCGGATCATGTAGTCTCCACTGGTATGGGAGTCCACCCAGATCAGAGCGTCCCCCCAGGTCTGGGCACTGCCCCAAAGTCATCGCCCCCGACTGTCTGACTCCCGCAATAAGCGCGCTGCAACCCGGTCTGTCCGCCACCCCGGGTCTGAACATCTCCTCATATCAAACCATCAATACAGACATCATACCATGCTACAGAAATTAATCTAAAAAAAATAAAATCATCCTGTTATGGGCCAATCGCTTTCACAAATGTACATTCATCTCGTCTTCGGCACGAAAAAACGTGTTCCTTTGCTTGTTCCGTCCATCGAAAAGCGGGTACATGCTTATCTGGCAGGAACACTGAAAAAATATGAAAGTCCTGCTTTGATTATTAATTCCGTACCCGATCATGTGCATATCCTTTTCAGGTTATCAAAGAATTATGCACTGGCAAAAATTGTTGAAGAAACCAAAAAAGAATCTTCAAAATGGATAAAAACCATCGAAGATGGGTCTAAGCTTTTTAAATGGCAGATTGGATACGGCGCTTTCTCGGTAAGCAGTTCAAAAGTCGATGTGGTAAAACGTTACATTGCAAATCAAAAAGAACATCACGGAATTCACACTTTCCGTGAAGAGGTGGAAGAATTCGTCAGGCAATATGATATCATTGAGTATGATCCTAAATATTTCTGGGATGAATAACAATCTCCTTCCACAGGCTGAAAGTCTGCCACATCACAACCTGGGGCATCGCCCCAGGTCTAACATCAGGCGCGAGCCTGATAAATACCCACTGCTATGAATATTACACAAACCATCATCCAATTCCCCGAAATTTCGCTAACCACGCGCGATGCGCACAAACTGCGTGGTTACTTTGGAGGCCTGTTCCGCGAACATTCGCCGCTTTTGCACAACCATTTCGAAGATGGCCGGTTGCGGTATGCTTATCCGTTGGTGCAATACAAAGTAGTTGATAATGTGCCGGCGCTGATTGGATTTGCAGATGGAGCAGATTTGCTCACCCAATTGTTCCTGAAAATAAAGGAAATCAAAATCGGGGCAGAAACTTATCCTGTTTTTTCAAAAAACATCAGCCAGAAAAATCATGAACTTTCGGTGAATAAAGGACTGTACAACTATACCTTTAAAACGTTGTGGATGGGGCTGAACCAGAAAAATTTTCAGCACTACCTTCAGTTGGCTGAACCTGAACGAAAAGGCTTTCTCGATAAAACCCTACAGAACAACATTTTGAGTTTCTACAAAGGAATTGGGTTCAGGGTGCAGGAACGGATTCTTGTAAACGGAACTTTTACCGAAAAACAGACCATGTTTAAAGATAAAAAAATGATAGCCTTTGCCGGACGGTTTTCAAGTAACGCATTTTTGCCCGGTTATACAGGAATTGGCAAGGCGGTAAGCCGGGGTTTCGGAACAGTGGAGTTAACGATGTAAAAATTAAAAATATGCAGCTAATCATCAATACCTGGGGAACTTACGTGCATGTAAAAGACGACATGTTTGAGGTGCGGGTACCGCAGGAAGACAATCCGCCGCGGAAACAGTGCATCGCTTCTCAAAAAATCACCTCCATTCTTTTGTCGAAGGGGGCGGCAGTAAGTACCGATGCCATTATTCTGGCCATGAAAAACAACATCGACATTGTGGTGCTCGAACGCGACGGGTTCCCGGTGGGCCGGTTCTGGCACAGCAGGCTGGGCAGCACCACCCGAATACGCAAAAAACAACTCGAAGCCAGTATGGGAAAAACCGGGGTTGAAATTGTAAAACACCAGGTTGGAACAAAGCTGCAAAACCAGGTTGATTTTCTGAAACGGCTGAAAAAACACCGCGAACAAAAAGCAGATGAAATGGAGGAGGAGATAATCAAAATGGAAGCGCTGGGTAAAAAACTGGCAGGACTTCAGGCTGAAAAAACCGATGAAATTGCCGATACCATCCGCGGGCTGGAAGGAACCTCGGGCCGGATTTATTTTGGCCTGTTAAGTAGCCTGCTTGCTGAAAAGTATCGTTTCAACGGCAGAAGTTTCCGGCCGGCAACCGATCCTTTTAACGCATTTCTGAACTATGCCTACGGAATTCTTTACAGCCGGGTGGAAAAAGCCCTGATTGTGGCCGGAATAGACCCGTTCGTAGGAATCCTTCACCGCGACGATTACAACAAAAAAAGTATGGTTTTCGATTTTATTGAACCCTACCGCATTTGGGCCGATGAAGTGATTTTCAAGTTATTTTCGGCCAAAAAAGTGAACGACTGCCATACATCTCCAATTACCGGAGGCATTACCCTCAATGATGAGGGGAAAGCATTGCTGGTTCAGCATTTTTTTAAGTTTTTCGACGAAGAAAAAATACGCTATAAAAACAAAAACCAGTCACGCGGCAACATCCTGCAACTGGATGCCCATGCACTGGCACAACAAATTTTAAACGCATAAAAAATGATTGTTTGGGTAATTTACGACATTCAAAAAACAAAGTCGCGCACCAAAATAGCCAAAGCCTGTCAGCAGGCCGGGCTGTACCGGGTGCAAAAAAGCGTTTTCCTCGGTTCGCTCGACGAAAACCGGAAAGATACGCTCCAGCTTCAGGTGGAGGAATTGATTGACCCCGAAAACGATTCGGTTTACATTTTCCCCATGAGTAAAAATGAACTCCGGGAATCGGCCTTGTTGGGACAGGCGTTCGATAAAAAACTGATTACCGACGAAGTAAAAGCCCTGTTTTTCTGAAATGGTTGTAACTCCTTCCCATATTATCGAATATCTTTTCTGCCCCAGGTTTACCTGGTTCGAGTACGTGCTGGCCATTCCGCAATACGAAGGGCGGCATTATAAAGTGGAAAAAGGCAGAAATGTGCACGACTTAAAACTTGCCCAAAATAAAGAATACCTGCGCAAACGGATTGGCGCTAAAGAGAAATGGCTCGACCAGTACCTTACCAACGATTTAATGCGTGGGAAGGTAGATGAAGTTTTACTGCTGGCTGACGGAACTATGGCGCCCCTCGATTATAAATTTGCCCGTTTCGAAGATAAAATTTATTCTACTTACAAAACACAGCTTTACTGTTATGCCTGGTTAATTGAGGAAAACTTCGGGAAACCTGTAAAAAAGGGCTTTCTGGTTTATACACGAAGTAAAAACAAACTGGTGGAAATTGAAATACCAGATAGCGACAAGAACGAAGTAAAGGAGTGTGTAATGGAAATCGATAAAATTATTGCAGGAAATTTTTACCCAAAAGCTACCAAATACAAAAAACGTTGTTTAACTTGCACCTACCGGAATATTTGCACGAAATAACGGTTTCCGGGCTGCAATTTATTTTAAAAGACAAAATAATGAATACTAAAAATCTGATATACAATACTTTTTACTTTCGGAAATGGTCCGAAAAAAGCAAAAATAAGTTCTTTGACATATTGAAAACTGAAATTTTAAGAGTTAGTAAAAAGCAATTAATTTATTTGCATTCAACCAATTACAAAGTATAACGACTCTGAAATCTACTTCCAGAAAAATAAGGATTGAAACTACTTTCTAACAACGTTGTTGCAGCGTTGTTTCTTTCTCTGAAATCTACTTCCAGAAAAATAAGGATTGAAACTTAAGATGACAAAACAAAGAATTAACAGTAACACGCTCTGAAATCTACTTCCAGAAAAATAAGGATTGAAACTTCCTTCCTACTCCTATCATCCGATTGCCGAATAAACTCTGAAATCTACTTCCAGAAAAATAAGGATTGAAACTAAGTCATTTGACTTTTTAAACTTCACTGAAATGAACTCTGAA
>JAHYIT010000046.1 GCA_019429205.1 Mariniphaga sp. | reverse complement strand
AATAAAAATGCTGATATTTCGGATGCATCGTGTCATGGCTTTTCTTCGTTTTGGATTGAATCACTCTTCGTTTTTTGCTTTCTGAAAAAATTCTTCCAACGGTTGAAATCACGGACATAAACGAATCCAACTCCGGTTTCCACCAACTGGCCTTCAATAGCTCCTTCGTACTGGTTGTGCCTGAACCCTTTAAGCCGGTAGCGTCCATCTTTTGTTAACCGGTATTCTATCTGAACATCGCTGGCGATATCGGTTGCCTGGTTTTGTCTGGCTCTTTCCCCTTCCACATCAATGGCGCCACCGAGTTGAACCGAAAGCCGTTCATCAAAAAGTTGCTTCTTGATTCCAATTTCCACCTGGGTGCGGCCTTCTGCCTGGCCCCCCTGATAATCTTCGTACGATTGAATGTCAAAATTCATCTCTACCCCGGGTATTAATTTCGATGTCAACTGGTTTAACTGCGCAGATAAAAATTTCCCTACCGTTGAGCGCACGAGGGTTGAAGTGCCGCCCGATTCCGTGTGCAATGGATTTTCCTGAATAAAACGGCCCAGCACCAAAAGGGCAAAAACCTGTTTGTTTAGCGCCGATTCATCTTCGTTCAGCAAGGTCAGTTTTTGGTTTACAGCGCCCCCCAGTATTCCTTTTTCATCAGGCGGCAGTTGTATTTCGAAACGGATAACAGGTTGCAGAATCGGGCCCTTCAAATTTAACAACACCCAAAACGGGTACTGTTGTTTATAGCCCCCGCTTTCAATCGCAGTCATTCCCGACATCTGAAAAGCAACAAGGTCATAAGGCGCTGCCCTTACCGTATATCTTGCATTGATAGCTATTACAGCATCCAAAGGATCGCCATTCCAGATGATGGTACTTCCGGGCAAAATGTCAAATTTGCGTTTAACCACCGATTCGAGCGACACCAGATAACTGCCTTCGTCTAAGTTATAGGCTCCGGTAAGGCTCATTTTTCCGCTTCTGTCAATGGAAAAACTCAAAGCAGCTTCGCCTCTCACCACCAGCGAATCGGTTGAAGTTGGATCCATTAAAAGCCGCAAAGTTGCCTGTTTGTCAATTTCAACAATGGTGGACAGGTCAAAACCCGAAAAACCTGTTGCCGGCGCTTCCGGTTTCACATCGCGGTAAAGAATCGGACTTTTGGTTTCAGGGCTGTTGAATTCAATAACATCTTCACCCTTATCGGTGGTGAGCCTGTCTTCGGGAACAACAAAAGTGAAATTGGATCCCCGCTTAATTCGCACATTTCCGTTGATAACCGATTGAGCCATGGGGCCGCTTATGTTGATTCTGCTGTCGATGATCATGCGCCCGTAATAATTTTCATTGTCGCGCGAAGTGGTGTTGAGCAACAAAAAGTCGGTTGCATCTACCTGCAGGGCAAAAACAAAATCGCTGAATTTTTTCATCTGAACAGAACCATCGATAGTCGCTTTATTCTGACGGGAATCGGACAGGGTAAACGAATTAAACCAGATACCTCCGGGCTTAAACTGAATGGTTTCATTACTTAGATGCAGCCGGTTATTCAACACCGCCGGATTTACAAATACATCATTGAAAACCAGGTCGCCGGTAATATCAGGGGAGCTGACAGTACCCTGAATGGTTAAATCACCCGACAAAGTTCCCGAAGATTCGGATATTTGTCCCATGGAAAATGCCTCGATGGTTTTCATTGAAAGCGACTGAATGGTGGTTTTTACATGTATGGAATTGTCGCCATCGCTGGCCATAAAATAACCTTTAGCCGTAAGGTTGTTTTCAGGCCCCGACAAATTCAAATCCAGGTCAAACCTTCCGGTTTCGGGGTTGGTTGCTTTAACGGTTACATCGCCCACCGGAACCTCTCTGACCAACAGGTTGCTGATTTTTGCATCGGCAATTACGCCCCAGGTATTGTTTACCCTTTTAAGCAATGCATTTCCATCTACCGTTCCTTTTACGAAACTGGTATCTTTTTCAATAATCCGGGAAATTTCATCCAGCTTGAAATTCGTTAGTTCAATGTTCAAATCATCATTAAACTGTTGATTTACAGAAGATATTCTCACCTGGCTAACCGCATTTTTCATAAACAGGTTATGAATGAACAAACCTTCGTCACCAAATTCTATATAGTTTTCCGGGTCTATGTCCCATTGGCTGTACATCAGATAAAAATCGTCAGGATTGAACGCCAGTTTGTAGTTGCCTTCCTCTTTTGTAATTTGCGAGCGGATTACAAACTTTTTTCTTTGGTCGTCATCAATTGACGAAAGGCCGGCAAGCAGCTTATTGTCAGCCAGTTTACCATCAATAAGGAAGTTTTCCAGTTTTACCAGGTCATTTGAAACTGTAGTGCCCGACAGTGAAAAATTCAATTCAGAAGCATCCGACTTTACATCTAAAACCAGATCGGCAATTTCAGTTGTTCCATAAACAATTCTGTTCATAATTGCATGTAGTTTCAGGTCGTTGTTTTCGCTGTTGTAACTTCCCTGAATAATTCCCGGCTGAAACACATTTAGCTGTGGAATAAGAATTTGTGAAAGAATGGGGTGGGGATGAAGCTGAATTTCGAAACTAAAATCAGATGGTTTGCTGTCTGCGGTCATCTCAAATGTATCGGATAGTGGAAAATAATGGTTGATAAAACGCGTAAGTTCCGATTGAATATCTATCGGAGATATGTTGCCTGAGTATGTTGCATCAATCAGCGGACTGCTGATATTAAATTCACTTTTTCCCGGCTCATTTACAGAAGAGAAAAGCAGCGAGTCGAGTACATAAATTCGGTTATCCTGAGCCACTGTTAGGTTTGAAATGCCAACTTTCCCGTAAAGTTTATCAACCGTTCTGCCATCAAAATTGGCCGTTACAGCCAACCCAACCCGGATATCCTCTTTCGTAATATGGAGTTTCTGAAGGTCGGCCCCCGGCACATCCAACCTGAACTGATAGAATTCCTCTCCGGGCTTCAAACCCACAAAACCTTCAAAATTGAATTCAGCATTTTCATCATCCAGATTTATTTTTCCCGAAAAATTCTGTCCGGCGATGGTTCCGTCCAGTGTCAGATTTTGGTATGTATATCTGTTGAGGTATAATTCCGTTACTTCGCCTTTGATATCGGCCATTACTTTTTCTTTGTCCAGCCCCTGACCCAAAACCTCAGCGGTTAAGGAAACCGGGCCATAAAGGACAGTATCTTTGAAAAGTCTGCCAGCATCGAATTGGTTCACATTTATTTTCCCACTGAAATTTTCATCCTTGTCAACCAATGCCTCAAGGTTAATGGCTCCAAAACTGCTGTTGAGGCCAACAGTTGATTCAAATGCCGTTATTTTTCCGGTGAAAAGAACATCCAAATCAATATTGTCCGGCAGTTCAATATTTTCCGGAATTGACGGTCCTGCCAGCATCTCCATATCATTTTTTCCTGAAATGACTTTCAGGTTTGGGAAATTGTAAAAAGCTTCTTTAACATCGGGTAATCCGGCAATGCTGAAATCGGTTTCCAGTTCGGTGTTTTCTCCGGTTTTTATAACCAGGTTTTTGCCGCTGAGGTTGTTTAAAGGCCCGCTTACGGTTCCGCTCAGGGTAGTGGTGTTCGTTTGATTTGTAAAAAATGGCAGATTGATGAGGTCATTACTGAAATAGAGTGCATCTGGATTTTTAAATTTCACATTTCGCATAACCAGGTTCAGGTTGCTGAATTCATAATTCTGAGTAAACGATTTGAGTGTGGAATATTGAACGAAAAAATCGGCATCGATGGTTGAGTATGGGGTTTTCAGCTTTAGTTTATCCGTAGTGATGGAATTTTCATCCATACTAAAATTTGTTGAAAGGCTGTTGATTACAAATCCATTCTGATCAACTGCACTGAATTCTTCCACAGCTATTTTAACAAGGTCCTTGTCATAATAGAAATCATTTGCGTCAAAGGTCATGTGCCTGAATTTCAAATAATCGGAGTTAAACTCATTTTTCGCCTCAGCAATGTCGCCCACCTGGTAAATAAAATCATTGTCGGTCATATTCATCTGGTTTACTGTAACCTTCCAGTTATTTCCGGAAGACGAAAGAGAATCTGCAGCCAATGAACCGGTTAAAAATTCCGGCTCGAAATTGTGGTATCGAATATCGCTTTTCGCTACGGTTAACCGGTCAAAAACCAAAAATTCCTTTTGTATGTCAATGGAAGCATCTGTAAGCCCTAACTGATCGATAACCGAAATAACCGACAGGTAATTAACTGAATCGGCATAAGTTACCGAAGAATTGTTTATCTGAAGTTTTTTTGCGGATACTTTTGGTAAAATTTTTTCCTGATTTTTTGTTTGTGTTTTTGCCGTTTCAGTCCGCTGTACATTTACGGCCAAACCGTTCAACGACAATTCATTAAATGCATAGTTCGATTTTTTGGGAGCGATTTCCATAATCCTGACATCCGAATTTGCTATTGCTGCAAACACACTTATTCCGCCATAAACATCATTGTAAGTGAACTTTACGTTTGTCAGTTTTACCTTGTCGAGGCTGAATGTCCATTTAGAAGGGGCAGGTGATTTTTTATCCGTTATTTTGGCGGAATCACTGAATGTTGTTATCAGGAAATTGTAGTTGAACAGCGGATCGGTTTGGGTGCTGTAAAGCTTGATGGTAGCGTCTTCGAGAGCTATGGAGCCTATGTTAATCCTGCTTCTTAATAAGTCGTAAAGCGCTATATTGATTTTCACCTTTCCGGCATAAACCAAAGTGTCGGATTGGGTATCTTCCAGGTAAACTCCTTCCAAAACGATTGCTTTGGGGAAAAAGATGCCCACATTTTTTATTTCAACCCTGGTATGGGTTTTACCGCTTACCCATGAAGTGGCATAATCAACAATTTTATTTTGAACGGAAGGAATCTGGATAAGCAGGGCAACCAGAATAAAAAGCATTACAAAACCCAGGGTCGCCCACAAAGCCACCCTGACTATTCGTTTTATAAATCTACCTGACTTACTCATATTGATAATGACATAGAAAAACATTTATGAATAGCTCAGGCTAAGTTGAGCACTTTTGCCGGAATTTGTGTTACATAACTATTGAAAAGAGTTGTAATATTCACACATCTGCCAATATTTAATAAGAGGGTTTTGCCGGAGAACAATAAGGTAATAAGGTAAAAATCAAATGTATAACTTTTCACTAAGGTTAATACATTGAAAATAAGGTTTTTCTGTTTTCAAATAAACCTTATTTTTTCCCGTCAAACCTACTATATAACTAAAGCAGAAAGCGACAGCATCGCGATAATATTTGTTGAACAAATGCTGTTGATGTAAAAAAACACGAAAATTATTGTTAAGATTCTAATTCAGATTTCCTTTTCCATTTTAGAAGAGTATTCCCCCCGGCGGGCTGCATAATTGCATTTGCTTCGGTGATAAAGGGCTTTTTGTGCTTTTTCTGCATTTGCATTGTCTCCCCGCCATATTTCCAAAGCAGGTTGCTGAAGTGCACGGCCATAAGAAAACGATAACTCCCATGGCAATTTTGATTTGAACCTTTGGTTCATGGCATTTAGCCGGTCTGAAGCCAGTTCAGCGGATTGGCCCCCTGACAAAAAAGTAATGCCGGGAACTGCGGCAGGAACGGCACGCCGAAAACATTTTACGGTTGCATCGGCCACTTCTTCCGCTGTTTCCTGTTTCGTGCACTTTAATCCGGGGACTATCATGTTGGGTTTCAGAATCATCCCCTCCAGCATGACTCCCTGTAAAAAAAGCTGATTAAAAACCGTTCGCAGCACTTCTTCAGTTACTTCAAAACATTGCTCCAGCGTATGGTCGCCATCCATCAGCACTTCGGGTTCCACAACAGGAACCAATCCTGTTTCCTGGCACAATGCGGCATACCGGGCCAGGGCATGGGCATTGGCTTCCAAACATGTGCGGGAGGGAATGTTATCGCCAATTGTAATCACCACGCGCCATTTTGCAAACCGGGCGCCCATCCGGTAGTATTCAACCAGACGTTCGCGTAAACCGTCGAGGCCCTCTGTAATTTTTTCACCGGGACGGCCTGCCATTTCTTTTGCCCCGGTATCAACTTTAATTCCGGGAATTATTCCCGCATCGGCAAGGACTTTAACAATGGGCCTGCCGTCCTTTGTTTTCTGGCGAATGGTTTCGTCGAAAAGAATGGCACCGCTGATAAACTCCCCAAGGCCCGGTGTTGTTGCCAGCAACTCCCGGTAAGCACGGCGCATTTCTTCGGTCTGTGGTATCTCTAATTTTGCAAATCGTTTGTTGGCAGTTGGCAAACTTTCATCCATTGCCAGCAGTCCTTTGTGATTTGACACTATCGAATTCGCTGTGCTGATAAGTTCTTTTGTTTTCATTGGGTCGATATTCATTTTAACAAATTTATTCAAAACCTCAATTGGTTTATTGTTTCCGTTTTCACTGTTTTAACTGCATTGCCCAAGTATAATCCAGAGAACTACAAAAACTACAATAGTACCAAGGCATCCACCACCAAGTTTCCAGGCTCCGAAACCTGCTATTAATCCTCTAAATAAATTATTCATTTTTATTATTTTTTATGTAAATAAATTTTATTCCTCCGATTTGATGGGAATGATTAGCAGAGGTATAGTGGTATGCCTGATAACTTTTTCAGTAATACTTCCCAGTAATACATTTTCCAGCCAGTTCTGGCTGCGGGAACCAATTGCAATTATATCTGCCGACTTATTTTTTGCGGCCTCCAGAATTGTTTCAGCCACATCGCCCTCTTTCACCATCGTGTGAATGGTTTCATCGTTGAGGTGATGTTTTATTTGATTGAGAAAGTGCCTGGATGCCTTAGTCAGTCCTTCTACACTATCCAATTGAATCTGGCTGGTATCCATATAACCCTGCCCACCCACAATGGGAGAATATTCGGGTGAGGAATAATGCTCAGGATTTGTAACTACGTGAAGCAGGATTACTTCTGCATTCATTTCTTTTGCCGTTGCATAACCGGTTTCTGCTACTTTGTGTGATGTCGGATTATAATCCAATGCGATTAATACCTTTTTCATTTTTTTTTTGTTATCTGTAATTAATTGGATTTACTTTCTTGTTTTTACTCTGGCTGCCTCCTGGTTCTTCGTGGAGTTTCAACAGGAACTCTTGCAGGCGGGGCAGTTTGTACCTTCTCGTTTTCTCTTGTATTTATCTGCTGAGTTTCACGAACCGGCTGACTTTGGCGCCTTGGCGTTACTGCCGGAACCCTTGGGGGAGTTGCCGGCTGTATTCTTTCACTTTCGCTTCTTTTAATCTGCTGATTTTCGGGAGTAATTTGACGCAGAGGCCTGGTATTTACCGGGGCAGATTCGCGTTGTTGCTGAATAGTTCTGTTTCCATCAGCAGGAAGTTGCCTGTTTTGAGGAATATCACCACGCACCGGCCTCCGAAGCAACTCACCCTCAACTGGCAACCTGAATTGCGGCCGATACAAACGCAACTGGTTGTTTTTCAATTGCTGCCCCGGCATATTATTATCCCGCACATTCACAGACCTGATTCTGTTCCCGGTATTTCTTCCAACTTCTCGTTTATTGGGTCCTAAGTTGTAAGTAACCTGGCGCCGGCGGTCATAAGTGGTATTATCAATAACCGATGAATTTTCCATAATCCGCATGTAATCAGAGCGGTTTACATAGTAGTTGTAGATGTCATATCTTCCAAAATCGTTGCTCCTAACAAATATCCAGTGATCGTTGTTGCCATAGTTGCCGGAGTATAAACCGGAATATATACCATATCCGGGGCGCATGGGCTGCCATCCGTAATAGCCACCGGATTGTCTCCAGTTCACCCACGAGGGGCCCCATTCGTAATCAGGAATCCAGAGCCAGCCGTAAAAAGTATCGTAATCCCATCGTCCGTAATGGAAAGGCGCCCAGCCCCAACTGTAATCAGACATCCAGGTCCAGCCATACCGGGTGTGCATCCAGTAACCATTGGTTGAGTAGGGTGAAAAGTTTGGACCCGTATCCGGTATCCATACATTTCCATAATTTGGATAAACTATCCATTGGCCGTATGGGCTTAACTGGTCATAGAAAACCTGGTAACTGACATATTCACGCTGTGCTGTAGCCTCTTTTTGAAATACTCCCACAGATATAATCAGCGCAACTGCTATTATTAAAAACTTCATTTTTGTTCTCATGGCAAATTGATTAAAATTCACTGACAATAAAAGGATTCCGCATTGTTGTAAAAGCCCGGGTTTTGATTTCATTTATTAACCTGCTTTGGTTCAACCCAAATAACGGTTTCCAACTTATCCTGTAAATTTAAGCTAACAGGGGCGGGGAGTTGTTACACATTTTCAGAATTGTTTTACATCATTCCCACTTTTTGAATTTCAGCAATTACCCTTATCAGCGGAAAACTACCGGTCCCGGTTTTCCAATTTCAAAATCGCGAAAGCCGAAATCGGTGGTTTGAAAGGAGTTCAACTTGAAAATATTATGCCCTTTACCGGGAATTACCGGGAAAAAGGAGATGGAGATTTGAAAAGCATTCATCACCAGGTTGTCGTTTTTAATTAGAACGCCCAGGCCTATTTGAGAATAGAGTTTGCTGTTCCGGAAACCTTTTGCAGCATCGCCAAGCATTCCCAGCGAAAAGTTTAGATAGGGGCCAAAATGAAACCCGATAAAATTCCACGGAGCATACGATTGTGTTTGCGCTGTAAACAACAAACGGCTGGTGCCCGACAATACAGGGCTGTAAAAACCTCTTAACCCGTATTCGTTGTTAATGGATAAACTGTCGTAACTGGTGCGGTGAACACCAATAATTACCTGAGGTTTAATAAATTGCCTGAATTTCCATGGTCCGATTTCAATCAGGTTCGTAAAATAATTTGCCCCGATTCTGAAAACGCCCTGTTCAGTCTGCGCCGACCGGAGGAACGTGCCAAATTCGATGTTGGAACTCAGGTATCCCCACGAGTAATAATTGCCCGAGGAAAAACGCGCCCCGGCATAGAAACGTCCCAAACTGTTTTTTTCCTGGTAACCGCCGGTCAGGCCAATCACTTTCCCAACCGGAACATCTTCTGTTATTCCAAACTTGAAAATATACTTGTCTTTTACATACAACCGCGTTGTTACGCCTATGCCGGTAAGGTAAAAATTCTCGTCGCTGTAAAAGCTTAATGTGTCAATCGTTTCAGGGGGTTTTTCGGTAAAACGGATGCGGATAAAACGCGCTGCAGAAATAAACCGGGTGGTGCGGCTGTATTCTGAAGTTCCGCTGAAAACCGGCATGGAACTGCCCGCCCAGTAATCCTGCGCGTTGTATTTAAAAGGCATCGTGTTGATGGTCCAGATTGAATCTTTGTGCAGGTGTTGCGAAAAATTTACGCCTGCCGCCCACCTGGCCAAAGGAGAAAAAAACGGCCGGTCAACCGCAAAACTTTTAATAAAATTCCCGTATTCGTCGGTGCCGTATTGCAGGGTGGAATTGATGTAGGTGTTGCGGATATTGGGTATGAAGTATTTTGTCCGGTAAGCAAAGTCGCCGGTTGAATGGTTCCAGACTATTCCATTTTGGAACGTATGGCCCAGGCCAATAAAATTGTTTTCCCTGAGTTTAAAGTTTAAGCGCGAAGCAGAAAATGAGCCGCCGGGAATCTGGCTCCAGCTATCCATTTCGCGGATAAAAATATCAACCGAGTCGGAGTTTTCATCTGCAACCTTTACAAAAAATGAAACATCGGTAATGTAGTTCATGCTGCGCACCAACCGTTCCGACTCTTTTACCAGCAGCGAATCGAAAGGGTGATTTTTATGTATCAGTAAAAGGTTGCGAATGGTGAATGGATATGTTTTTACATGAAACCTGTTTCCGGTTTTGGATATAAAGTTGAGCGACGCCGAAATGGTGTCGCCAATAGAAGTTCCAAACGGATCGAGTGTTACAATATTGATTTTCCTGATGATTTTTCCTTCAAATGAGCTGTAAGGCTTCTGTATCAGCCGCTTATTCAGTATTTTTTGTGCAGGTGGTGGCGCTACCGGTTTAAAAAACAGCCGGAACATAAATTGGGTAAACCGGCTTTTTTCAGCATACGTTTCGATGTTTTCGTAAAGATGGGTGGAATCTTTTTGGGTTATAGTATCCTGTGCAAATGCGAAATCATTTGTTATGAGTAAAACAAAAAATAATATTGTCGCATTTCGTATCCACATTTTTACTCTTTAAAACATATTTAACGGCTAAAGCCTATATCATTCGTGGGATTTTTTGCCCCCGGCTTAAGCCGGGGGTTAAATTTCTAAGCAGAGATCTGGCTTTAGCCTTTAATCTTAAAACTCCTTGCTTTTTGCCCTTTGTCCCTCGCACTCCACCCGCAGCCCTGTTGCCAAAAGGATAGCATCCCTTCTGTTTAATAAGCCTGCAAAGGTTTGGATTTTCCCTGCCGCTGATGAGAAAAGGGATGCCATCCTTCGCTCTCTGCCCTCTGCCCTTTGCTCTCTGCTTTCCTATTTATTTCTCTCCGGCATTACCGTATCTGTTTCCATTCGCATTTTTTCCTCTTCTTTGGCCTCTTGTTTAGCCTGCCGCCTGTAATACCCCCTGAAGAGGAAATTGTGTTTAAGCGCTTCCATATTTTCGTTCAGCCCTATGCTGCTTTCTTTCAGGTTGACAATGGTTGCATCGATGTTGTTCACGATCGATGTATCTTTGAGCATCATTCCAATCGTTCCTTCGCCACTGTTTATTTTTGTCATAATTTCACCAAGTTCGTTGGAAGCCACTTCAGTTTTTGAGGCCGTTTTTTGCAGGCTCTCCATAAAGGCAAACACGTTTTCTTTGGTAACTTCTATGGTTTCATCCAGGCCTTCGGAACTTTTTTTGAAGTTTTCTATGGTCAGATTCACATTTTCTGCAATGGTTGAATCCTGAATGAGCCTGCCCAGCATTCCTTGTCCGCTGTTAATATTTACCATTATTTCAGCAAGTTGAAGTGTAATCACTTCGGCATGTCCTGCCGTGGTCTGCAGGCTTTTCATAATATCATCGGTTTCAATCGGTTCTTTTGACAAAATATGTTGTCCGTCTTCTGCTACAGGCGCATTGTCGCTTCCCTGTGTAATAATTACAATGCGGTCGCCAATAATTCCTTCGGAACCAATACTTGCCTGGCTGTCAGCCTTTATAAACTGCTGCACATCTTTCCTGATAAGCAAATCAACCTGCACCGTTGAATCATTGATTATTTTAATGTTGTCCACGGTGCCGACACTGATGCCGGAGAACCGGACATTATTCCCAACCTGCACGCCGCTAACGTTATAAAAATTGGTTGTAACTCTAAAAACCGGATTGAATAAATTCTGCTGTTTTCCTATGATAAAAATTGCGATTACAAATATTGCAATTCCAACGGTAATAAAAACTCCCAACCGTGCCTTAAATCCTGGTGTGTAATTATCCATTTTTTATAATTTTTTTTTGAGTGTTATGAACTTGTTGTTTGAAAAAAGAGGTAATCGTTTCATCCGTTGAACTCTCGAAATCATCGATGGTACCTTCCAAATAAACCTCGCCGTCCTGCAGCATAATAATCCGGTCGGCAGTGGCCCGGGCACATTCAATATCGTGGGTAATAATGATGGATGAAGTGTTGTATTTTTCCTGAACATCATTTATCAGCTCGCTGATTCCATCCGATGTTACCGGGTCTAATCCGGTGGTGGGTTCGTCATAAAGCATGATTAGCGGATCGACAATAATGGTTCGCGCCAGGCTTGCCCGTTTGCGCATTCCGCCCGAAAGTTCAGAGGGCATTTTGTGCAGCGTGTCGGTCAATCCCACATTTTTCAATACTTCTTCTATTTTTTCATCCCTTTCTTTTTTTGTAAGATTCTTTTTTATCCTGCGCAGTGGAAATTCGAGATTCTCTTTAATGGTCATGGAATCATACAACGCACCGCTTTGAAACAGAAACCCGATTTTTTCTCTCATCACTGCCAGTTCCTTCCTTTTCAGTTTACTCACATTTTTGCCAAGCACATGAATGGTTCCCTGGTCGGGATTCAACAAACGGACAATACATTTTATGAGAACAGATTTTCCGGAGCCTGATTTACCGAGCACCACCAGATTTTCGCCGTTGTAAAGCTTTAACGAGAGGTTTTTTAGTACATCCAAATCGGCAAAACTTTTACTGAGGTTATTGATTTCAATAACCTTTTCGGGTGTTTTTTCTGAATTCTTTATGTCCATTTCAGTTTTAACCATTTTTTAATTTTTCTATAAAAACATATCCGTTATCTGAACAGCGATTAAATCAATAATTATTACGAGCAGCGAAGCAAGCACCACCGCCGAATTGGCTGCTTTGCCCACACTTTCGGTTCCTTTCCCTGCGGTAAATCCTTTGTAGGTTCCAATTAATCCGATTGCGGCCCCAAAAAAGAACGTTTTAATTACTGCAGGTAGAAAATCCATAAAATCGACCACCCTGAATGCCTGAGAAATGAACAGGGTGAAAGTAACGCTCCCTTTTATGTTTGCCCCGGCCCAACTGCCCAAAATACCGAGTGCATCGGCATATAAAACCAAAATGGGTATCATTAGTGTGGCAGCCAAAACCCGTGTAACAACCAAAAACCGCATCGGATTGGTGGCCGAAACTTCCATCGCATCAATTTGTTCCGAAACTTTCATTGATCCTAACTCGGCCCCCATGCCCGAACCGATTTTTCCCGCGCAAATTAATGCGGTAATTACCGGCCCCATTTCACGGATGATGGATACTGCAACCATTCCGGGAAGCATGGATACGGCGCCGAAGTCTGCCAAAACGGGCCGCGACTGTATGGTAAGTACCAACCCTATTATGAGGCCGGTTACCGAAATGAGCGGCAATGTTTTGTTGCCAATCTGATAACACTGGCGCAGGAATTCCCTGAACTCAAAGTGGCGCGAAAATGTCTCTCTGGTTGCGCTGAACAGAAATAAAAAAAAGTTGCCTGCCTCCAAAAAGAAAACATTTGCCTTCTGCGTTTTTTCAATGGTTTTCTCGCTCAGCTTAATAACGTGCTTCGTTAAATCGGGCAGTTTTGGAATTATTTTTTTTATAGGAATTTTTATTTTTGCCATAAATGTTAATTGGATTATCAACTTATCAGTGTCAAATTATCAGCCGCATTGTAAAGAGCGGCAGCAGTAAGAATTTTGAAATAAATACCTGTTTATTTTCGCAGGTTATGCAGGTTAAAACGTATCTGTTGTCAAATAAACTTTCCTGTCCGGGGTCTGAACATTTATGTCTTGTTCTGCGGTTACAAAAATTCTGACTGGTTTATAGGAAGACACTGTTTCCAAAGACGCTGTTTTTTGTTTCGAAAAAAAACTGGCTGAACTTTTTAACTGGCCCAGATTTTCTGTATTTCCGCTTTCCGTTTCCATCCAAACCACATAGGTTTGTTTTTCAGGTTGCAGTCTTTCAACTTCAGCTAAATCTACAATTTTCACCTTAACAACGTAATTTTTGTTTTTGTCTTGGTTTACCGTTACAGTGCCTTTTGCCGCCGGGACAACAGATGAATTTAAAAATTTTACCTTTTTTTCACATGATGTGAATATCAATATCACCGAAGTCGCTAAAATACCTACTAAGATACTTTTTGTCAGTTTGTTTATTTTCTGTGTTTTCATCCTGAACATTTTTTAATTTGATGAATAATATTTACCTGTTAAATTGTAAATTCTTTAACTGCCGCGGTTAGCCGGCCTGGATTTCTTTTTCCCTTTTACCGAAATTATTCTGGAAAAATGACTTTATCGCATTTGGAGCATAAATAACCAGGTTTGCAACGCCTAACTGTAATACTAAACCCAATAGTTTTTTGGATTTGTTGTCTGATCTGCCAATCATCAGTGCTCTTTTTGAAAGAAAGCCTGCGACCAGACCCAGGGTAACGTTAAGAATATTATTGAAAAGATAGGGGGAAGAACCAATTTCATTCATTGTGCTTTTTATAATATTAGCGGGTTTAAGGTTCTCCCAGGTAAGAGAAAAATTTTCCCTCATTTCCTGAAGATGAACATATTTTTGCGCTTCCATCAACTGAATCGCTTCTTTAAGTTCAGCAGTAGTAGATATATTTTTCATATCAATCTAATTAAAAATCTGTTTTACCAGAAAATTGCCAATTTTCCTTTTAATCCACTTATGCATAAAAAAGTGAAAAACAAGCCCCACAATGGCATAAAATGCCGCTATCACAAAAAAACCGTAGAAATTGTTGCCCAGGATTTCACCAAGCCAGAAGGCCAGGCCAAAATTGAGAAAAAGCAGAAACAAAACAAGAATAAAAAAAACAACGGCATGTGGTATCAGACCGGAAACCACATCCGATGTTTTGTTTAAAGTTTTAAGCTTTAACAACTCTAATTCCGTTACTCCATACTTAAATGTACTTTCAAGCAGGGATTCAATTAATTTCACGTTGTCATCCATTGTATTTTTGTGTTAAAGTTCTTCATTATCGGTGAAATTAATATTCGTCTGCTCCAGGCTTCCGGAAATAAGTGTTAAAAGAAACACGGTTCTTTCGCTGGTTGTTAAAATGTAAGGTTCTTTTTCATCAAGTGCGAAAAGTTCACCCCGACTCAAAGTCAATGATTTTTCATGGGTATGGAACCTTAATTTTCCCCAAATAACCTGAAGGAACATTAACTCCTTCGACTGGAATGAATTAATTTCTGTTCCCTTGTCGAATGTAGTTAGAACAATCTGCTTGTCGGGACGATTTAAAAGAACCATTGAATGTAAATCTCCATTGAACATGGTCGGTTTATGACTCATCTTTTCAATCAGGGTGAGCAAATTGAAGGTGTTCAATGAGGTCATTAACGACTTATTCATTTCCCGTGGAGATCGTATTTTCAATGATTCTTTCAAAATAAACCAATTTTAACTTTTCGGAATGTTTACACTATTCCGAAGATTTCCCTAACCTGTAACAGTTGATGCTTCTTTCCCGGGTTTTTCCGTTTTGCCCATTTTTTTATCGGCATAATCGGAAACATCATCTTTTACTTTTTCCATTTTTTCGGTAAAAGCATCCATTAATTCGTTAAATGTATCCTTTAACGCATCTAAATAGTCTTCCCCCTTCCGTGTTATTTTTTTACGGGTTTTCGATCCTTTTTCAGGGGCAAATAAAATCCCTGCCAATGCGCCGGCGGCTGCTCCGGCCAATACGCCCAACAAAACTTTTCCTGAACTCATATTTTTAATTGTTTTATATTGATTAAATAATTTATACTTACAAAGATCAGCCATCCTATACTGAAAAGCGTTACATAATTTCGGAAATGATTTACATTATTCACACCTTTTTATATCAATTGGTATTTATTTCACCTGGTTGTTTACCGAAGACGGGATAAATTTTTCCATTTATGTAAGTTGGCAAAAAGCAATTGGTCCCGAGCATTCAGCGATTTTTTTAATCGTATTCATTTTAGTGAATGTGTTGTATAATTTACTTATTTATAGATGATTAACCATTATTTCAATGGAATTAAATTTGGCGATATTTTTTCATTATTAATGCGAATCAAGGGTTGAACCCACTTCGGGGTTCTTCTCATATCCACTTGATTACCAAGGGTTTTACCCGTGGCTATTATTGTTTAATCCCGAGTCCTCGGGATAAAGAAATGTCCGAATGACATTAACAACAATAGCCCCGTGCGAAGCTCGGGGAAGGCGATAGGACGTAAGGACACAACCCCGAAGTGGGTTGAACTATTGATAATCAGCTAATATTAACTTGATTCGCAATATTAATAAGGTTTTATGAAATAAAATAAGGTTTATCCGAAAACATAAAAACCTTATTTTCAATGTATTAACCTTAGTAGAATAGCTACCATTTGATTTTTACCTTATTACCTTATTGCTCTCCGATAAAAACGCTGAGCCTTCGGGAGCAAAAGGACTTGCCAACTGCTTTTTGCTCCCGAATGCTCGGGACCAATTGAATTCATTTCGTATTGTAGTATTTCATGGCTTCGGGCATAAATTGTTTCAGCTTTCTCATCCTTGTTTCATCGGAAGGGTGGGTACTTAAAAATTCAGGAGGGCTTGCTCCGCCGGCATTCGACATTCTTTCCCAGAAAGGAATGGCTTCCTGCGGGTTATAGCCGGCCATGGCTGCAAATATTAACCCATACTGGTCGGCTTCCGTTTCCTGCTGCCGCGACCAGGGTAAAACTGCACCAACGGTGCTACCAATGCCATAGGCCTGCATAAACAAATTTTGGGTTTCCTGAGGTTTCTGCGACAGGGCCACCTGCAAGGCCAAACCTCCCAACTGCTGCACCATGGCCTGGCTCATCCGTTCACTGCCGTGTTTGGCAATGGCATGGGCAATTTCGTGGCCTACAACAATGGCAAGCGCTGTTTCAGTCTGCGTTATTGGCAATAATCCGGTGTAAACAACAACCTTCCCGCCGGGCATACACCACGCATTTACCGCCGGGTCATCTACGGTATTAAACTCCCATTTGTATCCTTCAATTACCGATTGTTGTCCCTGACTGTTGTAATATTTCGTAATTGCATTTGAAATACGCGCTCCTACCCGATCAACCATGGCCGCCTCTTTATTGCCAGGGCTTAACACCTTGTTTTCGGCCAAAAAAGCACTGTACTGGCTGGTGGCCATTAACTGCAATTCCGATTCGGGGACCAAACTCAACTGGTTGCGGCCTGTTACCAGGTTTAACGCACATCCTGCCAGCAAAGCCAAAACCAAAACCAGTAAAAAGTGTTTTTTTACCTGAAGGCCTATTCCGGTTATCCTGTTTTTAACACGTGTTAAAGATTGAATTGTTTTCATTTTTTTTGTTTTTTGTATTTTGTCTTTTGCAATTTATTATACTATCTGCTTTTGTTTCTTAAACCATAAACTGTTCGGAAATGATAACCATACACCGCAAAGGTGATGGCATCAATCATTAACCCGGGCTTTCGGAAGAGTGTCCAAAACAGAAATTTCCAATACTCACGGCGGCCACTATTGGCAATTCCGATGATGAATACAGATTTAATAAAACCTGCCAGGTAGTTCAGTTGTACTTTTCCGTTCCCGGTTTTGGGACGTTTGTAATTGTTTAAACACTGGCGTATCCGCTGATAATAGGGTTTTGGAGAATAGATGCCGGTGATGATTTTTTTATACCCGTCGAGCAGTTCGTGATGGTTCATTTTTGGGATAAAATTCATCGAAGCATCTGTGTTATTGCCCGATGATTCAACAGTAAGCCGGTTTTCGGCTTCAAGTCGTTGATAAAGCTTTGTGTTTTTTGGAGCGTTTAGCAGTCCAACCATGGCAGATACAATTCCACTTTGCTGAATAAAATCAATTTGCCGCTGAAAAATGGAAGGGGTATCGCTGTCGAAACCGACAATAAAACCTCCGGATACCTGCATGCCTGCATTTTGTATTTTTTTTACGCTTTGCAACAAATCCCTGTTCTTATTCTGGCTTTTCTGACATTCCTGAAGCGATTTTTCTTCGGGTGTTTCTATGCCGACAAATGTGGAAGTAAAACCGGTTTCCACCATCAGTTGCATCAGTTCCTCATCGTCGGCAAGATTAATGGATGTTTCTGTATTGAATTTGAACGGGTAATTATGGCTTTGCATCCAGCTTTTCATTGCCGGAAGCAGGTTGTTTTTTATTTCATGTTTGTTTCCGATAAAGTTGTCATCAACAATAAGCACCGGCCCCCTCCAGTTCAGGTTGTAAAGCGCCTCGAGTTCGGTTATAACCTGCTGTGGGGTTTTCATTCTCACCTTGCGGCCCAAAAGGGCAGTAATTTCGCAAAAATCGCAGGAATACGGGCATCCCCTCGAAACCTGGATATTCATAAAAGCATAGTCTTTTGCCGACAATAACTGGTAGTCGGGGACAGGGGTTGTGGTTATATCGGCATATTCGCTGGTCTGATAAAAACGCTGAGGCGTTTTTCCCGAATCCAGATCATTTAGGAACAGGGGCAGCGTAATCTCTGCTTCGTTCAGTACAAAATGATCTATCTGCGAATAATTATTATACTCCTGGGTAAAAAGCGGACCGCCGGCTACAATTTTAACCTTGTTTTTCATACACTCTTCCAGAATTTTATGTACCGATTCTTTCTGAATGTACATGGCGCTGATAAAAACATAATCGGCCCAGGCAATATCGCTGATATTGAGCGATGTAACATTCAGGTCAACAAGCTTTTTATTCCAGGTTGAAGGCAGCATAGCCGAAACGGTAACCAGACCCAGTGGTGGTACTGCGGCTTTTTTGGAAATAAACCGCAATACATGCGTAAAACTCCAGAACGAATCAGGGTATTTTGGATATACCAGTAATATATTCATGGTTTCAAATTTTTTGCTTTAATTTTTAGGAAAGGTAAAAAATGAAAGATGGATGATTGTTATACAATTCCTGAAAAATCTTACATCATTCACACTTTTAAAAATGCCTGATTATGAATTAAAAAATGTGGGCAAACTCTGCCCACATTTTTAAACTAACCCAAACCTAAAAAACCAAAAAAAACCAAACCAAACTATGAACAATCATGGACATTCTATGGTGTCCATAACCCTATGCGCTCATTATTTTTAACTCTTTTCAGTAAAAAGATTTTTTCAGAATATCCTTCTTCCCTGAACAAGTTTAATTATTATTGCAATAACTGCAATTACCAGCAGAACGTGTATTAGTCCGCCGGCACTGTACCCGATAAACCCAACTGCCCATGCAATAATCAGAATTACTGCAATGATGTAAAGTAAATTTCCCATGACTTTAATTTTAAATTGTTTCTTTTAATTTAATATCTGATAAATACTCCATTTTAATGATTTAAAATGGACAACATCTTCTTTCAAACAAAAACCACAGGGGAATCTTATTTGAACATTCCAGACTTTTGCCGTTATCCGGAGTTTTGGATCGTTGGCAGTGCTGTGTAAAAATATTGACCTGGATTTCATCATCAGAAATATTTTTTGTGTAATTACATTATTACACTTACAAAGATATTTCTCTTTAACCCCGAAACTCTTACATTACTTTGAGAATGATTTACATCATTCACACATTTTTATGTTCAGGCAATGCTGAAAAATAATTGCTTATCATTTCCCTTAAAACGACCCTGTCTATTGGTTTGGAGATATAATTGTTACCTCCTGCTGCAATTGATTTCTCTCTGTCGCCAACCAATGCATGGGCAGTTTGCGAAATAATTATCACTTCTTTATTAAATTCCCTGATTTTTCGGGTGGCTTCATAACCGTTCATTTCCGGCAGTTGAATATCCATCAGCACCAAATCAATGTCGGCATTTTTCCGGCAAACTTCAACTGCCTCAACTCCTGTTTTTACTTTTAAAACTTTTCCGGTAAATCCTTCAATCATTTTTATAAGAAGCATTTCCGAAACTTTATCATCTTCAACAATCAAAATTTTAAGTTTTCTGGTTTCATTTTTTGTTGAATTATCCGAAGGGACAATCCGGGTGTCCTGTTTCAATTCTTTTACCGGATTAGCTGGTATGGTAAAAAAGAAAGTGCAGCCCGATGCATTTGTATTCTTTTCGGCACTGTTCTCTACCCGGATTTTTCCCCCCAGCATTTTAACATAGGCTTTGGAAATGGATAACCCGAGGCCTGCTCCCTCGTAGTTCCGGTTTAATGCTTCGCTGCCTTGCCTGAAACGTTCAAAAATGATTTCCTTCTGTTCTTCCTTAATTCCGGGACCGCTATCTTTTACATAAAATTCAAAGAAGTCGCCTTTCAATTCGTATCCCAATTCAACGGAGCCGGTTTGCGTAAACTTGATGGCATTTTTTACCAGGTTCGTGAGTATTGCATATAATTTTTCACGGTCTGTTCTTATAACTGCTTCCTTTTTTTGTAACGGGGTTTTAATAGAAATATTCAATTTCTTCTGTTCTGCTTCCAGCCTGAAAAAGTGATAAATGTACTCCAACTGTTCGTTTATATCTGTTTCTGAAACAGAAACCTCAATTTGCTTTGATTCTATTTTTGAAATGCTGATAATATCGTTTATAATACTGAGCATGCGGGCGCCGCTTTTTTCAATAATACCAATGTAGTTTTGCTGCTCTTCGCTTTTTAATTTTAATGTTTTAAGCAGCTCGGTAAAACCCAGAATGCCATTCATGGGCGTTCGTATTTCGTGGCTCATGTTGGCCAGAAAAGATGATTTCAGTCTTTCGTTTTCCTCTGCTTTTTCTTTGGCTTTTATTAATTCGTTTTCGATTTGTTTGCGCCTTGTAATGTCAACCAGGGTCACCAGGCATTTTTCGCCGGAATTACTGATGATGCCGTTAACGAGTACGTATTTTATTGAATTGCTGCCTGTTTCCAGTTTAAGTTCGCAGGTTTCTTTTAATTTGTTTTTAAATATTCTTTGCAGAAAACGATTATAAACGGCTCTCGTATCGATAGATATAAAAAAGCTAAAATTACTTTTTATCAGATGCGAGCGTTCCTTCCCCATAATAAGTTCTGCGCTTATGTTCAAATTCAAAATTTCGCCTTCCTTCGTCAGTGTAAGGTATCCTGAAGGGGCAAAATCATATAATTCAACATATTTTTTTTCGGCAAGTTCTGCTTTTTCCTTCGCCTGTTTAAGTTCTTCATTTTGCATTTCCAGTTCTATCTGGTGCACTTCAAGCTCGTGAATGAGCTTTAAATTATCGGATTCGGTTGCAGACGTTTCAGAATCTTGCTTTTTTTCCATTAACAACATTTCTGCAGCCTGGCGCAGTTTGCCGGATTTGTTTTCTGTCTGTTTTTGTTTATTCATAACTTAAATATATTATCGTTTTTCTCCGACTTGTAAAATTCTGCCAGTCTGTTATCCCTCATTGTTCCTGGTGTAGATGCGTTCACTTTCACAAGCGGGCAAGCGGTATGGTAAAAAAGAATGTGGTACCTGAAGCATTTATATCCCTTTCAGCATTATTTTTCATCCAGATTTTTCCACCCAGCATTTTAACATAGGCTTTGGAAATGGATAACCCAAGGCCTGCTCCCTCGTAGTTCCGGTTTAATGCTTCGCTGCCTTGCCTGAAACGTTCAAAAATGATTTCTTTCTGCTTTTCAGGAATTCCGGAACCGCTGTCTTTTATATAAAATTCTAAAAATCCGTCTTTTTTTAAGTACCCCAATTCAATAAATCCGGTTTGCGTAAACTTAATGGCATTTTTAACCAAATTTGTGAGTACTGAAGACACCTTTTCTCTATCGGTCCTTATTACCGAGTCTTCATTAGGCAGTCCGTTTTTAAAGGCGAAATGCAGTTTTTTTTGTTCAGCTTTCACTTTAAAAAAACGATAAATATATTCCACCTGCTCGTTTATATTCGTATCGGAACTTTTAATTTCAACCTGATGTGATTCAATTTTGGAAATACTTATAATATCATTTATAATATTGAGCATTCGGGCGCCGCTTTTTTCAATAATTTTAATGTATTCCTGCTGATCAACACCACTTAACCCATGATTTTTAAGGAGACCCGTAAACCCGATGATGCCATTCATGGGTGTTCTGATTTCGTGGCTCATGTTGGCCAGAAAAGCTGATTTTAAGCGGTCGTTCTCTTCTGCTTTTTCCTTCGCATCAAACAGTTCCTTTTCGGCATGTTTTCGTTCAGTTATGTCGCGATCAATTCCAATGGTGTATGACTCTCCATGCCATTTGACTGGCATGCCCACGTACTCTACAACATTTTCCTTACCGTCCGGTCGAATCCAGGAGTATGATCCATAATATTCTTTTCCACCAATTATGGAATTCAGCCGGTTTTCATTTGCTTTATCGTCAAGCGAAATTTGCAACTTCATCGTTCTGCCAATCCGGAGCAGTTCATCGCGACTTCGGCCAGCCATGGCAGCGTAACGGTCATTGCATTCAACGAGTATTCTCTTTAAAGGATCAGGATCGTCGGTGTAAATACTTATGCCGTCGAAAACATTCTCGAATACCAGTTTAAATTTTTCTTCGCTTTTTTTAAGTTCGTTTTCTGAACGTTTTCGTTCGGTTATGTCTCTGATATTGCATTGAATTACCTTAGAGTGATTAGCCAGATAAACATTACTGACGAACTCCACATGAATTTCACGCCCATCTAAAGTTACAAGCGGTAAATCATCATAGCGTACATATTCTTTTTGCTGCAATTCCAGAAATTTCTCTTTGTTCTCATAAATATCCTGAAAAGCGCCAATTTCCCAAATTGATTTTTCAATGAATTCATTTTTTGAATAACCCAGCAAATCCATTAAAAACGGATTCACGTCATCAATTTTCCCGGTTTCGGCATCGAGGATAAGGATTCCGTCTTTGGCCGATTCAAACAACCGGCGGTAACGAAGCTCCGAAGCAACTAATTCTTTTTTTAATATTGATTTATTATATTTTGGCTTTTCCTTCTGATTGTCTCTGAATGTTATTTTTCTCATGGTGTTTTTATGTTATTGCAGCGCCAAACTGATCAGCGCTGCAATATTTTTAGTATTCTTTCGTGCATAAGACTTTAGTCCACATTTGAGCCTATATTTCCCTGGCTTATTATGTTGTCAAATTCTGCTGCTATTTGATAAATGAAAGTTATTCCCGCGTCTGGCGGGTCAGTTTTTCAAAAATTGAACAGCTCTAAACGCCACTAAATTTGTATGTTCTGCAAACTATCCAGCACTCCAAATACTTTCAGCAGCCAAACCACAAGAATGATTATTACAACTGCATTCAGAATTCCTTTAATTGTTCGTTGCATGGGAATGAAGCTATTGATTAGCCAAAGCAAAACCCCGACCACAAGAATGACGATAATGATTGTTAAAATGGGCATAATAATAAATTTAAATTGTTTTTAAATTCTACCACATAAAGGTCAGGTTTATAACCCTAAAAAGTATTACATCATTTTGTAAAAGAGTTACATAATTCACACATTTAGCCAGTTAAACTAACACGAAATGTATAGAACCACTAAAGGTTGATGAAATTAAATGAGGTTTATTTGAGAACAGAAAAAACTTATTTTCAATGCATTAACATACTTTATAACGAAAAAAAAAGGTTATTCATTTTGAAGTTCGGTTGGAATACCGGGAGGGGACTTAGTTCTTATCGCTCCACCGCTGGCACCGTTTTGCCAGGAAAAGGTACCAATACCAGGAGGTTCTCCGGTGAAGCTTAATGGTTCATCGGCATTAGCCCAATGGTGCAAAGATGTTTGTCTTATGCGATTTCAAAATTTGTGTCAGGGTTAAATTTTATTGACATTTTCACCTTGGCTTTCAATGCTTCAAACACTCGCATAATAGTCGAAAATCTAACATCTTTAGCATTCGTTTCAATTTTAGAAATCTGTGCTTTTTGAACACCAACTAATTTACCAAGTTGCTCTTGAGTCAAATGCTGTTCTTTCCTTGCTCTTTTAATCATTTCGCCAAGGATGTCCAGTTTTAATTCGAACTCAAACTGTTCTCTTTCTTTGGTTCCTTCTTTCCCGATGTACTTGTCGGTGAGTTCTTCTAAAGTGTATGTTTTCATTGTTTTTTGTTTTTAAAGTTAAAGTAATCTTTTCTTAATTGTTCAGCCCGTTCAATCTCATTCTTTGGCGTTTTCTGTTGCTTTTTAATGAATCCGTGAGTTGCAATTACCAACGTATTTGTTGATTCTTCCTTATCCCAAAATGCTAAAAGTCGAAACTCTTTTCCTGAATATTTTGTTCTAAACTCCCAGATTTCATTTACAAGTTTCTTAAACAATTCAGGATCATTTACTTCTCTTGATTTCCAAATATTAAAAAGAACTTTTTCACGAGGCTTTTTGTCAAGGCTGTCAAGAAATTCTTTAGCATTGTCTAAAAAGATAACTTTGAATTTAATCATTCCTTTTTTCTACAAATAAACGATAAAATATCCTTAAGGGGAAACATTTGATTGTTAAATTTTCTATCAGATTGATTATATAAGTGTTTTCTACCATATTGCACAATCTGTTTAATATGCATCACTCCAATTTTTTAAATTTTAATTGTTGCCATTCAATTTGAACGTGGCAAACGAATCGAGTGATAAAACAAAACGAATGCGATTTTTGAATGATCCGCCGGCTGCATCCAGGTTTCCGGACACCAGCAATGGGACATAAATTTCGAAAATATTTCCGATGCCTGCTTTAAATCCTGCCTCATAAAAAACGGGTGAATTATTTTCGCTACCGAAACCTTTATCGTTTAAAAGCAAATTGACAAAAGGTTTCACAGGCAGCCAACTGGTTTTTCCGGGCAAACTGCTTGTTAATGAAAGGGAAATCAGCCAGCGGCTGTAACCCAGGCTGTCGTTCACCGGCGACACCAAACCTCCTTCGGAAAGGCTCATTTGCCGCGACCAGAAACGGGTTGGAAAAACGGCAAAACGGTCGGGGTACGTTCCCTCGTAAAGATACAGTTCGCGTCCACTTCTTCCGCCGGGTGAAAACGAGTAAAAAGGAATTTCCGAATCCGCTTTCAGCATGGTTCCTGCAAATAATCGCATGTCCAATCCGTTATCCTGCTCATAGTAACTCAACCTGTATTTGAATTCAACCGAAGTTTTTTGGTGCGATTTTCCGGATTCAAAACCTGCATGCAGGCTGAATGGATTCATTATGCTGCTCTTCTTCAACCGGTAACCAAATTGCAAATAGGAATCCATTTTTGCCTTCTCCTGAAGTTCAATCTGAAAAAGGCCGGAAGCAGCGATGTAATTTCCAAATAAACTATGAGTTAACGAAGTAGTCATATCCCGGTTTCTGAAATGCAACTCCACGCCGGTTTTTACCTTTTGGTAGTTTTGGTTGCCCGGTGCGCCGAACTGGGTTGCTTCCAGAGAAAGGGCTGCCAGCCTGATGAATTTTTCGTAGGGTGTAATGTTATAGGTTACCCGGCCAAACCCTGCCAAATCGTTATTACCGAATGCATAAAACGGCATCACAAAATATTCTACAGGTTTGGGAATAATGAAGCCGTTGTGAAACGCCATGCCCGCCATAAACCCGTTTTCGCGGGTCCAGTTGATAACCGGCAAATACATCAGTGTGTGTTTTTCAGGATTTTCAACGGTAAAGAGGAGTTGGGTTTGTATGGGATCTGCCCTGGGGAAAGCGCCGGTTTTTCGGATGTTGTTGTTTTTCCTGAAAATTTCGGGCATAATATGTCCGGGGTCGATTTTTATTTCTGAATAATCACCTTCGGGCAGTTCAATCCATTTTTCTCCTTCAAAACCATCCACCCATTTTTCAAAAAAAATGGAATCTCCGGTCATTCCTGCTATAACCAGCGGCGAAACCAGTTCTCCGTTATTTTTTACAAGTAGTTTTTGATTCTCCAGCCGAACCATTTTATAGTCCAGTCGTTGGGTTGTTCCCATTAAATCATCAAAAAACCAGGTTAAATCTTTGTCTGTAACGTTTTCAAATACGGTGTGCAAATCGTTGGGGTGGGGGTGTCTGAATTTCCAGATTTGGTAATACTCATGCATGGCGGCATCAAAAAGCGAATCTCCAAGGGACGCCCGCAGATAATTAAAGGCTATTGTAGCTTTATTGTACAGGATAATGCCATAATTCAAATCGTTGTACCCGGTTGCGGACAGGTTCATTGGCTGCTCGAGGTTGCTGCGGGCCTGAACCAGCCATTCCAGTTCCTGCATTCGCTCCACAGACAACTGGTGGATATTTAAAAAGCGGGCCAGTTTCCAGTCTTTAAAATAAACCTGCCAAAGTTTTTTCAGGGGATATTTTTCCTTCACATACCGCGCTGTATAGGCGCTTGTTAACCCTTCGTCCATAAACGGAAATTTACGCTCGTTGGATGCCAGCGCCCCGTAAAACCAGTTGTGAATAATTTCGTGGACCAGCACTTCGTCGAGCGAGTAAGCATCGTCAACCATGCCAATTACTGTAATCCCCGGGTATTCCATTCCGTAGCCGGCGCTCAGGGCGCTTTGAACTGCCGTGAAACTTTCATACGGATAATCGCCAATTTTTTCGGATGCCCAAAAAATCACCTCATTCACATAGTTTAGGGCATCTTTCCAAAGGTTCGACTGCCGGTTGGTAAACATCACCCAGGTGGTTACTTCCCTGCCTGAGTCGGGAAGTTTCACTTTTCCCTTTTTTACATGAAACCGTTTGTCGGCAAACCAGGCAAAATCGTGCACTCCATTTGCAATATATTGAACTGTTTTTTTCTGTTTTGATGAAGCCGGAAAAGGAACTTTGCCAATGTGCGAAGCATTTGCCCATGAAGTGTCGGCGGCAAGTTTCTCAAGCTTTTCAATTTCGTACTGGTTTTGCAAGATTCCGGTTGCACCCACAATGTAATTGTCGGGCAATGTAATGCTTACATCGAAACTTCCAAATTCGGAATAAAATTCACCCTGATCGAGGTACGGCATTGGATGCCAGCCATCCCGGTCATAAACAGCCGGTTTGGGATACCACTGCGAAATTTGATAGGATTGCCCGATATGGCCTAAGCGGGATGTTACGCCTTTGGGAATTTTTACACGGAAGGGTGTGGCGATTAATATTGTGTCGCCGGATTTCAAAGGTTCGTTCAGGTCAATCCGGCAGATGTCGGGCTGGCCGGGCAAAATGTTCCACTGAACCTGGCTGCCGTTTACTTTAAAGTCCAGTGAATCGATAAAACCGGCCAATTCCGGATCGTTAAATAACTCTGATTTTCCATTTACCCGGAATATCTGTTTGGCTAATGCAGTGTTGTTGTTTGAATAGGCATTGGGCCACAAATGAATCCAGATGAAATGAAGCGTATCGGGAGAATGGTTGATGTACTCCATTTTTCCGGATGCATGCAGTTCATGGAGTGTATCGTTAAGGGAAACATTTATTTTATAGTTGACTTCCTGCTGAAAATAATCCTGGGAATAAGCTTCGTAAAATGACAGGGCAATTATTATACAAATGAATAATATTCTCCGGGGGGTGTACGACAAATTCCACACTAACATCATATTTTAATATTTCGGGTGCGCTGCACCTTTCTGCTTCCTTTTGTGCTTAATCTACAAATATTATCGCGGCGCTGCCGCTTTTGTTTCAAATACTTGCACCGTTATTATTCCAGGGGAAAAGGTGCAGAGCACCCAAATCTTTGTAACATTGGAATAAGTATTTGGAAATGAGGTGCAGCGCACCGTGATATTAAAAGATATTTTTTGCAATTTTCTTTATGTTATAACTTGTCGTACACTCCATCCAGGCAACCTAATTATAGCGAGGTATTTTCAGCTTGGTTTTTAATGAATGGATTTCAGCCATTGTTTTTATTTAGCAAGGTATGGTGTCTTCATTTTTATGGCGTTGTTCGGAGCTTGTCCCCTTTGGTATTAAACATCCGTTTCAAAATGAAAATATCAACCAAAGCCCCATAAGGGATTCCTTCGGAAGGGGACTCGCTTCGATGAATTTCAATCCTGTATCATAATGAATTGCAGGTAAATTCATAAACAAAAAAAAATTTGTGCAACCTGTAAACAGAATTGCACAAATTTTAAACTACTTCAATTAAACCAATAAAATTATCAAAATGATAATTAAAAGAAGCGTAGCGCCACCAATGTAAATCGTTCCGCCGGCTTTCTTTACATCTTTTTTCATTTCTTTCAGCTCACTTTTCAGTTCACTTTTTTCTTCAGATGTCAGGTCGCTTTTATCCATTTTGCGGATTTCTTCAACACGTTTGGTTATCCGGTCAATTTCTGCATCAGACAGTTTGTTTTCCGTTTTCACGGGAACAGCAGATTTAGCTTCGGAGTTTGATTCCGAATTATTTGCAAATGCTATTGTAGCACTCAGGGTGAAAAGCATTACGAATACAAAAAAAATAACTTTTTTCATTTTGTGAATTTTTAATTATTAAACAGTTTATAGTGAATCGACAATTTTGTTTAATTCTTCTTTCGTTTTACCAAGCTTTTTTTGAAGTTTACCAAACATTTCCTCTTTTTTTCCTTCTTCATACATTAAATCGTTGTCTGTTAAGACAGCAAATTTCTGTTTGAGCTTACCTTTCTGCTCTTTCCAGTTTCCCTTTGCTTCAGTAGTATTCATATTATTTAATTTTTTATTACCTCAACTGGAGGGACAGGTGTGAAAAAATCTTCACAGTACAAATTTCATAAGATTATTGCTGAAAATTGTTACACAATTCTGAATAAGAGTTACATCATTCCCACATTTCGGTCTGTCGTTTTTTTGACGTTCAATTCAATGTCGTCTATTTAACGCTGCTAAAGCCTGTCCCGGCATGTAAAATGGCAAACCCCGGATTAACTCAGACCTTATTTCCTTATTATGTATCTGATGAATACGGAAGAAACTGAACCCTTTAAATTAGGTAATAAGGTTTTGATTTAGGCGAGTTTTCGGCTGGTTACTAAGGTTGCAAAAAAAAATAAGGTTTTAGCGCAAAAAAATTACTTTGCCTTATGAAATTTCAGGATTCCAAAAAACCTTATTTCCAATTCATAACCTTAGTAAAATGGCATACCCAAAATTGACTCAACCCTTATTCCCTTATTAAGAATGAAAAAAAATGCCGCCAGATTTAATTCCAAACGTCAGGCAAATAAAAAAAGAGGGGGTGTAAGACAAATTCCACGTTTTAAATCATAAAACAAACAATCATTTTTTACACCGGCGCTTTAGCCCGGTGATTAACCTTTTCGGAGTCTTTTCCGGCTTTAGCATTTAAATCTCTTAATGGCT
>JAHYIT010000242.1 GCA_019429205.1 Mariniphaga sp. | reverse complement strand
CATTTCTCAATAATGGTTTTCAGCCTGTATAAATTTTGATACATTGAAACCCAGGAGTTATTGTAAGTAGTAGCGCTGGTTGGCTCACCGGAACGGATTTCGGCATTGTAACTCTGGTTCCAGATTCCCACGTTGTGCTCAATATACACTGAAGCATACCACGCCAAATCGCTGCCGGTGATGCTGAATGCAGACCTCACCATAACATCAGTGATAATCAATCTTGATCCCACATCGGTCGGATCATTTACGTTTTTATTGATGTCGTCCAAAATATCTTCTGAACAGGACCATGCTGTAAACACCAGAAGACCAGACAACAGAATATTTAATATCTTTCTCATAATTCCTTATTTTTTTAATGTTAGAATGTAATATCTAAGCCAAATCCGTAACTGGTGGTTTGCGGTAGTGAAAACCTTTCAAAAGAACCACCCATATTGTTATTACCCTGCGATGTTTCCGGATCGAGGTTTCGGAGAGCTGTCCAAAGCAAAATGTTCCTTGAGTAGAGCGAAACGCCTACATTCAGTGTTTTGTAAATTGGTTTGGCAAATTTGTACCTTAAGGAAAGTTCACGCAATTTTACGAATGAATTTTCATGAATATAGTATTCATCAACATTTGACAGCACATTGGTGTATAAATCCTGAAGGGCACGCGGATCGTTGGGTCCACCTCTTACTATGTCGTTGGGTGTTCCGTCGGGTTTAACACCTTCAAAGATAAAGGTTGATTCCCTGTCTTCAGTCACAGCAGACATCCCGTAAAGGTCTAACAATCCGTTGGAACCAGAGTACATTTCGCCTCCATTTTTCCACTCAAAAACTGCACTTAACGAAACCGTTTTATAGGTAAATGTGCTTGTTCCGCCCAAAATAAAGTCGGGAGAAACTTCGCCAATTACACCAGGCTCGCCTGTTTGAGGCATACCATGATTCCATGCTCCGGGACTGTCGGTTACCACAAGGTTTCCGTTATCGTCCCTGACAAAGGAAGTACCGTAAATAACCGGATAGGTATTGCCGATTCCGGCACGAACCTGCGGGGTAACAAAACCACCCAGGAAAATACTTTCCACACCTTCAGCCAGTTCGAGCACGTTATTTTCAATGGCAGCAAAGTTAAAATTCAAATCCCACTGGAAATCCCGCGTTTTAACGGGTGTAACATACATCATAATTTCGTGTGCATCGGTTTGAACAGCACCTCCGTTCATAACCAATGATGAAGCTCCGGTTGATCCGGCCAGTGGCACAGCAAAAATCTGATCGGTTACATCCTGCCGTGAATAGGTATAATCTATACCAAAACGGTTGTTGAAAAATTTCAGATCCACACCAAATTCATACGAAACGGTATTCTGAGGTTTCAGGTTCGGGTCGTACATGGAAGTACTGGGTACGTAAGAGTTAATTCCGCCAACAGGATACTGGATTGGAGCAGAAAGGAAAAAACCGCCACCATAACCTGGTGTTACGTAAAAGTTTTCATAATACCGTCCGGCCTGTCCTACTTCAGCATAAGAAGCCCTGAGCTTGGCAAAAGAGAGCCATGTTGCATCCTGAATTCCGGGAAGTTCTGTAAGAACAAAACCCAAAGAAACAGAAGGATAAAAGTATGAACGGTTTCCACGTGGCATGATAGATACGATATCGTTTCTGCCTGTTGCGTTCAGGAACAACATAGACCTCCAGGAGAGTGCCAGACTTCCGAAAAAGCCTACTTCACGTCCTTCACTTTGAGATTCATTGGCCGTTTGAATACTGGCGTTTCCAATGTGATTCCAGCCTCCGAAGTTAAAGTTTGTACCCGATTCAGAGTAACTTTTGTATGCACCATGATTTATTTCATTTCCAAGCATGGCATTGAATTCCAAATCGTCACTGATTGTCCAGTCTAAATTGGCAGTGGCCGTTGAATTAAATCCTGCATCGGTTTGACCAAAATTGGAAATTACACCTCTTGAATTCCCCCGGCTTCCATATCCAAAAATATTCTGAACGTGTGTGGTATGAGTATCTATTCCCGCCTGATACCGTACACCTAGGTTCATCCCGTCGGTTAAGAGCGTATTAAAATCAACATAAGCGTTTCCAAAAAAACGTTCGGTTTTTTCATTAAATGAGTTGTTGTCCGGAATCCAGTAAGAGTTGTCAAATGAACCGCCGCGGAAATAGATTTGCCGGTATGGATCACCCGGATAATGATACGGATATCCTTTCAGGTTGTAACTGGAAGGAGCGGCAAGCACACCGGTTAACGAACCATCGTTTGCTCCGGATAATTTATCGATATCACTTTTTGCATAATTGGCGTTGTAGCCCACCTTAAAATTTCTGTTCAGGTTCCGTTCTCCGGCAGCTTTTGCGGTGTAACGCGTCATCCCCGTAGCAAGCGCAATACCGCTTTGGTCGGTCAGGCTAAAGCCAAGTGCAAAATTTCCTTCCTGAGTTGCCTGAGAAACACTAATGTTATTAGATGTTGTGTAACCTGTCTGAAAATAATCATCCCAGTTATTAAATACCTGAGGAGTTACCCATGGATTCAGTCCTCCCTGTTCGAGCTGCGGTACATAAAATTTTCCCTGCTGCATGCCGTCGCGGTTGGTAAATGTGTTCGTGGTATTACCACCTCTCAGCGGGTCATTGGGCAGGTCAACAATTTTAGGCCCCCAGGAGAAAGATGTACCAGGATTATAAGCTCCGTAACTTCCCTGTGCATAGGTAGTCTGGTAATCCGGCGTTCTTGAAACCACATCGAAACTGCTGTTGTGGTTAATGGTAACAACCGGTTTGCCAATTGCCATACCACGGCCACTTTTTGTGGTAATAAGAATTACACCGTTTGAAGCGCGGATACCGTAAAGAGCCGCAGCAGACTGACCTTTCAGAATGTCGATACTTTCAATATCGGCAGGGTTAATGTCAAGTGCACGGTTTGCATAATCGGTACCTGTAACACTGTTACCGGTTCCGTAGGAAGGAGTTGAAGAAATGGGCATACCATCAACTACATAAAGCGGGGTATTGTTTCCGGTGAATGAACGGGCTCCCCTGATAACAAGTTGTGAAGAGGCGCCGGGCATACCGCTGGAGGGCTTGATATCCACCCCGGCAATTTTTCCCTGCATGGCACCCAGTAAATTCGCATTACCGGTGCGGGCAAGTTCTTCTTCACCCACAGCCTGCACCGAATAGCCCAAAGCTTTCTTGTCTCTTCGGATACCCAAAGCTGTCACAACCACCTCATCAACACCAATTGTTTGTGGTTGCAGCACAATGTTAATAACAGACCGGCCGGCAATGGCAACTTCCTGGGCAGCCATTCCGACAAAAGAAAAAACAAGGTTTTGAGCACCTTCAGGAACCTGCAGGGAATAATTACCGTCAATATCGGTAACTGTTCCGAGTGTGGTTCCCATAACAAGAATCGAAACTCCGGGAATTGGCGAATCGTCCTCAGCCGAGGTTACCTTACCGGTAATAACCCTCGTTTGAGCATTAACTGCCAAAGATCCCATGAAAAGGAGAATCGATAGAAAAAACGCAATCTTTCTCATAGAAATAGTTTTAAAATTATTAATTAAACAGCAAAAAAATTCAAGTTTTTGACTCCCGTTGCTGCAACTCTCCAACCACAACAACGTTTTTTATTTTTATTATACAAAAATGCTTATAATGACTAACACTTGTTAAAAATGTTTAACGAATGCAAATTTATAAAAAGATTCGAACTACAAAAATTAAACTGAAAGTAAATACTGTACATAATACATTAATCCATAAGTTAAAAGACCAGGAGGAAGTGTTAAATCT
>JAHYIT010000045.1 GCA_019429205.1 Mariniphaga sp. | reverse complement strand
ACAAAGGGCGGAGAGTAGGTGAGCGCTGTAATGGCAATAATCGTATTGTCGGTATCGACCTTAAAAATGCGGGCCAGTCCCACATGAATGAACATCGAACCAAAAACAACCCATAAAACGTATAAAAACAATTCGAGAAATTCAATCTGAAACATTTCCCGGAGATTGGCCATCGATGACAGTGCCAGACAGAACACAATAATAAAATACATTCCCAGCGGGAAGCTGATTTTTAGCTTGTTCACCGGTTTTAACAATGAGGCCAAAATGCCAAGTGTAGTAATGGTCAGAATAATTACCAGCACCTGGTCCTCTTTAGGCACAAAAAAAATGGCGCTGCCCCCAACGGCAAAAATAATCAAAGCATAAAACAGCGATTTTCCTATATCGGGAAGGTTTTTGAGCTGAAACAAACCGTCGTAGTTTTCCAGATGGGCATCATCTTCTTCAATTTCAACCTGCATTACATTTTCTGCTTTTCGTATCACTCCTGAGCGGGGAAGAAATATATTGAACACACGCTGGGCAATGGTCATCAGAAAAAGGAGCGCCACTGAACCGATGATCAGGTCGTAGGTGTGGGTTAGGATAAAAATATCAGGACTCACATTCAACGCTCTTCCAATGGCAGCCAGGTTGGGTGTTCCGCCGGTGTAAACGCCAATGAGCATGCCGGTAACCTTTGCCGATTCGGTAATGTTGTGGGCAAACAGGAAATACCCTATGAAAATGGCTACCAGCAGTGAAACCATGGCCAACACCAGTGAAAGCAGTGTGTTTCGTGCATTTTTCAACCATTTTTTTAAGTGCAGTGAGAACAACATTAACGGCAGAGCTAACAGTATGCTGTAATTCATTATCGATTCCTGAAGTTGAACTATCTGGTTGTAGGTCAGGTCGCTCTCTGTAAATCCGGGAGTTTTCATAAATTCCTGAAGTTCATTTTCAGGTAAAAAAGTGCGTGTTCCTCCCAACAACTGAATGAGCGCATCGCTGGCTGCTGGTAACAGTCCAATGTTTCCCAACACAAGGCCAACGGCATAAGCCAAAACCACAGCTCCGATGCGGTTGAGCGTATTGGATATTTTACACAGATAAATAAGCAGAACAGGCGTAAGGAGGTAAAACAGGATTAAGGCAATGGTGATCCACATAAGATGGTTTTTAGCTTATTGCATTTAAAATTACAAAAATAAGAATTTAAGTTTTTCAACAGGGTAAATTATAATTTTCAATCAAAGTAGTTAAGGTGTTGATAGCGTGTGTTCTAATGCAAAAAGGCGCAACTTTTAGAGTTGCGCCTTTTTGAAAAGTAAGTATAATTTCTTCTAAAATTTGAATCCCAGGGTAAACATCACGTTATTTCTTACTGTATTGAATTCTGCCATTTCGGGCATCTGGTAAAAATCAGTCGGTGGTTCAGGGTAAAGCAAATCAAAGTTGTTTTCTTTGGAATACCGGTAAGCAATATCGAAGAAAAATCCTGCGGTTCTGTAACCAAGGCCAGCCGAGTAAACATTCAGTTTGTTATCGGCATTGGGTTGGTTAGCCCCAAAAGCCTGAGCATTGTATGGAGAACCATAATTTTCAAAACCTGCACGCAGGCTGATGTTGCTGGTAGCCAAAAGTTCTCCGCCAATGCGTAAACTTCCAACTCCTTTATATGCTTCGGCAATATCGTTGTTTTCATCCACAAAATTGTATCCGTCTCCGCCACGCCGTAAGCTTGCCGATCCATAATCAGCATATTCATAATCTATGCTAATCAAACCTTTTTTGGCAATAACATAAGCTGCACTAAGAGTGGCACGTAATGGTGTTTCCAGATCATAATCGTAATCTGAATAGGGCGAATTGGCTTCAAAATTGCCCATCACACCATCTTCGTCGGCTGCTTCAGAGCGCATAGATGTTTTAAAGAAATCGTGCAAATTGTAAAAAGTTGGGGTGTGTAACGATGCACCAAGCCTAAGCTCATTTACCGGTTTAAAAATGATTCCGATTTTGCCGTTGTATCCTGTCCCGTTGGTTCTCAGGTAGCTGTCGAACTGCATTTCATTAAAAAACTCGCTGTTATTTGGTTTATCCCATTCCAGTAATTCTGATGATTCTTTGTAATAAACATCAACAATGCCGATGGACGCACCCAAATACAGTTTATGATTAAAATTTAAACCGGCGGCAAAAGAATATTCATTGACATAACCTTGTCTGGAAATGCTTTTTCGCTGACTTTGTCCATAACCGGCATCTTCCAGGTCGTGAAAGTAAATGTCGCTGTTATCCTCTTTCCATAAAAGGTAAGTATCCCATGCCAGTTGTTCGTAATAATCACTCCATGTTCCAATGGTTGCATTGTCAGCCAGATAATCCAGGAATGAGGCATTCATATTGTCAGCTCCGACAAGCGAGGTGCTGTTAAAATTTCTAAGTCGGTTAAAACCGATTCCAACATTAAAGTTTACCAATCCGGTTTCGCTTTTGTTTTGAGTTGAAAGGGTGGCAACATAGCTTAAGTTATTGAATGTAAAATTGTATTTGCTATCCGACATTAAATTGTTTCGGTATGATGCCTCAACTTGCGTTTGCCCAAAGGTAGGTGTAAAAACAAGTTCCGAAGCACGGTATAATCCCAGTCCCGCCGGGTTAATGCTTACCGAAGTAAAATCACCGCCAAGGGCGCCAAAAGCATTCCCCATAGCTCCTGAACGGGCAGTTCCCTGAACCTGAAATTTGGAGTATCTTAATGCATCGGCTAAATCTTGTGCCTGCATAAAAAACGGCACTGCAAAAGCAAGGGTCAAAAGAGTAACTAATTTTTTCATGGCTAAAATTGCTTATTCGTTAATACTTAATTTTGTGGCTGATATCCGGTTATCTTCTTCTGCCTGATGAGGAAGACGATGATGAAGATGACCTGCTGCTACCCGAACTGCCCGGTGTATAGCTTCCTGACGATGAAGAGCCACTGCTGCGGTAACTTCCGCTGCTGCTATTACTATTTGATGGCGTACTGTAAGTACTTCCCGATTTTGTAGAAGTTGAAGGTGCACGGTATGTTCTTGTAGCACTGCTGCTGCTTGAACTTCTGTTATATGTTGAACTTGACCTGTAAGTGCGGTTGTATGTAGAAGTGGACCGCGGTGCAGTATAATTTGTACCGGAACTTCTGTTTGGAGTAACCACTCGTGGAGTAGTTGTACTCTTAGTGGCAGGTCTTGTATATGTTCTTGTGGTGGAAGTAGTACCAGGCCTGGTGTAAGTTCTGGTCTGTGTGCTGTTACTGCTGCCTACAGACTGACTGTTCTGTTCAGATGAAGTTCTTCTTCTTTCAGTTGCAATATTGTTATTTGAAACCGAACGAGTAGTTGTATTATCTCTTACTCCTGAACTTGAAGTTGACCGGCGACCGTTATCTGAAGTTTGCGTTGTAACACCTTCGCGGGCACTTTTAGTTGTACCGTCAGATGCACGCACTCCTGAAGCTGTAGTCCTTCTTCCGCTGTCGCTACCGCGAAGGACATTCGTTCCGGTGGACCTTCTCTGTCCGTACCGGTAATTTTCCGAATCGGCATACCAGCCTCCTCCGTAACCGTACCAGGAATTATAAGGATAACCCCAGCCATAGTAGGAATAATAGGGTCGGTGCCAATAGCTGTAATAAGGTGAATAACCCCATCCCCAGCTGTAATAGGGTGAATACCAGCTGCTGCCCCATCCCCAGCTATAGTATGGAGAATAGTATGAGGAATAATAAAACGGATCGTAGTAAAACGAGTCGTAATACCAGCTGTCCCAATAGAAAGGATCGTAAAAATGCGGACGGTGGAACCTGCGAATACGGTAGGCATAGTCGATTCCATCACCGTCGTAATAGTTGTTGATTACATATTTTACATCGTCTTCGTTGTAATAGATAGTAGTGTCACTATCGTACAAGTCATACTGGTCCATGCTGTAAACCAGCGCATCGGCATCTTTTTCAGTTCCGTCAAAAATGTAATTGTTCATGGTTTGTGAACCTTCTTCATTTCTTTCAATGTCGCTGAATATTAATCGGTGGGCTGATTTTTCTGCCGGTTCTTGTTCAACCAAAATTTCTTCTGCTGAAATTGGCGGAGGAACATCTCCCGGGTTAAAATAGATGTCATCAGTGTAAGAACTGGTGACGTAAGTACCCGAGGTACATGCACCTATGAAGAGTGCAGCCAGTGTTAAAATTGTTAATCTTGATTTCATTACTCGTCCTCCCGGTTTATTTAATTTCAATAATATTTACTTTCTTTGTGAACTCTTAAAAATCATATACAAAAAAGCAAAATTTGTACCAATTTATAAAAAATGGCGAAAGAATTAACATCGCGAAGTGAAAATTATTCCCAATGGTACCTGGACCTGGTAAATAAAGCCGATTTAGCCGAAAATTCGGCTGTGCGGGGTTGTATGGTGATAAAACCCTATGGGTATGCTATTTGGGAGAAAATGCAGGCCGAGTTAGACCGGATGTTTAAGGAAACAGGACACGTAAATGCCTATTTTCCACTATTTATTCCAAAATCATTTTTTAGTAAGGAGGCCGACCATGTTGAAGGTTTTGCCAAGGAGTGTGCTGTTGTTACGCATTACCGCCTGAAAAATGACGAGGAAAATGGAGGAGTGGTGGTTGACCCGGAAGCAAAACTGGAAGAAGAATTGATTATCAGACCCACTTCTGAAACCATTATCTGGAATACCTACCGTAATTGGATTCAGTCACACAGGGATTTGCCTTTGCTTATTAATCAGTGGGCCAATGTGGTGCGCTGGGAAATGCGGACCCGGTTGTTTCTTCGTACCGCCGAGTTTCTCTGGCAGGAGGGCCACACGGCGCATGCTACCAAAGAAGAGGCTATTGAGGAAACCATCAAAATTATTAATGTTTATGCCGATTTCGCTGAGAATTACATGGCAGTTCCCGTGATAAAAGGACTTAAAAGCGAAAACGAACGGTTTGCCGGTGCAATTGACACGTATTGTATTGAAGCCTTAATGCAGGATGGAAAAGCTTTACAGTCAGGTACTTCTCACTTTTTGGGGCAGAATTTTGCCAAAGCTTTTGATGTGAAGTTCACCAACAAAGAAGGCCGGGAAGAATACGTTTGGGCTACTTCGTGGGGCGTTTCTACCCGTTTGGTTGGTGCATTGATTATGGCGCATTCCGACGACAATGGACTGGTGCTGCCTCCAAAACTTGCGCCCATTCAGGTGGTGATTGTTCCAATTTATAAGAAAGCGGAACAATTGGCTGCCATTTCTGAAAAAGTTAACAGCATTGTTGTTGAACTGAAAGCGAAAGGCATTTCGGTGAAATTTGATGATAGTGACCATAAAAAACCAGGCTGGAAATTTGCCGAATACGAACTGAAAGGCGTTCCGGTGCGTTTGGCCATGGGACCACGCGACCTGGAAAACGGAACCGTGGAAGTGGCCCGCCGCGACACGCTTGAAAAGAATGTTGTTGCTCTGGAAGGCATTGTCGAACATATTGAAAAACTTCTGGATGATATTCAACAGGGAATTTTTAACAAAGCGCTGGAGTTCCGCTCCCAAAAAACTACCAAAGTGGAAACCTGGGAAGAATTTAAAGAAGTCATTGAAAACAAAGGCGGTTTCGTTTCTGCACACTGGGACGGAACTGCGGAAACCGAAGACAAGATAAAAAGCGAAACAAAAGCTACTATCCGTTGTATTCCGCTTGAAAATGAACTTGAAGAAGGGAAATGTATTTATTCTGGAAAACCTTCTCACCAGCGGGTGCTTTTTGCATTGGCCTATTAATTTCAGCAAAAAAAAATTATTGTGAAGCAGTTCTTTTGGACTGCTTTCTTTTTGATATTCCGCAGGGATATGTATTTTTAGTTCAAATTTTAACACGATGAACGAAAAAGAAATCAGGGCATCATTGCTGGAAGCTTTTTTAATTAAATCAACGGTAAAACAGAAGGTTTATACGAATACACTTCAAACATTCAAAATTCTGAAAAAAGTACTGAAAAGTTTGGAGAAAGAATACTATGGAATGATAAAGGAACAGGTTTCGCCTGCGGCAATTCCGGCTTTCCGTGAACGCGGTCCTTTTGAAGTAGAATTTGAAATTGGCGGAGATTTGCTCATTTTCAGTATGCACTCCAACGTCTTTGAATTCGACAATAACAGCCCCATAATTAAATCGGAATACATTCAGGATGATCCGCTACGCAGCTATTGCGGAATGATTAATATTTATAATTTTCTTGCCGATTCGTTTAAATACCATCGCGATAAGGATTTGGGTTACCTGGTAGCCCGGATTTTTATAAACAAAGACAATCACTTTTTTGTAGAAGGAAAACGCCAGACCGAGGAAAATGTGAAAAGTTTTGCCATCGATACCATATCACCCGGAGTTATCCGGCAAATCGTAGAAACGGCCATTCGTTATTGCATTGAATTTGATTTGCTTGTACCCCCCTACGATGCTGTAAAACTGGCTACCGTTGAACAAATGCAGGAGAAAATCATTCATTCGAAAATGACTACCGGCAAAAGACTTGGTTTTTCGTTTAATTCGGATGATGTGTGATTTTACAGATTTTTAGACTATTAGTATGGAGTATTAAGACAATAAAAAATATCATGTATGGAGAAAGTTGTTGAGCGTTTTTTGCGTTACGCCAAAGAATATACTACTTCCGACCCGGAAAGTAATACCTGCCCCAGCACCGCAAGGCAGATGGAATTTATGAAAAAGCTGGAGGCAGAATTAAAGGAAATTGGATTGAAGGAGGTGGAACTGGACGAAAACGGTTACCTGATGGCCACCATTCCGGCAAATACAAGTGAAAAGGCACCAGTTATTGGTTTTATTGCTCATGTGGATACCAGTCCTGATTTTGCCGGGGAAAACGTTCAGCCACAAATCGTTGAAAATTACGATGGAAAACCCATTCAACTGAAAAACAAAGTTGTTATTGACCCGGCTGAGTTCCCTGAGATTCTGCAATACAAAGGGCAGTCAATCATTACTGCTGACGGAACCACTCTGCTAGGTGCCGACGACAAGGCCGGCGTTGCTGAAATAATTACAGCAGCAGAAATTTTACTTCATTCTGATAAAATAAAACACGGAAAAATCCGAATCGGGTTTACTCCCGACGAAGAAATTGGTCGCGGCGCCGATAAATTTGATGTGAAAAAGTTCGGGGCTGATTTTGCTTTTACGCTCGATGGCGGCGAGATTGGCGAACTTGAATTTGAAAATTTCAATGCTGCCGGAGCAAAAATCACCATCCAGGGAAGGAGTGTACATCCGGGGTTTGCCAAAGACAAAATGATTAATGCAACTATAGTGGCGCATAAACTCATTTCCATGCTTCCGCCAACCCAGCGGCCCGAGCATACTGAAAAATATGAAGGTTTCTATCACCTGATGTCGTTGAATGGCAATGTGGAGAAAGCAGAAATGCAAATCATTATTCGCGACCACGACAAACAAAAATTTGAAGAAAAGAAAAAGCTGCTGAAAGAAATTGTCCAGCATATAAATATGGAATTTGGCCGCGAACTGGTTCACCTTGACTTGAATGACCAGTATTACAACATGCGGGAAAAAATTGAACCGGTGATGCACGTGGTTGAAACGGCCAAACAGGCTATGAATAAAGCCGGCATTCAGCCTAATGTAAAAGCCATCCGAGGTGGAACAGACGGCGCACGGCTTTCTTATGAAGGATTGCCATGCCCCAATATTTTTGCAGGCGGGCATAATTTCCACGGGCCGTTCGAGTTTATTCCCGTTTCTTCGATGCTGAAAGCTGTGGAGGTGATTTTGAATATTGTTCAAACTGAATTTCTAAACTAAAATCTGTGTAAAATGCTCGGGAAGTTTCTCGAATATATCAACGAAAAACAGCTTTTTGAACCTCAACAAAAAGTTTTGCTGGCGGTAAGCGGCGGAATTGACAGCATGGTGTTGCTGTATTTATTCGAAAAATCGGAATTTAACTATGGCGTGGTGCATTGTAATTTTCAGCTTCGTGGCGGGGAATCTGATGAAGATGAGGAATTCGTTAAAAACCAGGTTCTTATGCACGGTGTGCCGTTTTTTAACACCCGTTTCGAAACTGAGGATTTTGCCAAATTGAACGGTATTTCCATTGAAATGGCTGCGCGTGAATTACGGTACAATTATTTCGAGAAAGTTCGTGTTGAAAATAATTACGATTTCTTAGCCACCGCTCATCATCAGGACGATTTACTTGAAACTTTTTTCCTAAACCTGTCACGCAAAACCGGTATTCGCGGACTAACGGGAATCAAAGAAAAGACGGGACAATTAATTCGTCCGTTGCTTTTTACCAGCCGCAGGGAAATTGAAAATTTTGCCCAGACTAACTACATAGGTTTTCGCGAAGACCGCACCAACAGCGAAGTGGTTTATCAGCGGAATTTTATCCGGCATCGCATTCTTCCGGTTTTTTCAGAGTTGAATCCGGTTTTTAAAAACAATCTTTCTGAAACCATTAATAACCTGCGCGATGTGGAAGATGTTTTTTCTTTTTTCATACAAAAAGAGAAAAACAACGTAATTTCTGTTGACGGGGATGAAGTTTCAGTTTCCATTGAAAAATTGATGCTTTTTGCATTTCCCGAAGTTTTGCTTTTTGAAATGCTGACTCCTTACAATTTCAATGCAAATGTCATTCAACAGGTTTTCAAAAGCCTTGAAAATTTGCCGGGGAAACAGTTTTTTTCGAAAACACACCGGTTGGTGAAAGACCGCGAACACCTTTTCATAACTCAGCTACCTGAACCTGAAAACCGTATTTTTTATATAGAAAGTGATGATATAGAACTTTTTGCTCCTTTTGATTTGACCATTGAAAAGACGAGTGTAGAAGGTTTTGAAATAATAAAAAGCTCCAATTTTGCCTGTCTCGATATAAAGAAACTTGAATTTCCTTTGCTCATTCGAAAATGGAAACAGGGCGATTATTTTCAACCACTGGGAATGACCGGTTTTAAAAAAATCAGTGATTTTCTTATTGATGAAAAAATTCCGGTTCACCAAAAAGAAAATACGTGGTTGCTTTGCAGTGGTCAAAAAGTGGTTTGGGTAATGGGACATCGCATTGACAACCGGTTTAAAATTACCAAAGAAACCAGGCAGGTTTTGAAAATTGAAATCAAAGAGGATTGATATTGTGTTCATATTTTGATTTCAGACAAAATTCATGAGTAAATTTTCTTTTTTGGCTAAACTTTCGCAGAACTTAATGGTTTGTTTTATTATAAAAATTGAATGTTACTTTTTTTGAAAAGAGATACTTTTATGAAAACATATTTTTTAAAAAACCATTTCAAAATTAACCTGCTTGTTTTCGGCTTGTTAACTGGTTTGTCTTTCTATGGGCAAGGTCAGGCAGTTATTAATCCGGCAGCAAATGCCGATGATGTGGAGATTGGAGTTGTAGAGCACCTTGATGATTTTTTGCCCGACGGCATTTCACTTATAAACGAGTTTGGTGAGCAAGTCTGGCTCGCCGATGTAATTGATAAGCCAACAATAATAAATTTTGTTTATTACCGGTGCCCCGGAATATGCAGTCCGTTAATGGAGGCTGTTGCAGGCGTAATGGATAAATCGGAAATGGTTGTTGGAAAAGATTACCAGGTACTTACAATTAGTTTCGATCCGCGTGAAACAATCGATTTGGGTATTCGAAAAAAGGAGAGTTACCTGGGATTGCTTTCGGAAGAAAAGGCTTCTGAGGCTAAAGATGGCTGGCTTTTTTTTGTAAGCGACAGTGCCAGTATAGTTAAGGCAACAAATGCCACCGGGTTTAAATACAAAAAAACCGGAAACGATTTTTTACATGCTGCTTCTCTTACGGTGGTTAGCCCCGAGGGAAAAATTACCCGGTACCTGAATGGATTGTTCTTTTTACCCTTTGAATGGAAAATGGCCATTGTTGAAGCCTCTAAAGGACTTTCGGGACCAACGCTTAACAAGGTTTTACGGTTTTGCTTTACTTATGATCCGGTTGGGCAGGCTTATGTTTTGAACATTACCAAATTGGGAGGAATTGTAATAATGTTTTTTGCAATTGTTTTATTACTATATTTGGTTTTGAAACCTAAAAGGAACAACATTTCAAAATTAAACGAAGTAAAACAGGCATGAATAAAAAGTATCAGACCGTATTGACCATAATTCAAAAAGGCTCTTTGAAAGCCGTCTGTAAAAACAAGATATACCGTATTAAACTTTCAATATTGATAAAATGAATTCTACTAGCGTTGCAAACGAAGCAAACTACTTGAAATATAAAGGAAAATACAAGGGTTTGCTGGGATGGATTTTTTCAACTGACCATAAACGAATTGGGTTATTATATCTTTATTCGATGGCCATCATGTTTTCTGTAGGGGTATTGCTTGGGCTTGCCATGAAACTTGAATTGTTGGCGCCAGGGAAAACCATTATGGAAGCCCAAACCTATAATGCAACCTTCACGGTTCATGGAGTAATTATGATTTTTATGGTGGTGGTACCGGGTTTACCTGCTGTTTTTGGTAACTTTTTACTGCCCATTATGATTGGCGCCAAAGATGTGGCTTTTCCAAAATTGAACCTGTTGTCGTGGTGGTTTTATGTTGCCGGCGTATTTTTGGTGCTTTCCGCAATATTATTTGGTTCAGGAACCCCTGATACCGGCTGGACATTTTATGCGCCTTACAGTTTTAAATCTGGGACCAATCTTCTTCCGGCCATTTTTGGCGCATTCATTTTAGGATTTTCTTCGATTTTAACCGGTTTAAACTTTCTGGTTACCATTCACCGTTTGCGTTGCCCCGGGTTAAAGTGGACCAAACTTCCGCTTTTTGTCTGGACACTTTACGGTACAGCCTGGATTCAGTTGCTGGCAACCCCGGTTGTGGGCATTACGCTGGTTTTGGTGGCATTGGAACGTATTTTTGGGGTGGGTGTTTTCGACCCTGCATTGGGAGGAGACCCCATTTTGTACCAGCACCTTTTCTGGATATATTCCCATCCGGCGGTGTATATTATGATATTACCGGCAATGGGAGCCATTTCTGAAATTATACCAACTTTTTCCCAAAAGCATATTTTTGGTTACAAAGCCATCATTGCTTCTACCATGGCCATTGCTTTTGTGGGTTACCTGGTCTGGGGGCACCACATGTTCACTGCCGGTATGAGCGGAACAGCACAATATTATTTTTCATTGCTTACATTTTTGGTCGCAATTCCAAGTGCCATTAAAGTTTTTAACTGGATTTCAACCATGTACAAAGGGTCAATTAATATTCAAACTCCATTTTACTGGGCCGTTTCTTTTATTTTTGTTTTTATGATTGGCGGTTTAAGTGGTTTGGTTTTGGGTGCCCTTGCAGCAAATATTTATGTTCACGATACTGCTTTTGTAGTAGCCCACTTTCATTACATTGTTTTTGGCGGAACTGGTTTTGCTTTTTTTGCCGCCATACATTACTGGTTCCCCAAAATTTTCGGAAGAATGTATGATAAAACCTGGGCCAATACCGGGTGGCTTATTTTCTTTATCGGTTTTGTAACCCTTTATTCACCTATGTTTTATTTGGGAATGATGGGAATGCCGCGCCGGTATTACGATTATTTGCAGGAATTTCATGGTGGAAATATTTTGAGCACAATCGGCTCATGGATTCTGGTAACCGGCTTCGTTATTATTATTGTTAATTTGGTACGATCGGCAAGTAAAGGACCAAAAGCGGAAATGAACCCGTGGCACGGGAAAACGCTGGAGTGGACAGTTCCCTCGCCACCACCGCTTGAAAATTTTGATGAAATTCCGGTGATAGAGGAAAACGACGGACCTTACAATTATAAATAAAACCAAAAACTGATGGAACAGGCAAAACATGTAGTTCATGACCATTATGACGCCGAAGCCTCGAAAATTGGAATGTGGCTGTTCATTTTTACCGAATTGCTGCTGTTTGGCGTTCTTTTCGTTATTTATGCGGTTTACAGGTACATAAACCATGAAGCTTTTCACCTGGCTGCTGAAGAGTTGGATTCATTTGTTGGAGCTGTAAATACGGTTATTCTTCTGGTTAGCAGTATGACCATAGCCATGTCCACAACATCGCTACAAAAAAAGAACAAAGCATTAACACTTGCTTTGGCCGGAATTACCCTTATTTTGGGAGTTGTTTTTCTGGTGAATAAATATTTTGAGTGGGGGGCAAAATTTGACCACGGAATTTTTCCCGGATCTGAATATTTGATAGAAAATTTAAGCCAGGGAGAAATTTTATTTTTCGGCCTTTATTTTATTATGACCGGATTGCATGCACTTCACATTATAATCGGGCTGGTTTTAATTGCAGTGGTAATGCGGAAAGTCTATACAGGAAAAGTCCATGCTGAACGGGCTGCATTGCTCGAAAATTCGGGCCTTTACTGGCACCTTGTCGATATAATCTGGATATTCCTTTTCCCATTGTTTTATCTCATTCATTAAAAAAGTTTACCATGGAAAATGAAAAACATCATATTGTACCTTACCGGCTGTATATTTTTGTTCTGATTGCACTTCTGGCACTCACATTTTTATCCATCGCCATAACCGGCATTGAGTTAGGAAGTTTAACAGTTGCAGGAGCGCTGGCATTTGCATCAGTAAAAACTTTTCTGGTACTGAGGTATTTTATGCATCTGAAATACGACAAACCATATATTGTTGCAATGGTTATTTTTGTATTTGCCATTTTTGTAGTGACCATTGTAGTTACCTTTTTAGATTACTTATACAGATAAAAAAACCATGTATAGTTCGGAAATAACGCAGGCATCCAATTTTGTGAAAGGGGTTGATACTACTTTCCTAATCACACTTGGAGTATCTTTCTTTTTTCTCATTTTTCTTACGGTTTTAATGTTGGTATTTATTTATAAATACAACCGAAAAAGAAATCCGAAGGCGACACAGATTGAAGGTTCAACTTCACTTGAAATTGTTTGGACTGTAATCCCGCTTTTGCTGACGTTACTAATGTTTTATTATGGTTGGGCCGCATACAAACCCATGACTAAAGCTCCTGATAATGCTATGGAAATTACAGTTTACGGACGAATGTGGAATTTTATGTTCGAATATGAAAACGGAAAAAGAACGGACACGTTATATCTTCCCAAAGATAAACCTGTGAAGTTAAACCTTGTTGCCATGGATGTGCTGCATAGCTTGTATATTCCTGCTTTCAGGGTAAAACAAGATATGGTTCCCGGAAAAGAAAACAACTTTATGTGGTTTGAACCTCAAAAGGAAGGAATTTTTGAACTGTATTGTGCCGAATACTGTGGATTACAGCATTCATATATGTATTCTTACGTTAAGGTGATTGAAGACTCTGCTTTCCAGTCGTGGATGGTGGATACAACGCAGGTGGTGGCTGAAGCCCTGGAATCGCCCACTGCCACCGGACGTCGGATAATGCAGAACATTGGTTGTTTTGCTTGTCATACCATTGATGGCAACAAGTTAGTTGGGCCAACATTTAAAGGAATTTGGGGGGCAACGCACACTGTAACTACCGGCCGTGAAAAAAGAGAAGTGGAGGTTGACGAAGAATATATCCGGCGTTCCATTTACGATCCGAATGCCGATGTGGTGGAAGGATTTAACAGGGGCCTCATGCTTTCGTATGAAGGGCAGTTATCCGACGAGGATGTGGAGAATATCATTGAATATCTCAAAACATTGAATTAGAATGGTTTGAAACAATTCCTGAAAATTATTTTTGAATTGGGGAAAGTGAGAATCTCTTTGCCCGTTGCTTTATCTGCACTGGCTGGTTACGTTTTGTATTCAGGAAAAAGTGATGTACAGGGATTGTTGCTGGCGGTTGGTGTTTTTTTTATGTCATGTGGTTCGGGTGCATTTAACCACTGGCAGGAGCACAAAACAGATGCTTTAATGCCGCGAACCAAAAACCGGCCAATTCCTTCAGGTCGTATTTCTCCAAACCAGGGGCTTATGGTTGTTTTTTGCTATACATTGATCGGTTCACTGATTTTGGTCTTTTCAAACCCAAATATTGCTTTGGTTTTAAGCTGGGTCACTCTGGCATCTTACAATTTGGTTTACACTCCGCTGAAAAAAGTTACTGCCTTTGCAGTTATTCCGGGTTCGCTGGTGGGAGCGTTGCCCCCCCTGATTGGCTGGACCGCCGCGGGGGGGAATATGCTGGCAGAACCCATTCTTATTGTAGCAACTTTCTTTTTTATTGGGCAGATTCCGCATTTCTGGTTATTACTGCTTTTATTTGGAGACCAGTACAAACTCGCAGGACTCCAAAGCCTTACCGATATTTTTACTGTACTTCAAATAAAACGAGTTACTTATACGTGGGTGCTCACTACCATTGCATCGGCTTTACTGGTGCTTTATTTTATTATTGTAAATCCGGTAATTTTAGTTTTACTTTTAATATACATTTTTTACCTTCTTTTTGCGCTTACCCGTAATGTTTTTTTTCAGGAAAACTTTAAAGTTTTGCCTGCCTTTTACAAGCTGAATTTTCTCTATTTATTTATGATGATCTTTTTGATTGCAGATAGTTTGCTGCGGTAATTAGTTACCTTTTTTATGGTGAAGGTTAAACTGTAGCCTGAAAAATCCAGACAGTGCAAAAAGTATCGCTTCACGACAAACTGACGTAACCCGGAGATTTCAATAATTCATACAATACACCCTCACGCAATGCAAAATCGGTTTGAATAATTTTTGAAATTCCGGTTTCTTTAATGAACTGGCCGATAAAAACCACAGCCGGAACAATCAGGTCAACGCGCACCATGTCCATTCCTTTCATTTTTAACCTTTGTTTTTTAGTCGATTCAGTAAGTGTTTTGTAAACTTTCCAAAAATCTTCCATCCGGATTTCCTGTTTTTTGCGCGGTTTTTCACCCGGATTCACCTGGTCGATAATATCTGCAATGGTATCGAAAGCACCGGAGCAACCCACAAGGTTTTTTACATTATGTTTTATGCACTGTTCGAAAGCGGCTTTGTGCCTGGCTTCAAAAAAATTATGCAGAATTATCATTTCAGCCGGTTTTAACGGATTGGAAAGGGCAAACTGGGTAATAACCCGCGCCATTCCGGTAGGTTGGCTTTCTTTCCAAAGCATTTCCAATTTGTGAGCCATGATAAGTTCGTTGCTGCCACCGCCAATGTCTAAAATAACCGACGGATTTTTGAATTCTTCCAGGGCAAGCAAAACACCTTTAAAAATCAGGTCGGCCTCCTTTTCTCCTGAAACCACTTTTACAATCCAGCCTGTTTTGTTGCTTACTTTTTCCAGAAATTCTATTTTATTTCCGGCATCGCGAATGGCAGAGGTTGCAAACACACAAACTTTTTGAACATGGTATTTTTCTATGATTTTTTTCTTCTCTGCCAGGGCGTAATATGCACGGCTTATAGCTTCTTTGCTAAGCAGATTATTTTTTATTTTATTATCGCCCAGCCTTACCAATAGTTTACTCTGATGTACTATTCTGTAGCCTGGCTTAATAAATTCGGCTATTAAAAGGTTGCATGTGTTGGTGCCTAAATCGATAACAGCTACCTTCATTGTTCGGTTTTTATATGGTATAGCACTCCAAAGTCGAAAGGTGACCAAACAGACGTTTTAATTCCGATCTCCTTTAACGCAATATTTACCCAAACGTTACAAGTTCGGAACAGGGAAAAATATCCTTTTGCATCGTAAAATTCATCATACCTGGAATACCCTTCAAAATCCATTTTCTGAAAATTTCCCCGTTCATTTTTAGTAAAGGAGTTTTCAATATAGGAATTCAGCTTTTCTAACTGAATGGCACAGAGGTGAATTTTTTTTCCGGATTGAAAAGAATAGGGCAGATACGTTACATGCATGGCCGTTTGACTTTTTAAGAATAAAGCTCTGAAGGCAACCGGTATGGTGAGGTCGGACCACTCGGGGGTTTTAATGTAAAATTCTTTATCGCCCCAGCCAAAAGCAATAAACAGAGTGCCCGGCAAAACTTCCAGTTTTTGAATTAAATCGGGTTCAACCTGGTCAACCGGCAGGATAATATCGAGGTGGATTCCGTTAGATGCAATGAAGATTTCGTGTTTGGGTTGGCAATTTTGTTGTGGCGGATGTGTGGGTAAAAAAGAAAATAAAGCGGCAATTCCCAGGTAAAAAGCAATTCCTGCAACAAGAGCAAGAAAAATATTTTTCAGAAATTTCAGGCTGGTTTTTATTTTTTCTTTCTGCCTTCTCATGCTTTAAAGGTAGAAAGAATTTATTTAATTAGCCGGCTTCCGTTTGCGCAAATAAACCACTTCGCCGGTTTGTGGCTGTTCTCCTGGTTTCATGCGGTTTCGGCGGTAAAGTGGATTTAATTTCAGGCCATACATTTGCGAAATAAAATGCATGGTTTCACCCTCAGAAACGGTATGAAATTCCTGATTTTTTGAGGCTCTTCTGTGTTTCTGTTCAATGTAAACCACCTCGTTTGGCTGAGGCCTGTAACCTGCATCCTGATCATTAAAATTGTAAAGTTCCCAGGCTTCAATTCCCAGCGATTGTGCCATAATTTCGTAAGTATCCCCCTTGCGTGCAACAACGGCATCGAGGTTATTAATTGTAACTTTTTTCTGACTATTGAAAGGATTGATTATCATTTTGTCAGATATTCCTTTATTGAGTGAGGGACCTTTGGAATTGGCAAGTAACGGGCGAATGGTTTGTTTCTGGTCGAGCAGGTAAAGTTGGTGGTCTTCAATAATTTTAATTAAAGATTTGTCGTAGTGGCGTGCGGTGGCGTATCCGGCGTCTTTGAGGCCTTTTGCCCAGCCTTTGTAGTCATTGGGCGGCAATGTAAAAAGAAAAGCGTAACGTGGGTTGCCCATCAAAAAGTTGGTGTGGTCAATGTAGGATTCTTCTACCGATTTGTATTTCCGAAAACATTCATCTTTTTCATCATCATCGTGGTAAACCCGCTGTCCTCTCCAGTTGCTTTTGCATTTAATTCCGAAATGGTTATTTGAATTTCGGGAAAGCTGGCTGTTGCCATTACCCGATTCAAGCACAGCCTGGGCCATTTTAATACTGGCCGGAATTCCGCTTCGGCCCATTTCTTCAATGGCAAGTAACTGATATCTTTGAATATATTGCTCCCGCGACATTTGTGCCCGGGTTGCTAAAACAACAAATATGAAAAGAAGTAATATGAGTCCCTGCTTCATTGCCAAATATTTTCAGATTTTGGAGGGCTAAAATAGCTGGTTCCGGCAGTTTCCCATTATAAACTCCGGATTTTTATGAACATATTCACGTGGATATCGTGCTATTGTTGCTTTTGTACCAATTGTTGCGTCCATTATGTTATAAAATTGTACTTTTGAACAAATTCATTGCTATGCGAACGAAAGAGTTGCGGATTTTCGTATATGAGTACCCCACACTTTACGATTTGCCTGAGGCCGACCAGAAACTGGTTTTGGCTGCACGCGAAGCTTCGGGGCGGGCATTTGCTCCTTATTCCCGGTTCAATGTAGGAGCGGCTCTGCTTTTGGAAAACGATGAAGTTATAACCGGAAATAATCAGGAAAATGCTGCTTCGCCAACAGGTTTATGTGCCGAAAGGGTGGCCCTGTTTTATGCCAATGCTACGTATCCTGATATTGCAGTTAAAGCAATGGCTGTTACTGCTTCCAATAGTCACGGATTGGTTGAAGGCCCGGTGAAACCTTGTGGTTCATGCCGCCAGGCCATGGTGGAAACAGAAGTGAGGTATAAACAACCCATCCGGATTATTTTGGATGGAAAAAAGAAAATTCAGGTATTTGCGGGAGTGGAAAATTTGCTGCCATTTGCTTTTAAACCGGAATCACTGGACTAAACTGGTTTTCCCTGAAAAGTTTTATAAACTCATTCCAGACTTTATCGTTAGGTGGTTCGGCAATAATGGTTACCAGGGTTTTCTTTACCGGGTGAATAAATTCCAGCTTTCGGGCATGTAAATGGATCCCTTTGTTTTTGTTAACGCGGGGAAATCCGTATTTCAAATCACCTTTAATGCGCAGGTTCAAGGTACCCAGTTGAACCCTGATTTGGTGGTGCCTTCCTGTAAATAATTCAATTTCCAGAAGATGATATTTTTCTATGCTGGCCACATGCCGGTAAGTTAATCGTGCATATTTGGCATCTGGTACCGCGTGTGGATACGCATAACTTTTGTTTTTATTCTGATTTTTTCTGAGGTAATGTTCCAGCGTGTCGGTATGTTTTGGGGGCCGTTTGTTAACCACTGCCCAGTATGTTTTATTTATCTGGTCACGGTTTGAAAACATCAGGTTAAGCCGCTCCAGTGCTTTGCCGGTTTTCGCCAGTAAAACAATGCCGCTTGTGGGCCGGTCGAGTCTATGGGGAAGGCCTACGAAAACATTACCAGGCTTTTTGTATTTCTCCTTCAGGTAATCTTTCATTTCGTCAACCAGTGTACGTTCATCAGTAATGTCTGACTGCACCAGTTCACCGCACGCCTTGTTTACAACTATAATATGGTTGTCTTCGTAAAGTATTTCCACTATAATATTTTCACTTTAAACTTTGTCCCGATAGCTATCGGGATGAACTTTAAACTTTTGCCATAGGCATCCCTTCGGGAAAACTCGAAACTTCCTCAATATTGTTCTTTTTCGTTGGGGAAATCCGTAGTTTTTACATCCTGAATATAATTCCCAACGGCACCCTTAATCTCTGCTGCCAGGTTATGATACCGGCGCAGGAACCGTGGCGAAAACTGTTGCGTGATTCCCAGTAAATCGTGAATAACCAGAACCTGTCCATCCACTCCGCCACCGGCGCCAATTCCTATTACCGGGATTTTTAGTTCATCTGCAATTATTTTACCCAGTTTGGCTGGTATTTTTTCCAGAACAATGGCAAAACATCCGGCTTCTTCCAGTAACCTGGCATCTGATATTAGCTTTTCAGCTTCTGCTTCTTCTTTGGCCCGCACGGTGTAAGTTCCGTATTTATGAATGGATTGAGGCATTAAACCAAGGTGCCCCATAATCGGGATTCCGGCTGATAAAATCCGGTTAACCGATTCAATTATTTCTGCACCGCCTTCAAGTTTTACGGCATCAGCAGCGGTTTCTTTCATAATACGAATTGCTGAACTAAGTGCCTCGCGGGAATTTCCCTGGTACGTGCCAAATGGTAAATCAACTACAACCAAAGCTCTTTTTACCGCTCTGACTACAGATACGCCATGGTATATCATCTGGTCAAGTGTAATGGGCAATGTGGTTTCGTGTCCTGCCATCACATTCGAGGCCGAATCACCCACCAACACTACATCAATGCCTGCTTCGTCAACCAGACTGGCCATGCTGTAATCGTAAGCCGTGAGCATGGCAATTTTTTCACCCCGCAATTTCATTTCTGATAAACGGTGGGTGGTCACTTTTTTTATTTCGCTTTGGACTGACATTTCTTTTTTGATATTAGGCTACAAAAATAACCAAAGGTTTTACTACTGCAAAATAGTGCAATTTCACAAGATGCAGATTTCACTTAACTTTTATTAACCACATCCGCGTTGGGTTTGTTTTAAGTTTCGTTAATTTGCCAATTAATAATGTTGCAGAAAATGAAGAATTCCGGGTTACTTACAGGTAGTTTTTTGTTGGTGCTGTTTTTCTTTTCAGAAAAAGGATTTTCACAACCACACAGTGATAGTATTTCTCAGTCTTTTTTTATTAAAAAAGAGCTGAATACCGGCGTTGTTTTTTCATTCGGTGCTGAACGGGAAGAACTCAGAACCGATAAAACAAGGAACTTTGAGGAAATAAAAAAAGGGTTTGCCGGTTTCAGGTGGGAAAACCGAAACTGGATTTTTTTGCCATACCGGCAGGAAACCTGGAATATTTCGTTGGGTGCCGGGCCCATTTACGGGAAAGGTGACTGGATTGACAGTGCTAAAGTTCAGGTGATAGATACTGAACAAAAAATGACTGGTATTCAGGGAAATGTACAGGCAAATTATTTGGCCCGGTTTTATTTTGATCAGAAAAACTATACGCTTGTAGGTGTGAATGCCTGGGGCCGTTATGGTATGTTTCGAAGGAATGCTGAAGGTTTTCAAACGGATTCAAACCAGGTTACCATTCCATACAACGAAAAAACAGAACATTCAAAACTCCGCTATGGTTTTCAGGCAAAAGCAGGATGGGGTATGGGCCGGCTGAATATTGTGAACCACTATATGACCGCAGAATGGTTGCTCGAAAAACATTACCCCGGACGGCTTTTTTCCGTTGAAGAAATTATGAAAGTGGCCAGGGAAATCGGGCGAATAAAACACCAGCGGAATGCAAGCGCCGGGAATTCATTGGAAAATGAATGGGAACAGCTTTCGGAATACCTGAAAACACAACTGTTTTTGAAAAATCCAGGGAGTGTTGTATCTGACTGGGGATCAACTGAATTTCGTCCCCGGTTAGATGGTTCACGCTTTGAATTTGGGCCGTTTTTTAACTATTTCAACCGCGAACCCGATTTTGTATATGGTGGCTATATCAAATTTGAAAACCATAAATATTGCAGTCTGAACCGGAACAGAAACCTGAGCGCCAGACTGAGTTACAACGGTTACAAAAGGAAAGACTGGATATTGCTGGAAACCGATTTGGGCTGGAGTTTTTACCCCAACTTAAAAACTGAATACGGTTTCGGGTTGAAATATATGCCGGGTATGGTAGTTGACGGATTTGACGATATCGGCCCTGTCCGCCACAATTTTGTTCCGTACCTGGAATATTTCAGTCAGGTTAATACAAAATACAGAATTGAAACAGCACTGGCCTGGCGTATTGTTTCAAACGACCAGTTTATGCTGCCGGGACCGGAGCTGAATGTTTCTGTTTACAGGAGCAGGTATTAAAGTTGCACTTTTATTTATCAGGATTTCGTCCATGTTTTTCTTCAATGTCATTCAAAAAATCCATTCTGGATTCATTTGATTCTGCCTTTTTGTCACCGGTTTTTGACAGAACGATTCTCCAATTCCGTTTTTGCTGTGCCATATTTTCGCATTGTTCCCCAATTTACCTGATGGCACAGTCATTGATATTCAGGGTACAGTTTTAGTGAAATTACTGAACAGAAAATTTAAACAATAACGAAATACATATTAAAATGGGAAAAATAATTGGAATCGACTTAGGGACTACCAACTCATGTGTGGCAGTTATGGAAGGTAACGAACCTGTGGTAATACCCAACAGCGAAGGAAAACGCACAACACCTTCGATTGTTGCTTTTATTGAAAACGGGGAACGCAAAATTGGCGATCCGGCAAAAAGGCAGGCGATTACCAACCCCACAAAAACCGTATTCTCTATCAAACGTTTTATGGGCGAAACATTTGACAGGGTGAACAAAGAAGTAGCACGAGTACCTTACAAAGTAGTTAAGGGAGATAATAATACGCCGCGTGTTCAGATTGACGACCGCAAATATTCGCCGCAGGAAATTTCGGCTATGGTTTTGCAGAAAATGAAAAAAACCGCCGAAGATTACCTGGGACAGGAAGTGAGCGAAGCCGTTATTACTGTACCCGCATATTTTAGCGACTCGCAACGCCAGGCCACCAAAGAAGCCGGTGAAATTGCCGGACTGAAAGTGCGCCGAATCATCAACGAACCTACTGCCGCTTCGCTGGCTTATGGTTTGGACAAAATGGACAAAGACATGAAAATTGCCGTGTTCGATCTGGGAGGCGGAACATTCGACATTTCCATTCTCGAACTGGGCGACGGCGTTTTCGAAGTAAAATCCACAGATGGAGATACACACCTTGGCGGTGATGATTTCGACCAGGTGATTATTGAATGGCTGGCAGACGAATTTAAAAAAGACGAAGGTGTTGACCTGAAGCGTGATCCGATGGCATTGCAGCGTTTGAAGGAAGCTGCCGAAAAAGCTAAAATTGAGTTATCAAGTTCAGCACAAACCGAAATCAACCTGCCTTACATTATGCCGGTTGACGGTATTCCAAAACACCTGGTGAAAACGCTTACCCGTTCAAAATTTGAACAGCTTTCCGATTCGCTGATTAACGCAACCATTGAACCTTGCCGTAAAGCAATGAAAAGCGCCGGTATGACTGCCAGTGATATTGATGAGGTGATTCTGGTAGGTGGTTCAACACGTATTCCTGCGGTTCAGGAAAAAGTGAAAAATTTCTTTGGTAAAAATCCGTCGAAAGGGGTGAACCCGGATGAGGTTGTTGCAATTGGTGCAGCCATTCAGGGTGGCGTACTTACTGGCGAAGTGAAAGATGTGTTGCTGCTCGATGTAACTCCGCTTTCATTGGGTATTGAAACCATGGGCGGTGTAATGACCAAGCTGATTGAAGCAAACACCACCATCCCAACCAAAAAAGCGGAAACTTTTACCACGGCTGCCGATAATCAGCCTTCGGTTGAAATTCATGTATTACAAGGTGAGCGGCCAATTGCATCAGGCAATAAGACTATCGGTCGTTTTCATCTCGACGGAATTCCGCCATCTCCGCGTGGCATACCGCAAATTGAAGTGGCTTTCGACATAGATGCCAACGGAATTTTGCATGTTCATGCCAAAGACAAAGCTACCGGAAAATCGCAGTCAATCCGTATTGAGGCTTCTTCCGGATTGTCGGAAGACGAAATCAAAAAAATGAAACAGGAAGCCGAGGCCAATGCCGAAGCCGACAAACTGGCTAAAGAAAAAGCCGACAAGATGAACCAGGCTGACAGTCTCATTTTCCAGACTGAAAAACAACTGAAGGAGTATGGTGATAAAATTCCGGCAGACAAGAAAAAGCCCATCGAAGACGCTTTGGCTAAATTGAAAGAAGCACACAAAAGCCAGGATTTGGCAGCCATTGATGCAGCCATGAATGAATTGAATACGGTGTTCTCGGCTGCTTCGCAGGAGATGTACAACGCAGCACAGGCCCAGGGAGGCCAGCAGGCCGGTCCGCAAGGCGAACAGCAGCAACAGTCGCAACAGGGCGGCTCCGATAAAGGCGGCTCAAAAGATGACGGCGAAGTTACCGATGTGGATTTTGAAGAAGTGAAATAAGGTACGCTTATTAAAGATAATCACTAGTTAGTAAAACGCAGTAAGTTTTTGATTTACTGCGTTTTTTTTGTTTTAAACATATCTAAATTGATTCCCGTTCAGCCGATACAAACGGAGAAACACTTTTTTTACTTTTGGCTGCAATATGTTCTTTTCTAGTTAAATGAGACTGTGATTAATGGCAAAAAACACAGCTTCGGCTGATGAGCTTGCATTTAATTTTTGAAATATATTAGTCTTGTGATTTTTGACGGTTGATTCCGCTATACCAAGCTTACCGGCAATAGAATGCGTGTTGTTTCCAATAGCAATATATTTTAAAATTTCCTTTTCCCTGCCGGTGAGTTTTTTATATTTGGCAGGCTCGAATTTCTTTTCTTCAGGATTAAGATTATACCTCGTATTATCATCCCGCAATATGATATGAACATCGCCCGGTTCACTCCTTGCGGATAAAGTCACCAGGCAAATCGCCATCCAGATATTTCCTTCATCGGTTAAAACCAACGGACTTAGTTTGTGATTTATCATGATCAAACTGCCGTTGTCTTTATGTTTTAACCTGAAATCATAAGAGATCATCGCTTTATCGCGTCTGTTAACCGGCAGTTTATAAAAGAAACCGAAGCCAGCTTCGTTTAAAACATACAGCAGCTCCAAATCGTCAGGTGGCACACACAAAGGGTAAAAATCAAATCCCAGGTCCAAAACTTCTTCCTGTGTATAGCCGCTTAAAAAGAGTGGATTGGGTGAGACATAGTAAAATGATTTTTTATAATAGTCAACAATATAATAACTCAGATCATACAGTTTGGATAACGCCTGTAACGCTTCCAGATAATAAGCGACTTTCCGGTATTTTCCACTCCCGATATATTTGGTTTGCTGAATCGGGTCAAAAAAGGTTGATAAGGTATTCTTCATTTCAGGTATGATTAGCATTTAATAAACAAATATAATAACCCATAGTCTTTTTCTCCTATATTTTTTATGGATTTTTCGAGTTAAATAATAGAATTACCCCCCCCCCATATGTTAAAAAACGTTAAATATGAGTAGATTTGTTAATATTTAAGGGAAAAATGCACAAGAAATGACCGTTAAAACCACCCAAAAAGGTTAAAAATCGTGATTAGTCCTGTAAAAAGCATGTCTATATCAGGAAACTATCCAAAAGTCCTATTTTTTTTCTCCTCTATGTAATTTAATTTTATATCGAAATAAACAAACCAATATGATACAACTCACAATTTCAACCGGACAAAGAATTAGTAACACGCTCCTGCTCAACGCCAGTTTTATCGGCAACATCGGGTTGCTACATGGCAAAATGGGAATCTCTATCTTTTTCTTCCATCTTGCCCGACAAATCAAAAACCAAATTTACGAAGATTACGCCGGTGAACTGATTGACGAAATTTACGAAGAGATAACAGCAAATACACCAATTGATTTTGAAAATGGATTGGCAGGAATAGGCTACGGAATTGAATATCTGGTACAGAATGGCTTTATTGAAGCTGATACCGATGAAGTGCTGGAAGAGTTCGATAACCGCATTTTTAAAGAATTAATCTACAACACTCCTCATGACATCGGTTTGTTAAACGGACTTACCGGCCTGGGTGCATATTTTCTGAAACGCATTCAAAATTCGGCCTCCAACGACGAAAAAATCTCCACTTTAACCAACAAACAAACTTTAATTCATTTGATTGACGAACTGGATCGTAAAACCCAAAATATTGCTGAAATTATCTCAGAACCGCTCTCCGAAAGGAGTACTTCTGACAAACCTTCAAACAATCGTCGAACCTTCGAACAATTTTCGAACCCTCAAACTCTCAAACCCTCGAACAATCAAACTCCTGAAAAAAAGTTTGACGATTGTTCGAAATCGTTCGATGGTTGTTCGAAAAGAAGTTCTACTGTTGTTAGAACTCCTGAACCTTCAAACTTATTCGACCTCACCTGGGATTACCCTGCATTGTTATGGTTCCTTTCCGAATTATACGAACAAAACATTTTCAATTTCAAAGTCGAAAAAATAATCCAACGACTAACCAAACCACTGGCAGAGAAAAACAACCTGCCCATATTACAAAGCAACCGTTTGTTACTCGCCCTGACACTAACAAAACTTCATCAAACCCACAAAACAAGAACAATAAACAACGAACCACAAACAACCGTCGAACCATCAAACCTTCAAACATCTGTCAAATCTTCGAACTCTCGAACCCTCGAACAATTGTCAAACTCTCAAACCATTGTCGAACAACTGTCAAACCTGCTCACCGGAATCAACAGAAACACCATAAAATCCGAACTCTCGCCAAACAACGCCACCTTACGATACGGTACTTCAGGCGTAGCCTGGATTTACCAACAACTTCATCACCAAACAGGTGATAACCATTTTAATAAAGAAATGGAATACTGGCACCAACTGCCATTTGAATCTGAAAAACCAAACGAAATTTTTCCCGGTATTCGCATTGACAACAAACAGGCTTATGGAATACTGGAAGGCCTTACAGGAATATTGCTAAATGCTGAAACGACAAAACCAAAAGAACCAAAGAAACAATATAATTCTTAGGAAGGAGGGAAGGAAGCCTGTAACTTTTTCCAGTACTGCTCCCTGCCCGGACTCCTTCTTAAATCCCGATAGCTATCGGGAGAAAGGAGGTGATGTGACAAAGATAACGATTTAAAAACAATTAAAATGTAAAACTTATTCCGGAAAAGAATGGGTTGCCCCTGATTATGAGTATGACAGAATGTATTGGAAATGAATGTTTAACAATAAAATGTTTTAATTATGAAAAAATTAGGAAAAATCACTATTAATCCTGAAAAGGTAATAAAAAATGAGGAATTAGTGAATTTGAAGGGTGGAGATTATGGCGGATGCTGCATATGTTTTGTAGGTGGCGTAGTTTATGGCCCAACTAGTTCTTTGGAATGCGCTTTTGAATGTCAACAATGGCATCCTAGTAATCCTGGTTATTTCTGGGAGTGTTAATTTCTATTAGGCATGAAATTAGTATTAGTAATTTTCTTCGCCAGATTTTTCTGGCGAAGATTTTTAGAATTTAGAAATTCTATGAGAACTTCTTCAATCTTAATAATTAATTTCTCAGTTGTGCTCTTTTTTTCATGTTGTTCTGATAAATCAACAAAAATTAATATGATTGATCCAGGAAGAATAATTGAAAAAAAAATATCTCTTTCCGAAATTACTGACGAAATCATCTATATCCCTCTAAGCAATGAAATATTATGTGGAGAAATATATCCTGTGCTAACAGATAGTTTAATATTTATTAAGCCATCATTTGAAGGACTTCTGGTATTTGATATGAACGGAGGTTTTAAATCACGTATCGGTAAAAAAGGAAAGGGACCGGGAGAGTATCTTTATGCTTCAAAATTTACATTTGACAGTAAAAATGAGACAATATATATTTTAGATATAAATAGTAAAATATTAAAATATTCAATGAAGGGTGAATTCCTTCAGGAAATCCAGATAAAAAATTTGGGACAAAAATTTTTTAGTGAAATCATTTTTTCAAAAAATAAACTTTACCTATACGAAGGGATAAACCAAGGTTACGGGAAATACGATTGGATTGTAATAGACACCTTCGGTAATTTACTATATGAAAAATTTAACGCTATTGAAATGTTTCCTTCCTTTCATGGTTTTATTGGAAACAAACAGGAAGCTTATAACAATACTTTATATTATTGGAATCAAATAAACGATACTTTATTTGAAATAAATGAGGAAGAATATAAAGCTGCATTTCTTTTTGCTAATGGAGATTTTCGACTTCCCAAACAAAAATTTAGTGCGTTTTCTACTAAGTATTTTTATCCTTATAAAATATATTTCACCAAAAAATATTTGTTTTTTTCCTATAACTATCAATTTCAAAATTGTATAGGAATATATATTAAATCTGAACAGCAACTATATTTAGTAAATAAAACAAAAGACACCGAGTTTCCGGGCATCGTGAATGATTTTGATGGAGGATTACCATTAATTCCCACGTCATACTATCAAAATCTTAGAAATGAAGAATTTTTAGTTGGTGATATTATCCCATTCAAACTTAAAGCTCATGTTGCATCACAATCCTTCAAAGAATCTATCCCCAAATATCCCGAAAAGAAAAAAGAACTGGAACAACTGGCAAACAGTCTGGATGAAAATGACAACCCGGTGTTGATGCTGGTGAAACTGAAAGAATAAAAAATGGAAAAAAACGAAATTACAACTTTAACAATCATCCTGTTTATAATAGCAGGATTCGTTGGATGCAAGGAATCTGACACAAACCATCTGATAACAATTGATGTAACTAAGAGTTATCCGGTGAAGGAGCTGATCCTTCAGGATTTTATGGATGTAGAATACATTCCGTTGGAAACAAATGATGAATTTGTTACCCAAGGTGTTGTAATGGCAATTGGCAATAAATACATATTGGTAAAAAACAGGAGCAACGATGGGGATATCTTTGTTTTTGACAGGAATACCGGCAAAGCATTAAGAAAGATAAACAGAATGGGCAAAGGTCCTGAAGAATATACCCATATAACCGATATTGTTCTGGAAGAGAAGAAAAATGAACTGTTTATCAATTCTATGACATCGAAAAAAATATTAGTATATGACTTATTTGGCAACTTCAAACGAAGTTTTAAACATACAGAAGGCGCCAGATATATTGAAGTATGCAATTATGATAATGAAAATCTGATTTGTTACAATGAGTTGGTGTATTACAAAGATGGGGAGAACAGAGAGAGCGAATCTTACCATTTTATTATATCGAAACTAGATGGGAGTATTACCCGGAATATTTCAATTCCTTTTGATGTAATTAAAGCGCCTCTTGTGAAAGACGGAGATAAAACTGTTTCAACCTCTGTGCGCTCTATAATTCCATATCAAAACACCTGGCTACTTGTTGAAACATCTTCTGATACTGTTTACAACTATTTTCCCGAAGAGAATAAATTAGTGCCGTTTTTGGTAAAAATGCCAACCATTGATCCTATAATATTTCTTACGATGGGGACGCTAACTGACCGTTATTATTTCATGCAAACCATAAAAGCCGTATTTGACTTTACAAAAGGGCGGGGATTTCCAATTAATGTTTTAATGTACGATAAGTTGGAGAATGCTGTATTCAATCCTACTATAATCAATGGTAGCTATGGAAAAAGAAAAACGGTGGATATGATATCACACCCTGTAAATGGTGAAATTGCGGCCTTTCAAAATTTAGAAGCCTACCAGCTTGTTGAGGCCTATAAAAATGACGAATTGAAGGGCAGGCTGAAAGAAATTGCATCTGAATTGAATGAAGAGTCAAATCCTGTAATCATGGTTATGAAGTATAAAAATTAGAGTAAAGTCCGAATCGCTGGTAACCAGGATTTGCAGCGGTCGGCACGACCCACTTTTTGTGCCATCGTTGGAACAAAAAAGAACTTGAACAACTGACCAACACCCTAAATGAAAACGACAACCCGGTACTGATGCTGGCGAAACTGAAAGAATGATTAACAAATGGTAAAATTGAAATTATTAAAAATAATTAAGCCAATAACACTATGACCAAAGAGGACAACGTCGTTTTTGTACTGCGAAAAGCAGTCAAACATTTCAAAATAAGAGTTACCGAAACCACCGTAAAATCGTATCTTTTGGCTCACCCTCACTACCCGAGCCTGAAAAGTGTTTGTGATGCATTAACTAAATGGAATGTCGAGAATTATCCGCTTAACCTTGAATTAGAGGAAATTAAAGCGCTGGAAATGCCTTTTATCGCTCATTTTAAAGCCGGGGGTGGACAACTGGTTTTTGTGGAAGAAATTATAAACGGGCAGGTAGTTTATTTTTTGTCGGGAAATAAAAGAATTGAGGAGAACTTTGAGAAGTTTTCTGAAAAACTGT
>JAHYIT010000044.1 GCA_019429205.1 Mariniphaga sp. | reverse complement strand
ATCCTCGTCGGTCTGAAAATATCTATTGAACTCTATCGAATTCACGCCTGTATATTGTTTTCTATTTTCCACGCCACAAAGGTAGCGCTTTTCTCCAATTTAACAGCGACTTAAACGCCTATACCAATTTAATTTTTTTGCCAGTTCAACCAATAGCCTGATGTCAGAGGAATTGTCACTTTCGAGAATTATTGCTTTCATATCTTATTTTTATTGTTTACCAAAATTAATACATTAAGCTTACTTTTATCGAATAATAGTATTAAAATTTTACTTTGGAGAATAATCGCAAAATTATTCATATCGACATGGATGCCTTTTACGCATCGGTGGAGCAACTCGACAACCCGGAGCTGAAAGGCAAGCCGGTTGCCGTTGGCGGATCGCGTGAAAGGGGAGTGGTGGCTGCGGCCAGCTACGAAGCCCGGCAATTCGGAGTGCGTTCGGCTTTGTCGTCGAAAGTAGCCAAACGCAAATGTCCGGGTTTGATTTTTGTGAAGCCCCGTTTTGCCCGCTACAAGGAAATTTCAAACCAAATCAGGGAAATTTTTTTTGAATACACCGATTTGGTGGAACCGCTTTCGCTCGACGAGGCATACATGGATGTAACATACGCAAAAATGGGAAAACCGTCGGCTACGCTCATTGCACAGGAAATCAGAAAGCGAATTTTTGAAGAGACCAAACTCACTGCTTCTGCCGGCGTTTCCTACAACAAATTTCTGGCAAAAGTGGCCTCCGACGTGAATAAACCCAACGGAATCTTTGTTATCACACCCGATAAAGCACAGGAATTTATCGACAACCTGGAAGTCCGCAGGTTTTTTGGCATTGGAAAAGTGACTGCTGAAAAACTAAACAAAATGGGAATCTGGTTTGGCTGCGATTTAAAACAGATCGACCGTTTTGAATTGGCCAGACTGTTTGGTAAATCAGGAAATTACTATTATGACATTTGCCGGGGAATTGACCAACGACCTGTGGAGCCAAGCCGCGAACGAAAATCGGTGGGTGCCGAACAAACGTTTTCAAACGATCTTTTCCAGGAAAATGAATTGCAAACGGAACTGTTTAAAATTGCAGACATTCTTTGGGAACGTTATGAGAAAACGAAAGCCACAGCAAAAACCCTCACGTTAAAATACAAGTATGCTGACTTTGAACAGCACACCCGCAGCAAAACCAACCCCGGATGGATTTCCACCAAAAATGAATTGGAAACCGAAGCAAAAGGATTGCTTCATTCAGAAAACTTTACCAAAGGAATTCGTCTGCTGGGATTAACCCTTTCCAATTTTCAACACGAAGAAGGAAACGAACCGGTGCAACTTACCATTGAGTTTTAGATGGGTACCACGGGTCCAGCGGATTCCGATCCGCTGATTTATAAAATGAGCGGATCGGAATCCGCTCCACCCTAAATGAGCGATTCGGAGATCGCTCCACCCGTTGCACCTGAAATACCGATTTCATGCCTCTTTGCATCCCTTATTTTCCTTTTCGCAGCCCATTGTCAAACAATCAAACGGGTTTTAAAGGCTTTAAAAAGCTTTTCAAAAAACACTATATTTGTAAAAAAAATATTATGAAAACGTTTGCATTTCGGTTTGATGATATTGTGGATAAAATATACAGTTTACCTCTCGATGAGAAAGTAGAATTAAAAAACTGCTAACAATGAAAAAACTAAAACGATTTCTTCTGATTCTCCTGCTCATTTTGGTGGCTGGTTATTTACTCGGTCCGAAACCACCAAAGCCTGAACTGAATAAAAACCTTTCCTCGCCGCCGGTGAGTATTTTTTCTATGGAAAACTACATTAAAAAGAAGGAAGCGGAATTTCATGTGAGGCCCGACAATGAATCACGAATAGTTTGGGCAAATGACTCGCTAATAGAACGCACCGATTACTGCCTGCTTTATTTACACGGTTTTTCAGCTTCGTGGTACGAAGGGTACCCGGCAAATGTGGAGTTTGCAAAACATTTTGGAATGAACGTGTACATGCCTCGACTAGCCTCGCACGGACTGGAAACGGAGGATCCACTGATTGACATGACTCCCGACAATTTGTGGGAATCGGCCAAAGAGGCGTTGATGGTTGCGCGTAGTTTAGGGAAAAATGTCATTATTATGAGCACATCCACAGGCGGTACACTTGGCTTGCAACTGGCAGCCGATTTTCCGGAATATGTGGACGGATTGATTTTGTATTCGCCCAATATCAGAATAAATAACGGTGCTGCTTTTTTACTTTCAAAACCGTGGGGTCTGCAAATTGGACGAAAGTTTAATGGAGGAAAGCACAGAATTACCAATGAAGATTTTAACTCGAAAGATTGCCAGTACTGGTATTGCAAATACCGGATGGAAGCCGTGGTTTTTCTTCAGCAACTGGTGGACGCCACCATGAATAAATCAACATTTAACCGGGTTACAACGCCTGTTTTTCTGGGGTATTATTATAAAGATGAAAACAACCAGGACGAAACAGTTAAAGTAAGCGCCATGCTGAAAATGTATGACCAGTTGGGTACTTATGATGACCGCAGGGTAAAAGTAGCTTTCCCCGATGCCGGAGATCATGTGATTGCCTGCGAACTGACTTCCGGTTCGGTTGACGAAGTAATCAGCGAAACGGTAAAATTCGGGGAAGATGTTTTAGGTCTGAATTCCGTCAGGTAATTTTCGAGGATGCCGGTTCGTCGATAAACCAGATAAGCGAACCGTTTTTGGGTTCAATATAATAGGCCGGCAGCAGTTTGGCAGCTTCATCGTTGTTCATAATTTCCGAAACCCGCATCGACTTGTTTTCACCCGTTACCAGGAAAAATACCCGGCTGGCATTGTTCAGCACCCGCCCGGTAAGCGTAATGCGGTTCTGCCCCGTTATCGGATGTTTAGTAGCCACGCAATTCCGGTTTTCTTCAAAAATCTCCAGTTGGTCGGGGAAAATGGAAGCTGTATGGCCGTCATCGCCAAGTCCTAAAATAATTAAATCGAATACAGGTACATCATCTCTGTGGTTCAGGTTTTTATCCATTTCGGCAGCATACCGTTTGGCCTCTTCTCCTGGCGGATTTTCTCCTTTTATGCGATGAATGTTTTTTGATGGGACCGGCACATGGGAAAATAAAAAATCATTTGTCATTTTAAAATTGCTTTCGTCGCTGATTGGTGATACACAGCGTTCGTCTCCCCACCAGAAATGAATGTGCTCCCAGGGCATGGTATCCTTGTGTTTTTTAGCCAGAATTTTAAACAGTTTTTTGGGCGTATTTCCTCCCGAAAGAGCAATATCGAATCGTGGTCGTGGCGAACCCTCCGTCATTTTTCGTATTTCGCGGGCCACAGCCTTGCAAACCTTTTTGGGTTTCGGATAAATTTTTACTTCTGTTGACGCTGCCATAATTTCAGGATTTAATGACTAAATATGAAAATATTTTTTTAGAGTTCACAATAAGTTCCGTCATCTGACAGATTTTTACAAGGATACCGCCATTCTCCACTTTCAATTAATTTGTCGGAATTTTCAGGCCCCCAGGTTCCGGCCGGATAACCATAAACGGGAATGTTCGGGTTATTTTCCCATGCATTCAGGATGGGCTGAACAAATTTCCAGGCTTCTTCTACCGCATCGCCACGGGAATAAAGTGTGGCATCGCCCTGCATACAATCCAGTAAAAGCCGTTCGTAAGCCGATGGCAGGCGGATTTCCGCCAAATCGGAGTAGTGAAAATCCATGTTTACGGTTTGAACCTGAAATCCTGCTCCGGGTGTTTTCATTCTGAATTTCAGCAAAATTCCTTCGTCAGGCTGAATACGGATAACCAGTTGGTTGTCAACCGGACCTGCAATTCCCATGTTGTTGAACAAATGATGTGGAACCTGTTTGAAGTGAATGACAATTTCGGTAACTCGTGCCGGAAGCTTTTTACCGGTTCGAATATAAAATGGTACTCCGCCCCAACGCCAGTTATCGATATAAAACTTCACAGCCACAAAAGTTTCGGTGCGTGAATTCGGATCAACTCCCTGTTCTTCGCGGTAACCTTTTACCTGCCCGCCTTTTATGGTTGAAGCAATGTACTGGCCTCTGACCACAAAATCGGGTACCTGCCCTTCAGTTATCGGGCGCAAAGACTGAAACACTTTCACAATTTCGTTTCTGATTGCATCTGCTTCAATCACTACGGGGGGCTCCATGGCTATAAAACCTACAAGCTGAAGCAGGTGGTTTTGTAACATATCACGCAAAGCACCAGAGTTTTCATAATAACCGCCACGGCCTTCCACACCCAAACTTTCGGCAGAAGTAACCTCAACCCGTTCTACAAAGTTGCGGTTCCACAACGGTTCAAAAATGCCGTTGGCAAATCGCGTAACCAGCATGTTCTGTACACTTTCCTTGCCCAGGTAATGGTCGATGCGGTAAACCTGGTTTTCGTCGAAACAATGCAGTAAATTTTTATTTAAATTCCGGGCCGAATCCAAATCACTTCCAAAAGGTTTTTCCACGATTATCCTCCGGAAATATTTTTCTGACTTGCTCAGTTTCTGTTCGGTCAGATTTTGTGCAATGCTTTCATAAACCGATGGGGGAGTGGAGAGATAGAAAATATAATTTGGGTCAATGTTTTTTTCTTCTGCCAGATTTTCCAACCGGACTTTTAATTTTTTAAAATCGTCTGGTTCTGTTGGCGTTACAGGTTCGTAAAAGAGAAACTTTTTGAATTCGGTTGTTTCTTTAGCCGATGGTAAAAATTCGTCTGCTTTTTTCCTGAAATCTTCGTCGGATAATTCGGTGCGCGATGCTCCCAAAACAGCAAATTTTTCAGGCAATAAATTCTGTTCGTACAAATCAAACAAAGCTGGAATCAGTTTGCGTTTGGTTAAATCGCCTGAGGCGCCAAAAATGACAAGTATATGGTTTTCCGGTTTCTTCATTTTTTAAGATTTTTCTACTTCAACACAATACACAATCACATTGTTTTCGAAGAAGAAATAGTGAAATGTTAAGTTGGTGTGCGGCAGCTTTTTAGACAATAATCCGAAAAAAATTCCACACTCCGCATTCAGCTCAAATTTATGAATATTTATTTGTGATTTAAATTCAATCTCAGACCAGACGGAAAACTTAAAAGCAGCCTCTTTGGCACACCAGTATAATATGCGCAGAAGTTGCGGCTTTTGCGAATTATTAATTTCATTTAGTTCATCTTCAGACAAAAAACGGGTTGCAATTTTTTCGGTGTTCCGGTGAACGTTTTCCACATCCACACCTGCATTTTTCTCCGACAGCAGCACCACGGCCAAATCAGCAGAATGAGAAATGCTGATAAAAAAAGGATTGTTTTTTAATTGTGGTTTTCCGCTCTCAGAGTATAAAATTTCAGTTTTTTCGCCCAACATGTGTGCTAAAAGTAAGCGAATGGTCAGGAATTCCTTTTTTCGGTTTTCGTATTTAATGGATTGAAATTCTTTTTTTTCTTTTTCTGAAAACCGAAAAATCTGTTGAAGTTTTTCACTGGATTCCTGAAATTTCCAGATTCCCATTTTTCCATTTTCAATATCGAAAATTTTTATTGCCGGCATTATTTCCATTTGGCGGTTTCTATTATTTGGATTACATCGCGCTCCAGAAACTCAATTACCGGTTTCAGCGAATCGATATCGGGCGTAGCCTTGATGTATAGAGCGCCACGCAGAAAATGCCGGGTACTGTCAGTCAGAAAAAACTGGATGGGAGATGCGGCATTTCCTCCAATCCGGTAAACAGTTCCGAAAACATTTTCTTCAGGATTTACAAAAATGCGCTCTTCAATGGCATTGGCTTTTACAGAATGTTTATAGGCCAGTTCGCGGGTTTCTTCCATAAATTCGGCAAGCATTTCGCGTGATGGCTTCGTGTTGTTTTGCAAATTGAAATATGAAATATGCACTTCAGCTTTATTTTCGGGAACTTCAAGGTTTATCCACCACGGCTGACCCGGATTCTGGTAGTCAGGAACAACTTGTACATATTGTGGAATATTAAACTGATATGGAAACTGGTTTTCTATTGGCTGGTATTTTTTTTCAGGGAAACTAATCCTGAAAAAACCACGGGGTTTTGGCGTAAATTTTTCTCTACAACCCAATGCAAGGATGACCATAACAAACAGAAGGATTTTATTTCTCATTACAAATTTATTGCCTTTTTATAACGCAAAAATAAAGGCTTTATTGAATTTTAGACCACAAGTGATGGAATAAGAAATATTCATTAACTGATTTAGATGCCAGTTAATGAAGATTGAGTTTTTGAACCATTGACTTCTGTTCAACGGTTTATTGACGATAAAAATGTAAATGCAAATTCAGAACGGGAGATCATCGTCACCACCCGGTTCTTCAACTTCAGTTTCATTTGCGTTTTTAAAACCAGCAGACTCTGTTTTGTTGCCTCCGTATGAGGTACTATTGTTTTCTCCTTGCTGATTGTCTGGACGGGAACCCAACAATTGCAGCACATCGGCAACTATTTCGGTGGTGTAGCGTTTGTTGCCCTCTTTATCATCCCATGAGCGTGTTCTTATTTTTCCTTCAATATACAATTGACGGCCCTTGGTTACGTACTTTTCAGTTACATCTGCCAATCCGCGCCAAACAACAATATTGTGCCATTCGGTTGTTTCAACTTTGTCGCCATTTTTGGCAATGTAACTTTCTGATGTGGCTAAGGGGAAATTTGCTACTGCAACTCCGGAATCGAGATGCCTGATTTCAGGGTCTTTGCCCACATTTCCTACTAAAATAACTTTATTTACTGCCATTTTAAAAATTATTTGGTTAACGATTTAAAAATACAAATTATGAATTTAAGTTTACCTGATTTAGGTTTATTTTTTTCAAATTATTGGGTTTTCTCTATTAATAGTTCAATTAACCGGGGTACTGCAAATTTCGAAACATCTTCTTTTAAAACGGGAATCAGGCCCTCAGCGGTATTAAAATCCCTGTCAACTTCAATCTGAATTAACCGGGCAAAAATTATCTGATGGCTGAGTATGTGTTTTTGTTTGCCGGATACATATTTTATATTGTATTGAAAACCATCCATAAAAGACGGATTTAGAATTAAAATTTCTTCTTCACTCAATTCTTTTTCTGTTTCTACCATTGGAAACTGATAAAGGTTCTTCCAAATATCGTTTCCGGTACGTTTTTCCAGCCAGGTATTTTCGCCTGATTCAATAAAATAATAATAGAAATAGCGGGTGCGTTGTTTCAATTTGGCAGTTTTTGCCGGCAGGTTTTCCACTTGTTTTTTCTGAAATGCAAAGCAGGTGGCACTTACCGGGCAGACTGAACAATCGGGTAATTTGGGCACACATTGCAGTGCGCCGAATTCCATCAAAGCCTGGTTGTGAAATCCGGGATTTTCGTTTGGAATTATTTCTTCTGCAAGTTTTAGAAATATCTTTTTCCCTTTTCCGCTGGCCGGAGAATCGAAAATGCCAAAATACCTTGCCAAAACCCGATAAATGTTACCGTCAAGAGCTGGGTAGGGAAGGTTAAAGGCGATGGAGGCGATGGCTGCTGCTGTGTATGGGCCAATTCCTTTTAGAGCAAGAATTTCGGGATAAGTTTCAGGAAAAATTCCATGGTGTTTTTCATGAATATTTATTGCAGCAGCATGTAAATTGCGTGCCCGTGAGTAATATCCAAGTCCCTGCCATAATTTCAGAACCTCATCTTCATTTGCATTTGCCAAATCTTTTATGGAAGGAAACCTCTCAATAAAATTGAGGTAATAAGAAGTTCCCTGCTCAACCCTCGTTTGTTGAAGGATGATTTCTGATAACCAGATTTTAAAAGGATCGGTAGTTTCTCTCCAGGGAAGATGACGTTGGTTTTTTGTGTACCATATATATATATTGTGTAAGAAATCATTCATTTTTTGTAAAACCTTTAAAATCTTTTAGAAAAACAAAAATAATTTATTTGAAAAGCTTTTGGGTTATTAAATTATTTATATTTTTGCAGACCATAATAAACCGATTAATTTATTGATATTTAAATATTTTAAGACATGACAAAGGCAGATATTGTAAATGAAATCTCGAAAAACACAGGTATTGAAAAGGTAACTGTTCAAAAAACAGTTGAAGCCTTTATGGAAACCGTAAAAGATTCTTTAGCTAGTGGTAAAAATGTTTATTGCCGTGGTTTCGGTAGTTTTATCGTTAAGAAACGGGCAGAAAAGACCGCACGGAATATTTCCAAAAACACTACTATTATTATCCCGGCACATAACATTCCGTCGTTCAAACCCGCGAAAACTTTTGTGTCGAAAGTAAAAAACAACGTAAAGTAATTAGTTATGCCAAGCGGAAAAAAGAGGAAAAGACATAAAATGGCAACGCATAAGCGCAAAAAACGATTGCGCAAAAACCGTCACAAAAAGAAAAAATAGCTTTTTGTAGGGTTATTTAATTAAATAACAGATTAAACCTAAGATATTGTTATCTTAGGTTTAATCTGTTATGTATAGTATATTTGTGTTATTTAACAGTATTAATATTTAGGTTGTGAGTAGTGATTTAATTATAGACGTCACTCCTTCCGAAATTGTTATAGCATTACAGGAAAATAAAAAGCTTGTTGAATTAAGCAGGGAAAAGAGCGGTGCCAGGTTTGCCGTTGGTGATATTTATCTTGGAAAGGTAAAAAAGATAATGCCAAGTCTGAATGCGGCGTTTATAGATGTAGGATACGAAAAAGATGCATTCTTACATTACCTCGACATGGGGCCGCAATTTGCTACTCTGAATAAGTTTTTGCGAATAGTTTCTTCCAGGAAAAATAAAGTTACTTCCATTTCAAGAATTCATTCCGAGCCCGATATCAATAAGGAAGGCAGAATAACTGAAATTTTGAAGGTTGGACAAAGTATTTTGGTGCAGGTGGCTAAAGAGCCCATTTCAACTAAAGGACCGCGACTTACTTCTGAAATATCTATTGCCGGACGTTTTATGGTTTTAATGCCGTTTAGCGATAAAATTTCAATTTCGCAGAAGATTAAGACGAACGAAGAAAAAAGCCGTCTGAAAAAGCTTATTCAAAGTATCAAACCCCGAAAATATGGGGTAATTGTGCGTACAGCCGCAGAGGGTAAAAAAGTCGCCGAACTCGATCAGGAATTGCGTGGCCTTGTTGATAAATGGGAAACTACATTTCATAAATTGAAACGTGCTACTGCGCCTTCCCTGATAATTGGTGAAATAGACCGGGCCACAGCATTGCTTCGCGACATTTATACACCAAAATTCAACAGCATTATTGTGAATGACCAATCGGTTTGTAACGAGATAACCGATTACATAGGTAGCATTCAACCCGATAAAAAAAAGATAGTAAAACTTTACAAGGGAAGAAATCCAATTTTCGAACATTATAGCATAGAAAAGCAGATAAAATCTTCGTTCGGAAAAACGGTTTCTTTTAAAAATGGTGCCTATTTAATCGTTGAGCATACCGAAGCATTTCACGTAATTGATGTGAACAGCGGGAACCGTGCAAAAACTGCAGGTGACCAGGAATCAAGTGCTCTGGAGGTTAACCTTGCAGCCTGTGTTGAAGTTGCCAGACAATTGAGGTTGAGAGATATGGGTGGCATTATTGTCATCGATTTTATTGATATGCATGTACAGGCCAACCGGCAAAAGGTGTACGACCACATGAAAGAAATTATGGCCGATGACCGTACCAAGCATAATATTTTACCGCTGAGTAAATTTTGCCTGATGCAGATTACCCGGCAAAGAGTTCGTCCTGAAGAAATTATTGAAACGGCCGAAAAATGCCCTACCTGCAATGGCAGTGGAAAAATTATGCCAACGGTTTTATTCGCCGATGAGTTGGACAGTAAAGTAAAATATGTTTTAAAAGATTTGAATAAGAAGAAGTTGACGGTAACAGTGCATCCCTTTATTGCGGCTTACCTGACAAAAGGAATTAAGAGTTTCCGAAACAAGTGGTTTTTGAAATTTTTTAAATGGGTGAAAATTGAATCCAATAATTCACTCTCCTTTCTCGAATACCATTTTTATGATGAAAACATGGAGGAGATCATTTTATAAAAGAAAGCCGGTTGATATTGCCGGCTTTTTTTAAACTGAAAATTTCTACAGAAAAAAAGGGGAACAATAAAAAATGATATTTGTTATATTGAAATATCTACTGTTGTAGATATTTTTTTAAAATAAAAGATTATAAAAAATGAAGAAACTAACGCTGATATTTTTAGCTTATTTTATCGCATTTTCGGCATTTTCCCAGATTATAGAACCCATAAAATGGACTTTTGACTCTAAACAGAACGGGAAAGATGTTGAATTAATTTTTGAAGCCAGCATTGATGAAAACTGGAATTTATACGATACCTACCTGCCGGAAGGAGGGCCAATTTCCACTCAGATAGTTTTTGAGGATTCTACCCAATTCGATTTTGTTGGAGAACTTCAAAAAGACCCGCAACCAGTGGAGAAATTTGATAATATTTTTCAGCTTAATCTTCGTTTTTTTAGCGAAAGGGCCACTTTAACCCAAAAAATCAGGTTAAAATCTGATGACCCGGTTGAAATAAAAGGTTACGTTTTGTTTATGGGATGTGATGATGAAATGTGTCTTTCTCCTAATGAAATCGAATTTACTTTTCAGTTTAACGGAAGCAGTGAATCTCAGCAGGCTGCAATTTCTGAGGTCGGTGAAAGTGTTGTTTCAGGTAGAACTTCGGGTTCAGCCAGCGGACAAACGCTGTGGCTTTTTATTTTAATTTCTGCCCTGGCCGGCTTCGCAGCCATATTAACCCCGTGTGTTTTTCCGATGATTCCCATGACGGTTTCATTTTTTATGCGGGGCAGCGAACACCGGGGAAAAGCTATTCGGAATGGTTTGTTCTTTGGATTGTCAATTTTGCTGATTTTTTCTTTGCTTGGAGCTTTGTTTACGTTTGGCCTGTTTGGTCCAAACGTAGGTAATATATTGAGTACACACTGGATTCCCAATCTCCTGTTTTTTCTGTTATTTCTTGTTTTCGCCATTTCTTTTTTCGGTGCTTTCGAAATAGTTCTGCCGAGCAGCCTGGTGAATAAAACCGATTCAAGAGCTGAACAGGGGGGAATGGTCGGAGCCTTTTTTATGGCACTCACCACCGTAATTGTTTCATTTTCGTGTACCGGACCTTTTATTGGTGCGTTAATTATTGAGGCCGTTCAGGACGGAGGAATGCGTCCGTTAATTGGAATGTTCTTTTTCGGGCTTGCTTTTGCATTGCCATTTACTTTGCTTGCCATTTTTCCTTCGGCGCTGAATAAACTTCCAAAATCGGGCAGCTGGCTGAATTCCATTAAGGTGGTTTTTGCCTTTATTCTGATTGCATTCGGGTTAAAATTTCTGAGTAACATCGACCAGGTTTACGGACTGAATTTCATTAGCCGCGAAATTTATCTGGCAATATGGATAGTCTTGTTCTTTCTTCTGGGCATGTACTTTCTGGGTAAAATCAAATTTTCACACGACAGTGATTTGCCGTATATTGGAACCGGACGTTTGTTTTTATCTGTAGCTACATTCACCTTTGTAATATACCTTTTTACCGGATTATTTGGCGCTCCGCTGGCTTCCATTTCATCATTGCTCCCACCGCAAAGTTCAGGTCACTCTTACTTTATGGGGGGTCCGGCAACTTCGGGGCAAAGCGTTCAGAATGAACTTTGCGGACCGGCAAAATATGCTGATAAACTGCATCTGCCTCTCGGATTAAACGGATATTTCGAATATGAACAGGGAATGGCTTGTGCAGTAGAACAACAAAAACCGGTATTCCTGGTATTTAAAGGACATGCCTGCGCCAACTGTAAAAAAATGGAGAATGGCGTATGGGCAGATCCGCGTGCATTGAAGATGCTTGCTGAAGATTACGTGATAATTGCACTGTACACCGATGATAGAACTAAATTGCCAGAAAATGAGCATATTACTTCAAATGTGGATGGAAAAGTAAAAGATACGATGGGAAAAAAGAATCTCGATTTTCAGATTGATAAATATGCAACCAACAGCATTCCCTTTCATGTGATTATTGAACCCGACGGGACCGAACATAAATTGAGTGTTACTTTTGAAAAAGATGAATTTGTATCTTTTCTTGAAAAAGGCTTATAATCAGTAAAATAAAATTGGACAAAAAACCCGGAAGAAGAATCTCCCGGGTTTTTTGTTATCATTTTTTAACATTAAATCTTTTCATCCATTTTTCATAATGAATATCTTTAAATGAATTTAATTTGAAGGAAAATGGATTTAACAAACTGGTTATTTTGGAATGTTGACACACAGATTGATTTTGTTTATCCACGTGGAAAATTATATGTTCAGGGTGCAGAAGAATTGCGTTCGCAATGGAAAGAACTCACAGAACAGGCTAAAGAAAAATCAATCAGAGTAGTAAATACGGCAGATTATCATTATCCCAATTCGGCGGAACTTGATTCTTCTCCCGATTTTGTAAATACTTTTCCTGAACATTGTATGGCTGGTACCCGTGGTGCTGATTTTATAAGGGAAACAGACCCCGAGGATTCCATTATTTTTGACTGGGATAAAGAATATCTAATTACTCCCGATCTTTTTAACAGGAAAGAGCACAGGAATTTTATCATCAGGAAAGATGCTTTTGATGTTTTTGACGGGAATCCGATGACTAATACTATTTTGAAACAACTGAATCCTGATACGGTTGTGGTTTATGGTGTTACCACCAATGTTTGTGTGGATGCGGCTGTAAAAGGTCTTGTGAAAAAAGTAAAAAAGGTTTATGTAATAAAAGATGCCATTAAAGAACTTCCCAATATTCCGTTACCCTTTGATGCATGGGAAAAAAAGGGCGTTGAACTGATTACTTTGGCGAAGCTGAAGAAGTTGATGGTGAAAAATTAATTCTCATTCATTTTTTTTCCTTCAAAAATTTTTTTTCTATCGCGCTGCTTCGCTTAATTGTGGCGCGTAACCAGGCTAATTCTATTTCGTTACTTTCTTCTTCACTCAGTTTCCAGTTGATTTCAGGTTGATTGCGCAATTTTTGTGACAACTGATACAAAACTATGGCAGCCGAAACTGAAATATTAAAACTTTCAGTAAATCCATACATGGGAATTTTCAAAAACTCGTCAGCTTCATTCATAATTGTTTCAGAAATTCCAGGTAATTCTGAACCAAAAACTATAGCTGCTTTTCCCTGGGTAAGATCAAATTCGGGTAAAAGCTGGTCGTTAATATGAGGTGACGTTGCCACTATTCGATAACCCATTTTTTTTATTTTTTTTATGGCTTCCAGACTGTTTTGTTCTTTTTGGTTGTATTTGTGCAAACTCAGCCATTTCGATGCTCCCATGGCTACTTCACGATCGACAGTAAATTCATTTCTGTTCTCAATAATATGTATATGCTGAATACCAAAACAATCGCATGTTCGCAGAACAGCACTGGCATTTTGTGGCTGAAAAATGTCCTCCAAAACCAAAGTAATGTAAGTAGTTCTGTTTTCCAGTACTTTTTCAAATAACTTCAATCTTTCCTCAGTAACAAATTGTGATAAATGGTTAATTAATTCTTTTTGCATTTAATTTTGATTAAACTACAACAATAAAAAAAAGGGAAGCAAATGCTCCCCTTCAATTTTTTCTGTATCCGTTTTAATTAGGATACTGCATCAGCCAAGTCGGCACCTGCTTTAAATTTCACCACTTTTTTAGCAGGGATTTTAATTTCTTTCCCTGTTTGTGGATTTCTTCCGGTGCGGGCACCACGTTCACTAACTGAAAAAGTTCCAAATGAGATTAGTGCTACCCTGTCTCCACCCTTCAGGGCGTCAGTAGTTGCGCTTATAAAAGCGTCAAGAGCTTTTTTTGCATCAGCTTTTGTCAGGCCTGCTCCGGCGGCCATTGCATCAATTAATTGTGCTTTGTTCATAAATTAAAAATTTAAATGAAAAACTAAATTATTGTAAATAAGCAAATTATAATAGTTATTTCTTGTTTTATTCCATGACTTTTGGAATTACACATTCCCGGAAAGCCAGTAAAATCAATAGTTTCAGAGAACCCTTTTTAAAATCTTAGCTAAATTCAGAAATAAGTTTTAAAAAAACAACCTTAAACCCCCTTTTTTTTCAGCAATTCCAAATTTTTTTAACGATTAGGTTTTTCAGGATTAAAAAAAAATTCTACTTTTGTCGCGCCCGGAGAGATGGCAGAGTGGTCGATTGCGGCGGTCTTGAAAACCGTTGAACTGCGAGGTTCCGGGGGTTCGAATCCCTCTCTCTCCGCAAAAAATCCACCAGGAAACTGGTGGATTTTTTTGTACAGAAACTTGTTGATAACTTTTCAGGGTTTTTAGGTAATTTGGAATGAATTACTATATTTGCAGTCGCAAAATAAATACGGGTGTAGCTCAGTTGGTAGAGCACTGGTCTCCAAAACCAGGTGTCGGGAGTTCGAGTCTCTCCTCCCGTGCACAAAAAGTATAAGGCTGTCTCAAAAAGGCAGTCTTTTTTTTGCGCATCGGGCTGGGAAATAATCATGATAAAATCAAACGTAACGAATAATCTTATCCATCCTTTCCGAAATGTCTTTCAGGCGGTTCCGATTGCCTCCGCTGACTTCGGCAATTATCCAGCCTCCATTGTAGTTAATTTCTTTTACAGCTTTCATTATTTCGGGCCAGTTGTTGTCGCCATCCAGTAAGTTCACCTGAAACCCTTTTCGTAATCCTTCATCGTTCATTAGTTGCCGGCTGAATTCTTTAACATGAATTTTCATAATCCGGGCATTTAGTGTTTTAATCCAGTGTTCGGGCCAGCCATAACGTAAAATGTTGCCTACATCAAAATACCAGCCAACCAGCGGATGGTTGATTTCGTCCACAAACCTTCTGGCTTCAACCGGGCTGATCAGGAAATTGTTCCAGACGTTTTCCAACGCAATTTGAACCCCGGTTTTTTCAGCATGGGGAATGAGTTCCCGGATGGAATTCAACACCGTCGAATCCCAAATCCTTCAAAAGCATAAATTTATCGGTAAGTGATAAATCTTCTTTTATCATCCCATAACCCAATCCTTTTTTCAGTACCTGTAAACTGCATTTATTTGCGAAGTTGAATCGGGTAAATTCTTCTTGTCTTCAAGAAACACTTTTCCACCCTGTTCAAAAACTTTTACGGCAGCGAAATTTAAAAGCGGAATTCCTGTTGAGTTTGTTTTTTTTTCTGCTGTAAGCAATCCCGTTTCATAGTTGTACTGGCCAAAAATATCGCCGTTTTTTTCAATAAAAAGGGTATCTACTTTTCCCAGTTGGACCGCGGTTAATATTTCATTCAGGTCGGTGGATGTTTTTCCTGATTTGCTCAGTTCACGGAATAGTGCTTTTTTATCCTGGCGTTTCCGGTTGAAATGAGGTTTCAGCAGAGTCCATGCTTTTTCATGCAATTCCAGTGAATCCATGTCTGCCGGATTGCCGGAAATGTGCTGAGCATATAGGTTTTGATATGAATTGGCTTCTTTATAAATTGGGAAATGGTAATCCAGACAGGCCAAAACCATCGGCGGAGTTTGATCGTTATGCAGAATTTTCATTAAACCTTTGTCAATTGCGCGGAAATACTGTAACAATTCGTTTTTGGCCTTTTCATCGCTTTTTGCATGCCCATGAAATGTTCCTTCGCCCTGGTTTCCCTGCTGTGTTCTGAACTGTAAACTTTTCTGTTCAAAATCGTATCCCACTACATCTTCCAGGCGAGATGGAGTTAGGTCATCAACTTCAATTTCGGTTATGTTGTGCCGGGTACCTTCATAAAAACCTACTGCATCTGCTTTTAATGTGAGCAGGTAAAAACATCCGTCTCCGTTAAACAAAGGCATAAGCGGTTTTAGGTAAAATTCTTTTGAAACAGTGGAGTATTCTTCGAAATGTACCGGCAATGTGTATGTTTTAAATTCATTTTCCGAAAGAAAAACTGCCAGCCCGTCAGATTGATGCCGCCAAAATTCGCCATCATTAATCAGGTTGGTTATTGGGGCTGTAAATTTTTTTATTTCATTTTTGTGAATACCCATTTTTTCCAGTTTGTGCTTCACTTCTTTTAGCTGATTTTTCAACTTCAGTGCATCTTCCCCGTTAAGTGTTTCTTTCCCGGCGCGGTGAGTGGGTATAAAAACCGAAACGGCAGGTGAATTTTGCATTTGGGTTAATTCCAGTAATTCTTTTTTGGTAATCATAATGATGTGAGTTTTGAATTAATAATGATTTTTTTAACGTAAACAACGCACAAAATGCAGCCTTATAAAAATTCTAACGTGTAAGAATTTTATTTGTTCTGAATTTTTTGGAAGAAGCAGTGATGTTTTAGGATTTTTAAGAAATCAGTGCATGCTTTTTTTGGGCAGGAATTAAAATTCACTCATTTTTTTCTGTCTTTTTATTTGCTGCTGATATGCACCGTAGTTTCTTCCAAACCTGGTGATTTTACTTTAACTGCGATGTCGCCTTTCTTCCCACGTTCTGATCTGACAATTGCCAGGAATTGTACCCGTAAGGCCAGCCGCCAACCAAATTTCCGTTAAGCCAAACCATGGCAAACGACATGGCTCCGTCAATTTGAAGGAAGATGGATTTACCTGCATCGGATTTTGGATGTCGAGTTTTTTGCGTTACCAGGCCACACCATGGCTTGGCAATCTGCCCATTCCGCCACCCACTTCGGGATTTGGGCCTTCCTGAAATGGCCCTTTTATTCCCCAGTCGTATGGCAGGTTTATATTTCCCCGGAAAAAAATATCAGATTATTCTTCCAAAGCTACAAATCAGCGGCAAACTTTTTCAGCCACTCACGCAAGGGTTTACCTACTTCCTCGTGCTCCAGTCCGTAAATGATATTGGTTTTCAGGAAGTCGAGCTTATTCCCGATATCGTAACGTATGCCTTTGAATTTCAGCCCGTACATGGCGTATTTTTTTACCATTTCGCGCATGGCATCAGTAAGCTGAATTTCGTTGTTTTTGCCCGGTTGGGTTTTTTCCAGGTAATCGAAAATTTCGGGGGTAAAAATGTACCGGCTTGCAATGGCCAGGTTGGATGGTGCTTCTTCTATTGAAGGTTTTTCGATAAAATCTTCTGCAATCAACACATGTTTTTCCAGATTTTTACCTTTTATCACACCATAGCGGTGTACATTTTCCATCGGAACCTCTTCAAGCGCCACCACCGAACTTTTGTAACGTTCATAAACGTCAATGAGTTGTTTGGTTATAGGTTCACCTTTACCGGCAATGAGCGTATCGCCAAGTAAAACGGCAAATGGCTCTTTACCAACATGATCGCGGGCATAACGAATGGCATCGCCCAGTCCGTTCATCTCCTTTTGCCAGATAAAATGAATGTTGGCCAGGTTCGATATTTTTTTGATTTGTTCCAGCAAATCAAACTGTTTCTTTGCTATTAGCGACTCTTCCAGTTGGAGGCTGCGATCGAAATGTTCTTCGATGGCGCGTTTCCCTTTTCCGATAATCATGAGGATATCGGTAATTCCACTTGCAACGGCTTCTTCCACTACATACTGAATAACCGGTGTGTCAACAATCGGGATCATTTCTTTAGGTTGCGATTTGGTGATAGGTAAAAATCGGGTACCCCACCCGGCGGCAGGGATTACTGCTTTTTTAATCATGTTAAAATCAATTTACTATATTGGGTTTTATCACTTCTATTTCTTTTTTCTCCATGGTTTTCACCAGTTTTTGGTACATCTCCTCATTTTCGTAAGTGCCAATAATTGCCCCCCCTGAACCGGTAAATTTTGCTGAAGCACCCACTGAGCGGGCTGCTTCCACCATTTCAATATTACCTTTTGTGATGGCAATCAGGCTGCGGCGTAAATCGAAATTGGCGTTTATGAGTTCATGCATGGTTTTGTAATCACGGGTTTTCAGCGCTTCCCGAAAGCTTTCGGTGTAACTGCCCCATTGTTCCATGGCCTCCAGCACTCGTTTCTCGCCAATATTGAATCGGGCGCGCAGGTTGTTATGCAGGACTTCAGTTCCTTCTGAAAGATTTTTCCGGAAAGCGATATACATATTTGGGAACTTTGAGGCATCAAGCACTTCGTAATTACCAAAACCTTGTTTTTGCATTGTTTCCTTGTTGAAATCCATGTAAACCGGCTGACCGTAAGCCTGCGCCACACGGTCCTGCAGGCCGGCAGCAATGCCAAGTTCTTTGTCTTCAACACTTAATACCAGGTTGGCCAGAATGGGTTTGGGAATGGCCACACCATAAAACGAAATTAAAGCTTTCATGCAAGCGGTTATGATAGCACTGCTTCCTGCAAGCCCCAGCCGAAGTGGAATGTTCGAATCGTACCTGATGGTGAAATTCCGATTGTCGAGCTGAATGTGACACTCCTGGCAGTAATCGTAAAAAACTTTGATGGTTGCTTTAAGCAAACGTATTCCTCCGTAATAACCTGAACTATTCACATTTTCAACCAATTCCTTAATGCTGTTAAAACTGGTTTTGTCAAGCCGTTGTGGCTGAATGTCCAGTTCGGGAGTTTGGTAGAGTTGCACTTTCGCCTGAAAATTTGAAAAAAGAAAGGCGATGGTTTTTCCGTAATATCCGTCTGACGGATTTCCGATAACCGCTGCCCGTGGGTAACAAAAGGTTTCAATTATCATTTTCCGTGGCTTTATTGCATTATGAATTCCATTTTTTTATGGCCGCCAGGTTCACATCGTTTATAATATTTCTGGCAAGCGGAGTATATAAAAATTCGAGCTCTTTACTGAAAAATTCGCAGATTTTACCGCGGACCATTTTCATGGTTGTGTTCATCAATCCGTTTTCCTGGTTAAACGCCTCGGGCAAAACAACAAATGTTGCCGGCAGCCATCGTTCCGGGAACATATTTTCATACTGGCCTCCTTTTTTGTAATCCTGGATTTCATTTAAAAGAATTTGCACCGATTCATTGTTGCCCTCTTCGCTTCCCGGTTTTATATTTCGTTTATTCAGTTCCCTGTTAATGGCTTCAATATCAGGAACTATCATAGCCGATGTGTAAGGGTTTTGGTTATTGTATAGCATCATTTGCTGGATATAAGGTGACTGTTCTACAATTGCTTCTTCAATACCTTCCGGGCTGTATTTTTCCCCGTCGTTTCCTATAAGCAGGCTTTTGAATCTTCCCAGAACATAAAGAAATCCGTCTTTGTCCAAATATCCCATGTCGCCGGTATGCAACCAGCCGTTTTTAATAGTTTCGGCAGTGGCGGTGGGATTATTCCAGTACCCCAGCATCACATTGTCGCCTTTCACCACAATCTCTCCTTTCTTTCCGACTGGCATTTCGTTGCCGTCTTCATCCAGTATTTTAACTTCAAGGTATTTTGCCAACTTGCCCGAAGAACCAAATTTAACAGCATGAAGTGCGTTGGAAGATATAACCGGTGCGGCTTCGGTGAGGCCGTATCCCTGGCAAACCGGCATTCCAATGGCAAAAAAGAACTTTTGCAATTCCACATCGAGCAGTGCGCCGCCTCCAATGAAAAATTTCAGTTCGCCTCCAAAACCTTCCCGTATTTTTTTAAACAGGATTTTATCGAAAATCCAAAGGAGGGGTTTTAATAAAAAACGCCATCCCTTGCCGCGGTTATAACCCATTCCGTTGTGTGCATAACCCACTTTTAAGGCAAACTGAAAAACCTTATAAAGTGTTTCACCTTTTTTCCGGATTTGTACTTCGATGTTTTGCCTGAATTTTTTGCTAAACGCAGGAACACTCATCAGAATAGTGGGCTTAATTTCTTTAATATTCTGCGGAATATTTTTTAATGTTTCCAGAGGTGTTTTTCCCACTTCTACCGAGGCAATGCTCGCTCCTTTATACATAAATGCATACAAACAGCAGGTGTGTGCAAAGGCATGGTCCCAGGGCAGAATGGCCAGTGTGCGCCAATCGGAATGAAGTTCCATTAAAGTGTTTGACTGCACAACGTTTGCTGCGTAATTCAGGTGCGAAAGCATTATTCCTTTAGGATCGGCAGTTGTGCCCGATGTGTAGCTAATATTAGCCAGATCGTTGGGTTGAATGTTTTTCGAGATGGATTCCACTTCTTCTTTATGTGATTTAATATACTCTTCACCGAGTTTTATCAGCTCCTGGTAATTAATATCGTTTTCTGCCGGATTTTCTTTTCCATCGAGAAATATAACTTTTTTCAGTTCTGGCAGAGAATTACGAATGGCTTCCACTTTTGCAGCGTGCGGACCCGAAACAAAAATGTAACTGCTTCCGCTGTGTTGAAGCCTGAAAATAAGTTCAGTTTCGTGCAAACGAATGGAAAGCGGCACATTTACGCCGCCGGCATAAAGCATGCCCAACTCACTGATTATCCAATCATTTCTCCCATCCGAAATCAATCCGGAACGATCGCCTTTTTTCATGCCGATAGCAATCAAGCCTGCAGCAAGATTCAGAACTTTCTCCCTTGTTTCTTTATAGGAAGTTCCTTCAAATTTTCCGTCTTTTTTTTCCCAGAGGTAAATGTTGTTTGGATAATTGGCAACTGCTGTTTCAAAAAGTTCGATGATGGTTTTCATACCTTTTGATTTGGTAATTTTTTTGTTTTCGATCCAAAAGTAGCAAAAATTAGGAATATTGAGAGGTTTTAAAAGGGTTGGTGAGTTTAAATATTATACTTCGCACGGGATAAAATGTGCCAACTTACATAAATGTATAAATTTATCCCGTTTTTAGTATAAAACCAACTGGTGAATATTTTGTCACCTGGTGATTAATGGAATCTTGATTTTAAAGCAAAGAAAACTTATAAATTGTTTTTTCGTTGTATTTTTCTCCGGGTTTTAACAGTGTTGATGGAAAATTTGGTTGGTGAACCGAATCGGGATAGTGCTGTGTTTCCAAAGCTACACCTGAATAACTTCCGAATTTTTTATCTCCGTTTATTGTCAATTCAGGAATCCAGTAACCTGTGTAAAGCTGCATTCCGGGTTGGGAAGTGAAAATTTCAACCTGCCTCCCACTTTTCTTTTCGCGTAAAGTTCCGGTATATTTCAATTCTCCGGTTTCGTTTTCCAACACAAAATTATCGTCATAGCCGGTGGGTAACTGGCCTAAATCTTTTGCAAAGGTTTTATATTCACTAAAATCAAAGGGCGTATTTTTTGTGTCGGAAATTTTTCCGGTAGGAATTTGTTCCACCATTTCCGTCATTTTTGAAGCAGAAAGTTTAAGTTCATGGTTTAAAATGTTTTCTTTTCCACCGGTGAGGTTGAAATAGGTGTGGTTGGTCAGATTTACCACAGTAGTTTGGTCGGTTTCGGCCACATATTCCAAAACCAGTTCATTGGCAGGCGTTAAAGAGCAAATGCATCTTACCTGGAGGTTTCCCGGGTAATTCTCTTCCATGTGCGGACTCAGATAGGAGAATTCCACACCAACAACCTCTTCGGTTTGGTATGGTTTGGCATTCCACAAACGTTTGTCGAAACCGGTTTTGCCACCATGCAAATGATTGGGCCCGTTGTTTACTGCGAGGTCATAAATTTTGCCTTCAATTTCGAGATGACCGTTTGCAATACGGTTCCCAAACCGGCCTATTACAGCACCGAAATAGGGATAGCTTCCGAGGTATTCATCACTCACATAATTTTCGAGCTTATTAAAACCGCAGACAATATTTTCCCGTACACCACTTTTGTCGGGCATCGTTATGGTTGTAATAATTATTCCAAAATTGGTTATTTTTACTTCCAGACCATTGTTGCCGGTTAGAGTAAAAAGTTCTACTTCCCGCCCGTCAGTAAGGTTTCCGAATTTTTCTGATTGTACGTTCATGCGTTATTTTTTAAATTTATTGATGCAATTTTTTGAGAAGATATATTGAATTTCCAATACTTCTGCACAAAAATGCAAAAATTGATATTGCAAACTGGTAGGTACTGGTAGTGTTATAAAACATGTTTACATTTGAGCTTTTAAATTATTTTTGCTAAAACCTAAATCAAATACCTTGAAGGAAGTTATTAAAATCAATGCCAGATCACCTCAACCAAAATACCGGCAAATTATCGATTCGGTTTGCAACGCCATAGAACACGGAAAACTTATAAAGGGAGATAAAATTCCATCGATAAATCAGATTTGTACAGAATATAGTCTAAGCCGCGATACCGTTATGATGGCGTTTAGCGAGTTAAAATCAAAAGGAATTTTAATCAGCCAGCCTGGTAAAGGATATTATATTTCAACAACAGAAACCGACCGTGAAGAAAAAGTATTTGTTTTATTTGACGAATTGAACGCTTTTAAGGAAGATTTATACAATTCTCTGGTAAATACCATGAAAGGAAAAGCCAGTGTTGAGCTGTTTTTTCATCATTTTAATTATAAGGTGTTTAAAAATCTTATTCTGGAAAGTATCGGCCATTTTACTTCCTATATTATTATGCCGGCAACTTTTGACAATACCAGCCATTTAATTTCAAAACTTCCTGCCGACAAGGTTTTTATTATCGACAGGCTAAAGTCTGATCTTATTAATTATCCGGTTGTTTATCAGGATTTTGAAATGGATTTTTATGATGCATTAAATGAGGGTAAACCTTTATTGAAAAAATACCGGAAACTGGTTTTTGTAAATCCGGGCGGAAAAGAACCCATAGAACGAATAAAAGGTTTTGAACGTTTTTGTAAAGAATGTCATTTTGAATATGAGGTGGTTAAATCAATTAACGGCATGCGTCCCGGATTATACGAAGCCTGGTTTTTGATTTCTGATCGTGATTTGGTGCAATTGGTTAAAATGGCCAAAGATTATAAATATAAACTGGGCAAAAAATTTGGAATTGTTTCTTTTAACGATACGATGTTGAAGGAAGTTGTTGCCGGAGGGATTACAACAATATCAACAGATTTTACTGAAATGGGTAAAACGTTGGGAAATATGCTTTTACACCGCAAAAACGGGAATGTGCGCAATCCTTCCAAACTAATTGTTCGAAAAAGCCTGTAAAAAAAGTGGTGTTATGAAACATTTTAGTTTAAAAACTGCTATTCCGTTATTAAAATATATATTTGCGTAATCACCTACTGGTACCTACCAGTTGTATGGCTGGCTTAAATGATTGAAATAAACTCAACCTGATGGAATTGTAATGTTTATAAAGGAATAACCAAATTTTAAATTATGGCAAAGATTGATAGTTTAATTGAAAAAATTAACGATGGTAATAACTTGTTGTTTAATGAGTTGTACGGAACCGAAGAAAAAGTGTTAAAAGAACAGGCTGAAAGGTACAGCAACCTGCTTGATGATTTTCAGAAAACGTATGGGAAAGACGATGTTCTTTTGTTTAGTTCTCCCGGGCGAACTGAAATTGGCGGAAATCATACCGACCATAACCACGGAAGGGTGCTTGCAGGTGCGGTGAACCTTGACAATATTGCTGTTGCAGCAGCCAACGGAAGCAACACCATCCGAATTAAATCTTCAGGTTATCCCGAATTTCAGGTTGATATTTCATCTTTGGCTATTGATGAATCTAATTTTTACACATCGAATTCACTGGTAAAAGGTATTTGTGCCAAAATGCAGGAAAATGGCTATAAAACAGGTGGTTTTGACGCTTGTATTGATGGAAGGGTTCCCAAAGGTTCAGGGTTGAGTTCATCTGCTTCCTTTGAAGTGCTTATTGGCGAAATTATCAATGTATTGTTTAACGATGGTAAAATGCCGGCAGTAGAAAATGCCATAATCGGGCAGTGGGCCGAAAACAATTATTTTGGAAAACCATGCGGATTAATGGATCAAACAGCTTGTTCGGTGGGCGGATTAATTACCATCGATTTTAAAGATCCGGCTAATCCTGTGGTTAAAGAAATTGATTTTGACTTTGTTTCTACAGGATTTTCACTGGTTATTACTGATGTTGGCGGCGGACACGATGATGCTGCTTCACAGGCTGAATATGCTTCTTTGCCCACCGAAATGAAATCGGTAGCAGCTGAGCTTGGCGCCAAAGTTTTACGCGAAGTTTCACTCGGACAAATCGTGAAAAAAATTCCGGAGATTCGTAAAAAAACAGGTGACCGGGCCATTCTGCGTGCCTATCATTTTCAGGGAGACAACCAACGTGTTGTCGATCAGGTTGCTGCACTTGAAAGCAATGATTTTCAAGGCTTTCTTAAAATGGTTGTCGAGTCGGGTTACAGTTCTTTTATGTACAATCAAAATATTTTTGATGTAGTACATAAAGATGAACAGGTTGTTTCCCTGGCTTTGGCACTAAGCGAAATGGTTCTGAAGGGAAACGGCGCCTGGCGTGTTCACGGCGGTGGATTTGGCGGAACAATTCAGGCTTTTGTGCCGCAGGAAAAACTTGACGAATATGTTGAAACGCTGGAACATGTTTACGGAAAAGGGAGTTGTCATAAATTATTTATCAGAAGAAAAGGTGCTGTTAAACTCGATCTGTAAAAAGTTACTGCTTTCCGGCTTTTTTGATAACAATAATTTTATACTTTTACCACGATCGAATAAAACCGGAAAATTCAGTTTCAGATAGCAACTATAAATAAATAAAAAATTACTTAATCCATTTAAAGTTATTATTATGAATCAAAACAAAAGTTATGTGCTGCCCATCATTATGATGATCTTACTGTTTGGTATGATCTCATTTGTTACCAATTTGGCTGCGCCTATGGGTATTGTTCTGAAAAACCAGTTTAATGTTCCCAACTCGCTGGGGATGCTGGGGAATTTTGCAAATTTTATTGCTTATGCAGTAATGGGTATCCCTGGAGGGATTTTGCTTCAGAAAGTGGGATATAAACGCACTGCACTGATTGCAATCGCAGTCGGATTTGTAGGTGTTGGAATTCAATATCTTTCGGGACATGCCGAAAGTTTTGGAGTATATCTGTTAGGTGCATTCGTGGCAGGTTTTTCAATGTGTTTATTAAACATTGTGGTAAACCCGATGTTAAACACACTTGGCGGAGGCGGAAACAAAGGAAACCAGCTTATACAGGTTGGTGGTTCTTTTAATTCAGTGATGGCTACTTTTACCCCGGTATTTGTAGGTATTCTGATTGGAGAAGCCACAAAAGCCAATATTACAGATGTTTTTCCCATTCTGTATATTGCTTTGGGTGTATTCGCTCTCGTATTTTTTATTCTGTGGGCCACTTCTATTCCTGAACCTCATGCCGATCAGCCCAAAGAACCTCTGGGCAGTCTGATGTCAGGTGCGCTGAAATTCCGTCATTTTGTTTTGGGCGCCATTGCAATTTTTGTTTATGTGGGTGTTGAAGTTGGAACACCGGGTATTGCAAACTTGTATATGACAACACCAAGCATCGAACAATCGCAGGAAATTATTGCAACTTATGCCAGTCAGCCTGATGCTGTAAGCCAGGATGCTTACGAAACTGCTCAACGGATTCTCGACGGAAGAGATACTCCGGGACTGGGAATTAGTGCCGGAATTGCAGGTGGTGTAGTAGGATTTTACTGGCTGCTTATGTTGGTTGGCCGTTTGTTCGGTGCAGGTTTCGGCCATAAAATTTCAAGCCGAAGTATGTTAAGCACTGCGTCACTCGTTGGATTGATTCTCGTACTTTTAGCCATTTTCTGGCCAGCAAAAACCGAGTTCTCCATGCCTACTTTCAATGTGGTGGGAGGTGCACTGAAATTTGGACTGTATTCTGTACCCATTAAGTTCTTTTTCCTGGCACTGGTTGGATTATGTACCTCAATTATGTGGGGAAGTATTTTCAACCTTGCTGTTGAAGGCTTAGGTAAATACCTGGCTGCTGCATCCGGTATTTTCATGGTATTGGTTGCCGGCGGTGGAATCCTTCCTGCCATTCAGGGTTGGGTTGCCGATGTTGCCAATTATGAAATGAGTTATTGGGTAATTATAGCCGGACTGGGTTACCTGTTGTTCTATGGCGCTTTAGGTAGCAGAGTAAATAAAAGGGCCGACGATCTTCATCTTGAAGGAAAAACTGTTTTAGGTTCTGTCGAAGAGGCTTAGAATCTGAAGCGTTTATAATATCAATTCGAAATTATCAAAAAGGACTGTCAGGAAACTGCCAGTCCTTTTTGTGTTTCAGTGCGGCACTTTTAAACGTTAAAATACGATTTATACCAGTTAACAAATTTACCAATTCCTTTTTCCAAAGGAGTGGTGGGAGCGTAACCGAAATTTTTTTCCAACTCACTAACATCGGCAAAGGTTTTATACACATCACCCGGTTGCATTTCGTGAAATTCTTTAACAGCTTTTTTGCCCAGGGCTTTTTCAATGGTTTCAATGAAATCCATCAGTTTAACCGGCGATGAATTTCCAATGTTGTAAACCGCATAGGGTGGTTTGTAATCAGGTGTTTTATGCAGAACTTTAACAATCCCTTCCACAATATCATCAATGTAAGTGAAGTCGCGATATAAATCTCCGTGGTTGAAAATTTTAATTGGCTTATTTTCCAAAATGGCTTTTGTGAAAGAAAAATAGGCCATATCGGGCCGGCCCCATGGTCCGTAAACGGTAAAAAACCGAAGTCCTGTCGTTGGAATAGAATACAAATGGCTGTAAGTATGAGCCATTAGCTCGTTGCTTTTTTTTGTGGCTGCATACAAACTTATAGGATTGTCCACTGAGTCGGTTGTGGAAAGCGGCATCTTTTTACTGTTGCCGTAAACGCTTGATGAGCTGGCATAAACCAGGTGTTTTATTTTGTTATGCCGGCAAGCCTCAAGTATGTTTGAAAATCCTACAATATTACTTTGAATATAAGCTTTTGGGTTTTCAATACTGTATCGTACACCTGCCTGTGCCGCGAGGTTACAAACCATATCAAATTTTTCTGTTTTAAATAAATGGTCTATCGCTTCTTCATCTTCCAGGTTCATCCTTAAAAAGGAGTAATTTGCATTTGTACTGCTTACAATTTTTTGATTCCAAATGGTAACATCTTTAGAAATTCCAGTTTGCTGCAGCCGTTCAAATTTTAATTCGGGCGAATAATAATCGTTAATATTATCAATTCCCACTACGGTACTGCTTGATTCCAAGAGTTTTTGAACCAGATGAAATCCAATAAATCCTGAGGCGCCTGTGACCAAAATCTTCATGACCAATTCACTTTAAAGGAAAAATTTTGCTGCTTTCAAGGTAATCCAAAATCCTGTCTATATTAAATTCGTTTTCTTCAGGATTGAAAATGAGGCTTGCATTTAAAGGTTTTTCATATTCCAAATCCACACCCGGAAGGTTTTCTATCTCTCCTTTTTCAGCCTGAATATAAAGCTCGGGTTTATTTGATTTGCAATAATTCAGCGACGCGTTCATATAGAACAGGTTGAATCTTTCTTTTCCAATAATTTCTGCCACCTGATCGCGCAGCGACTGATTACGCGAAATAAACGAGCAGATGGTAATAATTCCCTGGTCGTTCAGTATTTTGCAAATATGTGCAACCCGTCGCAGTTGCTCTGCCCGGTCGGCAGGCGAAAAATCCAGTTCACGATTCAATCCTGATCGAAGGGAGCTTCCATCCAATAAAACAGCGGTTGCTCCATTGTCAAAAAGTTTCTTTTCGAGGCTGAATGCCAGTTCGTTTTTCCCTGAACCATGCAATCCGGTAAACCACAACGTTACACCTTTTTGATTAAGTTTTGCCTGCCGGTTTTCAGTGGAAATAAGTGATTTTCCTTTTTTGATTTTTTGTTTGTCGATATCGGAAATGCGCGATGGCAGGTTTTTGCTTTCCAGTTTATCGAGAATCATTCCAACAGCCACGGTGTTGTTGGTAACCGGGTGAATGAGCACAAACGAACCGGTGTTTTTATTTTTTTTATAGGGGTCGAAAAACAGAGGTTTGGCTGTGGTAAAAACAGCGCGGCCAATCTCGTTGAGCGTGAGTTTATCCACCTCCGATTTATCGAGGGTATTCACATCTATTTTATGACGTAGCATGTCAATGCGGGCACGGGTGGTGTTTGTGGTCTGTTTCAGAAAAAACTGGGTGGAAAGATCCATGGGTTCTTCGTCCATCCAAACCAGCATGGCTTCAAAATGACGTTCTGTGCGGGGCAGGTTGTCGGGATTGACCAGCATTTCTCCCCGTGAAATGTCGATTTCATCTTCCAGAACAATGGTTACTGATTGCGGAGGGAAGGCTTTTTCGAGGTTCCCGTCGTATGATGGCATAGCCTTCACTTTTGATATTTTCCGTGACGGCAGCGCCATTACTGTATCACCCTGTTTCACAATCCCGCTGGCTACTTTTCCGGCAAAACCACGGAAATCGCGGTCGGGGCGCAATACATACTGCACAGGAAAACGGAAATCATCGTAGTTCCGGTCACTGCTTACATGAACTGTTTCCAGAAACTCAAGCATACTTTTTCCGTGGTACCATGGCATTTTGTCTGAAATTTCAACCACGTTGTCGCCTTTTAATGCCGAAAGCGGAATAAATTCCACATCGGGAATGTCGAGCTGGGTTACAAAATTTTTATAATCGGCGCAAATATCATCGAAGATTTTCTGGTTGAAATCCACCAAATCCATTTTGTTTACAGCCAGCACTACGTGATTAATTCCCAACAGCGAAACCAGAAAGGTATGCCGCCGTGTTTGGGTAATCACCCCTTTTGTGGCATCAATGAGTATAATGGCCAGGTTGGCTGTTGAGCCGCCCGTAATCATGTTTCGGGTGTATTGTTCGTGCCCGGGCGTATCGGCAATAATAAATTTTCGTTTGGCTGTTGAAAAGTAGCGATATGCGACATCAATGGTAATTCCCTGTTCGCGTTCGGCTTTCAGTCCATCGAGCAGAAGTGCATAATCGATATCTTCGCCTGCGTGGCCCATCCGTTTGCTGTCTTTTTCGAGGGCAGCCAGTTGGTCTTCATACAGCATTTTACTATCGAACATCAGGCGCCCGATAAGTGTTGATTTGCCATCGTCAACGCTACCAGCAGTAAGCAGACGGAGAAGATCCTTTTTTTGATCCTGGTCAAGAAAAGCTTTTATGTCGAGATTTGTGTTTTCCATAGTTGTCAATTATATTCTATTTTATCATTTTCAGAAAGTTTGGTGATCATTTCTTCGGCGTTTATTTGAATTTTTGAGCATGCAAACCATTTTTTTCCAAGGTCTTTCAGGGAAGCTCCAATATGATAAACCGTTTTTTGGTCGATGATTAAAAAACGATCATGTGATTTTTTGAACTCAAAAACTTTGATTTCAGGATATTGTGCATTGAACTTTTTCAAATCAAGATTATCTTAAAAATACCCTTCCCGTTTTTTTTGTTCCATACTTCCTTCCTGGTCGAAGTCAATAACGCGGGTGGTGCGTTCCGAAACGGTTACTGTCATCATTTCTTCAACGATTTTTTCGATGGTATCGGCTTCTGAATCCACCGCTCCGGTGAGCGGATAGCAGCCTAAGGTGCGAAATCTTACTTTTCGCATTTTAGCTTTTTCTGCCAGTTCTTTGGGCATGCGGTCGTC